>JBAYIR010000004.1:0-84237 GCA_041665505.1 Patescibacteria group bacterium
TTAAAATTACCAGTGGTTATCAAAGAGGCTATGGCTAAAGGTGACATTACTATGTCTCATGCCAAAATTATTTTGGCTTATCAGAGCAAAGAAGAACAAATAAAAATTTTCAAGCAGATTCTCAAAAATGATATGTCGGTCACTGATTTGCAGGATTTACAAAAAAAATCTGCTGCTAAAGAGAATAAAGCTAAACCTCGTGATCCAGTTTTGGCTTCTTGGGAAGACAAATTAACCAAAAATATCGGCGCTAAGGTAATGATTCAAAAAAGAGGTGAGAGAGGTTTTGTAAAAATAAATTTTCACTCTCATTCAGAACTTAAAAATATTTTGGATAAATTAGAAAAATAACACCCCCTTTGTCCTTCGGACATCTCCCCCTAATTTAGGGGGAGATATAGAGGGGGTGTTATTTTTTATTTAGTTCAGATCTTATTTTACTCTTAGCCATGCTAGTGGCTACCATATTTATCCAATCAGAGTTTGGTTTTTTTCGATTTTTGTCAGTCATTATTTCTACTACATCACCAGATTTTAATCTAGTGTCTAAGGATACCATTTGATGGTTGATTTTAGCACCGACACATTGGTTACCAATAGCGGTATGAATGTAATAAGCGAAATCTAGTGGAGTAGCATTTTCTGGTAATTCTACTACATCGCCTTTGGGAGTGAAGACAAATATTTGAGTGAGGAATAAATCATTTTTTATGTGTTTTATAAATTCAGTATTGTCGGTGATAGTTTTTTGTATTTCTATCAAATGTTCTAGCCATTTAAGTTGTTTTTTACTTTTACCCAGCATGCCGACTTCTTTATATTTACTATGGGCGGCGATACCATATTCTGCTTCTTCATCCATAGCTATAGTACGTATTTGAATTTCCACTATTTTACTAAAATCAGTGAAAATAGAAGTATGGAGTGACTTGTAGCCATTGGGCTTGGGTTGAGCAATATAATCTTTGACTCGTCCTTTTAGGGGAGTCCATTTTTTATGCAGTACTCCTATGGCACTATAACAGTCGGCGATATCATGTACAATAATCCTTAGAGCTATCAAATCATATATTTTATTTATATCTCTGCCTTTGCGTAATAGTTTCTGGTAAATACTATAGATATTTTTGACTCGACTATGGATGGTACTAAATTCAATAGAATTTTTGACTAATTCTTTTTGGGTTAATTTTTTGATTTTTTCTATATATTTTGATTCGGATTTTAATCTATCTTCTACTAGACTCATAGTCCATTTATATTCTTCTGGATAAACATAAGGGAAAGCCAAATCTTCCAATTGACTTTTGATACGAAACATTCCTAGACGATTGGCTAAAGGGGCATAAATTTCTAAAGTTTCTTGAGCAATGCGTAGTCTTTTTTCTGGACGAACGCCTTCTAGCGTTTCCATATTGTGCATCCTGTCAGCTAGTTTGATAATAATAACTCTAAGATCTTGGCTCATAGCCAAAAACATTTTTCTCAAATTTTCAGCATACCTCTCCATACCTCTGTATTTTAAGGTACCTAATTTAGTAACACCTTTAACTAGATAATCTATTTCAGTGCCAAAATTATTTTTTATATCTTCAAAACTAAAATCAGTATCTTCTGGTACATCATGAAGGAGTCCAGCGGCAATAGAAGGAATATCCATTTTCATTTGAGCTAGATTATAGGCCGTAGCAATAGCGTGGTAGATATAATCTTCGCCAGTTCTTCTTTTCTGACCTTTGTGAGCTTCGGAAGCAAAATGAAAAGCCCTGATGACTATTTTTATATCTTCTTCAGGATAATTGAGGGTTAATATTTTTTTCAAATCGTCAAAGGTTTTCATTTAAGTCAGATATTAGTATCTTACTATTAATCTTAGTATTTTGATTTTAAAATAGCAAGTGACAATCAAAAAATCCCTAAGTCAGTTGGCCGAGGGATTTTCTTTATTAAACTTTAGTGCTATATTCGCCCTGCGGCTTTGCTCTCTTCGAGCCTGAGCGGCGATGCCGCTAGGCCTCAGAGCCGATGGTAGGATGATTTCTTATTTATTATTCCTTTTTTGAGAAATCACAAGCTTCACATTTGATAGTAGTCTGGTTGGCTTGGTAGAGTAGTTTACTGCAGTCAGGACATTTTTCACCAGTGGGTTTACCCCAGAGTAGGTGTTCACATTTTGGGTAGTTATTGCAACCATAAAATATTTTACCTTTTTTGCTGCGTTTAGCCACCATCTCGCCTTCGTCACACAAACCACATTTGACTCCAGTGCCTTGGTTTTTGTTTTTGGTAGTTTTACATTTTGGATAATCACTGCAAGCTATGAATTTTCCAAAGCGACCAGTTTTGACGATCATATCTTTGCCACAAGTTGGACAAGGCTCGTCAATTTTTTCCACTGCTTCTGGTTTACCATCATCACCAATTGGTTTGGTATTTTTACACTCTGGATAATTTGAGCAAGCCATGAATTTTCCAAAGCGACCCAACTTGATGACCATGGGGCTTTTACATTTATCACATTTTTCATTAGTAGCAGTCTCAGTGATTTCTTTTTTGTCTAATTCTTCTTCTTTGATCATTAGATTTTTTTCAAATGGTTTATAAAAATCATTTATAATAGGTTGCCATTCTTTTTTGCCTTCAGCTATTTCGTCCAAGTCATTTTCCATTTTAGCAGTGAAGTCATAAGACACTATATCATGAAAATGCTCCATCAGTAACTTATTGACAATTTCACCAATCTCCGTGGGAGCCAGACGCTTTTCTTCTTTGGTGACATATTGTCTATCGACGATAGTAGCAATCGTTGGGGCATAAGTAGATGGCCGACCAATTCCCAAAGCTTCCATGGCTTTGACTAACCCCGCTTCTGAGTATCTAGCCGGAGGAGTAGTAAAATGTTGTAAGGCATCCAGAGTATCTAATTGTAGTATATCATCTTTAGCTAGGCTTGGTAGTTCATTTTCTTCACCATTATTATGGTAGATTGATTTCCAACCAGCAAATTTGGTGACAGTACCAACTGCTTTTAAAGTCCAGTCAGTGTCTGTAGCATCAATAACTACAGAAGTAGTTTCGGTCACGGCGTCAGACATTTGAGAAGCTACGGCTCTTTGCCAAATCAGAGTATAGACTTTGAGCTGTTTGGGATCCAAATAATTTTTGACAGCTTCCGGATCATTATAGGCTTCAGTTGGTCTAATAGCTTCATGAGCTTCTTGAGTAAATTTGGCTTTCTTTTTGAAAACTCGTCCACCTTTGGCTATATATTCTGCACCTAGTTTTTCATTTACATATTCTATAGTGGCATTTTTGAAATTATCTGATAGATTCAGAGAATCAGTTCTCATATAAGTTATCAAACCATGACTGCCTTTTGAACCCAATTTTATACCTTCATAAAGTTGTTGGGCAATAACCATAGTTTGTTTGGCACTATAACCAAAGCGGCGGTTAGCATCTTGTTGTAAAGTAGAAGTAGTAAAAGGAGCTAGAGGAGATTTTTTTTGTTCGCTAGCTTTTACTTCACGGACGATTAGCTTACTAGTTTTTATATCAGCGACAGCTTGTTTGGCTTTAGCTTCATCAATATCAAACTTTTTCAAGATTTCATCTTTTTCTTTGTAAAGCGCAATATCAAATTTTGGAGATTTGTCTTTGCTAGCTTGACCTTCAACTGTCCAATATTCTTCAGTTTTAAATTTTCTTCTTTCCTCTTCGCGCTCTACTACTAGTCGGACCGCTACAGATTGTACTCTTCCAGCAGACAAGCCACGAGTAACTTTTTTCCATAAGAGAGGAGAGAGCTTGTAACCCACCAATCTATCTAGTATGCGACGAGCTTGTTGAGCATGAAAAAGATTAATATCTAGTTTTCTAGGATGCTCTAGAGCTTCCATAATAGCGTTTTTGGTTATTTCATGGAAAGCAATTCTTTTTTGTTTATTTTCAGCTACATTTAATAGTTGTTGCAAATGCCAAGATATAGCTTCTCCTTCTCGGTCTTCATCAGTAGCGAAGTAGACCATTTCAGCCCCTTTGGCTAGTTTTTTGAGTTTGTCTACTTGTTTTTTGGCTTTAAGAGGCACAGCATAGCTTGGCTCAAAATTATTTTCTACATCAACACCTAATTTACTTTTTGGTAAATCTCTAACATGACCATATGATGATTCTACAACATAATCTTTGCCCAAGAAACCTTGAATGGTTTTGGCTTTGGTTGGTGACTCCACTATTACTAATTTTGACATAATATTTACCCTGTTAAATAATATTTGAGCTAAGCTCAAATATTAAATTTGATTATAATACTAATAATTTATACATTAATATATTATGAACACCCCAATAATAGCATAATTTGAAATCAAATTTATTTAACGGGGTGGATTTTAATTTTGCAAAGTAGCTTGGACTATAAAAGAAGAGCTACTTTTTGTCAAGTTTTCGGTTTTTTAGAATATAATCTTCAGCTATCCATTTCTTCCTTAGTTCACCGGTCAAAAAGAAAGAACCAGTCACCAAAACTAAGTCATCTTTTTTGGCTTTACTCATAGCCGCCTCGAGTGCTTGATAGGGGTCATGGTATAAGGAAATTGGTAATTTAGCGTTTATTTTTTTACTAGCTTGGTATAATTTTTTTAGTTCGGCAGATTTTCTGACGCTAGTCATAAATCTAGTTAGATACAAATTATCACTGATTTGTAAAAGTTTTTTCAAAGGTATTTTATAATTTTTGTTTTGAGCAAAGGCCAAAACTAAGTGTAATTTTTGGTAAGACTGGAGTTTAGCAAAATTTATTATATTGTCCAATTTATCTTTATTATGTGAGCCGTCTAGTATTACTAGGGGATTTTTTTGCATTATTTCCTGACGACAAATCAGTCCAAAGTTATCAATAATATTTTGAACATGAGGGGGATTAATTTTTAATATTTCCAAGATATTTAAAGCCAGATTTAGATTTTCTTTTTGTTTAATGGTAGAAAAATAATTAGCAGTCTTATAATTTTTTACCAAGTTTTGATTTTTTATCAGCCAAGCTTTTTTTTGACGACAAGTACTGGCAAATATTTTTAGCAGTTTTTTATTTTTTTCATTAGTCAAGAAAATACTGTTCTTTTTTATAATACCAGCTTTGTCTGTGGCAATTTCAGCTTTAGTCTTACCCAAGATATGGGTGTGGTCTAAACCAACATTGGTAATAGCTGTTATCTTTGGTTTCTCTATGACGTTGGTAGCATCATGTAAGCCACCCAAGCCAGCTTCTAGTACTACCCAATCACATTTTTGTTTTTTAAAATACAAAAAGCCTATTACTAACCAAATTTCAAAATATGACAAGGAATCAGGAAATTTTAAAATATATTTATCCAAAGCTGGTTTGATTTGTGTAGTCAAAATATTATGAAAATCATTAGTGGAAATAAGTTTGTTATTGATGCTGATTTTTTCTAAAGTAGTAGTAGCAAAAGGTGATGTAAAACTACCTACTTTAAAATGAGCATCAGCGATTAGGCTTTCTAATACCTTAACTGTACTGCCTTTGCCACTGGTACCAGTGATATGAATAAATTTTAAATTCTTTTGTGGATCACCGACCAAAGTCAAAAAATTTTTGACCCGTTTTATAAAAATGCTTTTATCTTTGGGACCCAGAAGATAACCAGTCCTAGGAATATTGGCCAGCCCTTCTAGAAAAGCAATATCTTGTTTGTATGTTTCAAACATAGTGTAATTATTTATGATATTATTTCCAATTGATTTAAATTATTGTATCTGACAATACCAGCTAGCTCCATTTGAGAAATTAAGACATTGACTTTAGCTAGGGGTAGAGACAATGACTTAGACAAGTCAACTAGGTTTGTTGCTTCGGCTTGTAATAGAGTGTAGATTTTGGCCTGCGCGGGGTTTTCAAGGATTGGGCTTACTCTTAGGATGTTTTTGTCTATATTGTAGATTTTGAAAATATCTAGAGCAGAGTCAATAACGCTAGCTCCTTCTTTTATCAATTTATTTGGCCCTTGGCTCAGTTTTAAATTGACATTACCAGGCAGAGCCAATACTTCTCGGCCTTCATCTAGAGCTACTTGAGCAGTAATCAGCGTGCCGGATTTTAAAGCACCAGATATCACTATGGTGGCTTTGGACAAGCCAGCTAGGATGCGGTTTCTTTTAGGAAAATGATAAAGCTGAGTTTTGGTCTGAGAACTTTGTTCGGAAATTAGCAAGCCGCCTTTAGCTATTATCTCTTCGGCTAGAGCTACATTTTCTTGGGGGTAGAGTATTTCTTTGCTTAGGCCAGAGCCTAAAACCGCTATAGTCGGCAAGTTGTTAGCTAGAGCTTCTCGGTGGCTTAAGGCGTCAATACCAATAGCTAGACCGCTGACAATAACTAGTGGTGTTTGTTTTAGGTCATTAAATATACTTTTGACGGTGCTAGAGTGATAATTGGTGCTAGTTCTTGAGCCGACGATAGTCAATAGATATTTATTTTTTAAAAGAGCTATGTTGCCTTTATAGAATAAGAAAAGAGGAGGATCATAAATATTTTTTAGGTCTGATGGGTAGAGCGGATTTAATATAGTAATATAATCTTCAGCTAGAGCTTCAAAGGCCTTCTGACTATCCAAGATAAAATTTTTGTCTTGCAGTAAATAATATATTTTATTATTTAATATTTGTTTCTGGTCAAGGACGGCCTGATACAAATTGCTCGGACTGCCAAATTTTTGGAGAAGAGCTATTATAGTTTTAGAGCCCACACCATTTAGTCTGGAAAATAAAAATAAATAGTAGTTGTTTTTATCCGTTTCTTCAGACGGAATAAATAAATCGCTTTTCATCTGTTTAGAAATTAATATTTAGCCGGGGGCTTGATATTTTTTCTTTGGTATTCAACTGCTCCTTATAATAATATATGTTTCTGATTTTGTAAAATTATAACACTTTACTTTATAAAAATTAATTGTTATTATTTAAGTATTAAGAATAAATAATAATCATTCTATTATGCCTATAAAAAAAATAAATACTTCTAGTAAAGCTAAAACTAGCTCTAACAAAAATACTGCTAAACTATTATCCAGTGGAGAAGCAGATACTTTGATGGAATTTGAACAATTTATCTCCAAAAAACCTAATAAGTATAATAGGAGTAAGTCTTGGCTAGCTCTGACTTTGATTATTATTATCTTTTTATTGGGAGCCGTTTGGTTATTTATATCTAGAACAGAGACTATGGAAAAAGAATTTAAGTTTAAGGCTATTTATCTAGATAATGAGCAAACTTATTATGCCAAAGTAGTCAAAGAGGATGCTTTAAATATTTATTTAGATGAGGTCTATTATATTCAAATAGAAAAACAAACTATTCCGGCTACTGAGGAAGGAGCCGAAGCACAAACAGTTGATGTACCAGTGCTGATTAAAAGAGGACAGGAGTTACATCGTCCACAAGGTTTGATGCAAATCAATAGATCAAAATTAGTAGCGGTTGAAGAAATCGGAGCTGAGTCCCAAATACTAACTGAGATTCAAAGGATTAATCAATAATTTTTCTTTAGTAATTTAATCCATCCATCCAGCCCTTCGCGAAGGGCTGGATTTTTGTTTATTTAATCAAACTATAAAGTGTCTAGAATTACTTTACACTTTTTACTTTATGGTTTATAATATAGACACCTTTATGCAAAAGAGGATTAAGGATACAGGTCTGGTCAAAATTGGAGAACTAGCTAATATGTTCTCTGTTTTGCCGTCGACTATAAATTTTTATACTAGAGAAGGACTGATCAAAGAAGATAGCCGTTCACAGGGTGGCTATCGTCTTTATAATCCTCATAAAGCCTTGCAAGCTTTAAAAAAAATTGAAGTTTTGCAAAGCAAAAAAAGATATACCATAGAGGAAATCAAAAAGTTGTTATAAACCTCTTAGGCCTTTTTTCATGCTTAAAGGCCTAAGAGTTTATATATAGGATGATTAATAAAACAAAAAATGAAAAAAAGATTGGACAAGGTATTTTGCTTACCAACTGGCGGTCAAAATAAAGTTTATCGAGCTAAATGTGGTAAAAAACACAAAAAAAGTTTTTGGCAGACTCTATATTCTTTGTTTTTCTAAGTCCGCATAGTGGTTAATACTGGAAATGTTGTCAAAATGGGCTTTTTCGGTTAGAATAAGCAAACTAGATTAAAATTAGAATATGGTAGATTTTAAGGAAAAAGAAAAAGAAATACTGGATTTTTGGGAGAAAAATAAGATTTTTCAAAAATCAATAGATAAAAATGCTCCCCAAGGAGACTATCTTTTTTATGATGGCCCGCCTTTTGCCACTGGCACGCCTCACTATGGTCATTTGGTTGGTTCTGTTATGAAAGATGTAGTACCTAGATATTGGACTATGAAGGGTTATAGAGTAGAGAGAAAATGGGGTTGGGATGTGCATGGTCTGCCGATTGAAAATATTGTGGAAAAAGAGCTCGGCTTTGCTACCAAAAAAGATATAGAAAAATACGGCATTGATAAATTCAATGAAAGTTGTCGTAGTCGGGTCATGGAATATGCTGATGCTTGGAAAGGTACTATTCGTCGTCTGGGTCGCTGGGTAGATATGGAAAATGACTACAAGACCATGGATTTAAACTATATGGAGACTATTTGGTGGGTCTTCAAAGAACTCTGGAACAAGGGTCTTATATATGAGGACTACCGCTCCATGCATATTTGCCCTAGATGTGAAACTACTCTGTCACAATCAGAAGTAACTGAAGGTTATAAAGATATTAAAGATTTGTCCGTCACGGCTAAATTTGAGCTTATTGATGAGCCAAATACATTTGTATTGGCTTGGACTACTACTCCTTGGACATTGATAGGCAATGTGGCTTTAGCAGTGGGCAAAGATATTGATTATGTAAAAGTAGAAGTAGAAGATTCAAAATATATTATAGCCAAAGAGTTAATAAAAAATTATCAAAAAGAGCTAGGAGATAATCCAAAAATTATAGAGGAATTCAAAGGTCAAGATTTACTTGGTAAAAAAGTAAAACCTTTATTTGATTATTACTATAATGATAAAAATTTAGCTAATAGAGAAAGAGGCTGGCAAATATACGCTGGTGATTTTGTCACCACTGAAGAAGGAACAGGTGTGGTTCATATGGCGCCAGCTTTTGGTGAAGATGATATGAAATTGGGTAAGGAAAATAATTTACCTTTTATCCAACACGTAGCTATGGATGGTTCTATCAATACTGAAGCCACTGATTTTGCAGGACTCAATGTCAAACCAAAAGATGATCACACTACTACTGATGTAGCTATTATAAAATATCTAGCGGCTAAGGGCTTACTTTTTGCTAAAGAAAAATATGAGCATAGCTATCCACATTGTTGGCGTTGTGAAACACCGCTCTTAAATTATGCTACCTCATCTTGGTTTGTAAATGTCACCAAGATAAAACCGGAGCTACTTAAAAACGCCAAACATATAAATTGGGTACCAAACCATATCAAAGACGGCCGTTTTGGTAAATGGCTAGAAGGAGCTCGTGATTGGTCAATATCCAGACAAAGATTTTGGGGTTCAGTTATACCAATTTGGGTTTGTGATAAATGTGGAGAAAAAAAAGTAGTGGGCTCAGTGGATGAATTATATGATCTCAGTGGTGAGAAAGTAACTGATCTGCACAAGCATGTAGTAGATAAAATAAGTTTTGCTTGTTCTTGTAGCGGCACCATGACTCGTATCCCTGATGTTTTGGATTGTTGGTTTGAGTCAGGCTCAATGCCTTATGCTCAATCACATTATCCATTTGAAGCTAAAAAAGATTTTGAAAAAAAATTCCCAGCCAAGTTTATTGCTGAAGGGGCTGATCAAACTAGAGCTTGGTTTTATTATCTACACGTCATAGCTGGTGGTATCAAAGATAGTCATGCTTTTGAAAATTGTATAGTAAATGGCATTGTACTGGCCGAAGATGGTAAGAAGATGGCTAAGAGATTAAAAAATTATCCAGAACCAGATTTGATAATGGAGCAATATGGAGCTGATGCCTTGAGAATGTATCTATTATCTTCACCAGTAATGATGGCCGAAGATTTCAATTTTACTGAAAAAGATTTACAAACTACCTATCGTCGTTTTACTGGCATCTTGCAAAATGTTTTGAATTTTTATTTGATGTTTTCGGGGGAGAAAAAATTATCTGGAGCTTTGCCCAAAAAAGTAGACAACGATCTTGATAAATGGATTATTAGTAAACTGGTTAGTCTGCAGCACGAAGTAGCTAGTGAAATGGAAGCTTATAATCTAGTCAAAGCTAGTCGTCCAATATTTGATTTTGTAGATGATCTTTCTACTTGGTATGTCAGACGCTCTCGCGACAGATTCAAAGACGGAGATAATCAGGCTATTACTACTTTGGCTTTTATCTTAAAAGAACTATCAAAAATAATTGCTCCTTTTGCTCCGATGACCGCGGAAGCAATTTATATGGAATTTGAAAATAACCAAGAATCAGTTCATTTGGAAAAGTGGAAAGTATTGGAGAAAAGATTGATTGATAGCAAAATTTTTAATCAGATGGATGTTATTAAGCAAGTTGCTGAGAGGGCACATGCTCTAAGAGCCAAATCTGGTATGAAAGTTAGACAACCATTAGCCACTTTACAGATTACTTTGGGTAAAGATATAAAATTGGAAGAAAATTATAGTGAAATATTAAAGGATGAATTAAATGTTGAAAACATTGCCATTGTAAATAAATTAAATGAATCAGCTGGCTGGATAGTTGATGATACAGGTTTTGCTTTGGCAAAAATTTCTTTGGATACCAATCTGACAGACGAGCTTAAAGATAGAGGTGTAATCAGAGAACTGATTAGATTTATCAACGCTATGAGAAAAGAGGCTGGTCTCAAACCAAGTGACAGTCCAGTAGAAACTTATAATACTAAGTCTGATTATTTAAAATCCGTAATTGTTAAATATAAAGCTGAATTGATGACTGGTACTTCAGCTGGAGATTTGCTAGAAGTAGAGGAAAATCCCAAGATTAATAATACAGTCAAAGTAAACGAAGCAGAAGTTACTTTAGGATTAAAATTGTAAGCCCATGGCTTTTAAGACCGAAGCATTTGTACTGCGCTCTAGGCCTTTTAGAGAGGCTGATAGAATTTATGATCTATTTACTCCTCAAGAAGGTGTGCTTTCAGTAGTGCTTCGTTCCGCTGCCAAATCGCAGAGTAAATTAGCCGGTCATCTCATGCCTTTTTATAAAGTCAAAGTAATGATTGGTCGTGGTAAGATGGATCATATGGCTGGAGCGTCAATTTTGGAGACCTACAGTAATTTACATAAAGACCTAAAGAGTATGTCACTGGCCTCTTCAGTAATAGAATTATTTTTGAGTGACAAGTCGATGGGGCAAAAATTTGTGGAATTTTCTTTGTTGGAGCACATTTTTACTATTTTGAATCATCAAGGTATTACGATGAATAAAAAAATGATGTTAGTGCGAGCTTTCTTATGGAAGTATTTGTCGGTAGCTGGTTGGCAACCACATTTTGAGTCAAGACAAAATTCTGATAGTGATGGTATAATGTATATGGAACATGATCATAGCCGAGCAGTACCCATCAGTGGAGAGTTATTTGATTTTTTGCAGTTTATTATCCAATCCGATTGGCCACAACTCATAAATTTATCTGTTGATAGTCGGCTCAACAAAGAATGGCTTAGGATTTCAAGAATATATTATCAATCAATATTTGAACAAGCTTCTAAATCTTTAAAACTATTTACCTATGGCTAAAATAAAAAAAAGAGAGTTGGATTCAGCTAAAAGAGCTCCAATTAGAAAACAAAATTACGAAGCACCATCTTTGGCTAAAAAAGAAAGGGAAGTGCCAAAAGAATATCAAACTTTTCAAAAAGCCCCCAAAGGCAAAGGCTCTTGTTTGTGGTTTTTATTTTTACTTTTTGTAGCTACCGTAGCTGGATTTTGGTATTTCTCCAAACAAAGTAAGGAGACCATAGAAAATAGTATAAAATTATCTATTGAGGGTCCTCAAGAAATAATTTCAGGCGATCAAGCTACTTATAAAATAACTTATGAAAATATAGACCTAGTCACTATGCAGCAGTTGGAACTAGCAGTACGCTGGCCCAATGGATTTTACTTTGATGAGTCTAACGTAGAAGCTGTCGATGAAAATACTACTACCTGGTTGTTGCCAGATTTAGCTCCTGGTCAAAAGGCTTCTTTGGAGATTAAAGGACAATTAGTTGGTCAAAAAGATGAAGAGCTGACAACTTCTTTTTCCTTGTCTTATAAACCAGAAAATTTTAATTCAGATTTTAAAGTCAAAGATAGTATCAATACAAAAATATCTGATGCCAAAATTGAACTTAGTGTTGAAACTGTTGATAAAACCTTGGTGGCTACTAATCAGGAAATGAAAGTTAATTTTACAAATTTAACAGAAGAAAATTTAACAGAACTTTATATTGATATTTTATATCCTGATGATTTTGAAATAACTCAAAAGACTGATGATACAGCCTTAGTAAACCCAGGAGAAGAAGAATTTGCAGTAGATTTTGTCAAAGAAGGAGATTATTTCAAATTAAATCTGGATGCTAAGCAAAGTAAGACCATGTTGATTAATGGATTTTTTACAGTTGATAGTAAAGCCGAGCAATTATTGGTAGCTGAAATTGGTAATATGGCTGATGGAAAATTTCGTCGATTGGCCAGAGTAGAAAAAAATATTATAGTTATCAATCCAAAATTTGATATGGATTTTACTATCAATGGCCAAAAGGGTGATCAATCTATAAATTGGGGAGATACATTAGAATACCAATTAAAAGTGACCAATAGTAGTCAGGAAGCTATATCAGACGCAGTAATTATAGCTACTATAGATAGTTTGGCCCTTGATTGGAATAGTTTGGATACAGTTGGAAATTATAATGAAGGTAAAATTACTTGGACCAAAAATGAAAATACCGATTTGAGTAGTTGGCCAGCTGGAGAAGCTAGAACATTCACTTGGAAAGTAAATGTAGTTAAAGATCCTCAACCAGATCGGATGGTAGAAAATATTATTGAAATAAAGATAGCTGGCCTAGAAGCTTGGCAGCAAGTTAGTTCTCCTTTAGTGTTAACTATTGGTGAAAGTCTTAGCTTTAATAATGGAGTATATTGGGATTTGGGTGGTCGAAGAGTAGGCTCTGGTCTATTACCACCTCAGGTCAATGAAAGTACAGAGTATTTGGTAGTTTGGTCTTTACCTCAGGCTACTGGTGCTTTTGATCAGGTGACTGTCAGCACCAATTTACCACCCCAAGTAGATTTTATTTCGGAAATGGATATTCAAGAAGGAACTTTGGAGTTTGATTTAGAGGGGCGTAGTTTAGTTTGGTCTATGGAAAATTTTTCGGATATTAATCTGCCCACCACAGCTTCTTTTGTAGTCAGACTTACTCCTGGTCAGGAAAATATTGGGCAAGCTATGACTATACTTAATACCACCACAGTGAAAGCTAGCGGTGTAGAAGATGTAGTGGTGCGTTCTAAAATTATAAAAACTTCTGATGTCATGTCAGATAGTAGCGAGCCTATTGGTATTGTAGAATAATTATGTTTAGTCTAAAGCAAAAATCAAAAAAATCTAAAGCTAGATTAGGGGTACTAAAGACTGCTAGAGGAGAAATTAGTACTCCTTTTTTTATGCCTATTGCTACCAAAGCGGCTATTAAATCTTTAACAGCTCAAGAGGTAAAAGATTTGGGTTTTGAAATTATACTTTCCAATACTTATCACAATCTGCTTCGACCTGGTTTAGAGGTGATTAAAAAGTTTGGTGGTTTGCACAAGTTTATGAATACCGACTTGCCGATTTTGACGGACAGCGGTGGTTATCAAGTTTTTTCTTTGGCTAAATTTCGAAAGATTATAAATAATAATATTGAATTTCAATCGCACATTGATGGTTCACGTCATATTTTAAATCCAAAAAAAGTGATTGATATTCAAGTAGCCCTAGGTAGTGATATTATGATGGTCCTTGATGAATGTGTCGGACTACCGACTAGCCGAGCCAAAGCTCTAGAGGCTTTAGAACGAACTACTACCTGGGCACAGATAGCACTTGATTATAAAAATAAATTAAATCAAAAATCAAGCCAGATAAAAAAACAATTAATTTTTGGTATTGTGCAAGGAGCTGATTTTAAAGACTTGCGTCTGCGCTCTGCTCAAGAATTGTTAGTAATAGATAGTAATTTTTCCGCCAAAGGCGGACCAGCCTCTGGCTGGGATGGCTATGCGGTCGGGGGTTTAGCAGTAGGCGAGTCAACTAAGACTATGTATAAGGTTTTAGATTATACCGTGCCAGTTTTGCCAGAAAACAAAGCTCGCTATCTAATGGGAGTAGGTTATCCAGAAAATATTATAGAAGCAGTCAAGCGCGGTATTGATATGTTTGACTGTGTTATTCCCACTCGGGAAGCTCGGCACGGCAAGTTGTATTTATGGAATGGTCAGCCAGATGTCACTAAAAAGAATTTTTATAAAACCATAAATATCAATAATGCTAAATTTGTCAAAGATAGCAGCTCAATTAATAATAGTAATCTGAAAAATTATTCTAAAGCTTATTTGCATCATCTATTTAAAACTCAAGAGCCGCTAGCTCTAAGTTTGGCTACTTTAAATAATTTATATTTTTATGCTAGTTTAATGACCAACATTAGATTGGCAGTCAAGAAAAATAAATTATAATAATGAAAAATGGGAGAGGCTTTACTTTAATAGAAATAATCATGGCTGTAGGGATTATAGCTCTTTTGGCCGCTATTTCTTTTACAGCTATTAACCCCAATAGAAGAATAGGTCAAGCTAACGATGCTTTGAGAGAGGCTGCTCTAGCTGGTGTTGGTAAAGCTTTGGAACTTTATGTATCTGATCATGCTAGTTTACCTTCAGGTTTTATGACCGCTAACATAAATATTGGGCATAAAGTAGTGCTTTGTTCATCCGCTGCTACACTTAGCTGTGATGGTCAAACTAGAGCCTGTCTAGTAGTAGATGATACAGATTTTCTAACTACTTATTTAGGAGGAGATTTACCAGTTGATCCAGCCAAAAACAATACTACTGATACAGGCTATTATATTACTAGAATCAGTGGTGATGCTATATCATTTGGAGCTTGCGATGCTTATCAAAGTGCTAATATACAAATAGCTACACAGGTAGCTTTAGCTCCATATATTGTCACTTGCGGTGATGGTGATATTGGAGGAGCTGAGGTCTGTGATGATGGTAACACCACCACTGAAACTCAAATTTGTAATAATGATATTTTAGAAACAGGTAACCACTGTAATGCAGATTGTAGTCAGGAAATAGTTTTGACTGAAACTTGTGATGATGGTCCTGAAAGCTGTGGCGATGGAGCAAAACAAAGTGGTACTTTTTGTAATGCTACTTGTAATGGTAATTATACAGTGAGTGAAGTCTGTGATTATACAGGATTTGCTTGTAGTGAAGCTCCTATTGCTCCTCATACTGGTGCTGTAGGTTGCCCTAGCGCTCCTTTTTGTAATGCAGATTGTAGTGCTTGTGTAAAAACATGTCCAGCCCCTCCAGCATAGAATTTTTAAATATGTTTATTGATAAAAATATAGTATAATAATATTATTGAAATAAATATTATGTGTTGTTGTATAAAACAAAAAAAAGGATTCACCTTAGTAGAATTGACAATAGTTATTGCTGTGGCTTTGATACTTTCAGCTTCAGCTTTTTTGGTACTTAATCCTACTAAGCGTATTGGTCAGACCAATGATGCCAGGCGTTTTGAAGATGTAACAGCTCTAGCCAAAGCTGTAGAGCTTTATCAAATTGATAATGATGCTTTACCTACTACTTTGGCTACGGCTAATGTTAATGTTGGGCATAAAGTAGTGCTTTGTTCATCAGCGGCTACACTTAGCTGTGATGGTCAAACTAGAGCTTGTCTGGTATTAAATGATACAGATTTTTTTGTCAATTATTTGGGAGGAAGTTTGCCAGTTGATCCAACTAAAACTAGTACCGCTGACACTGGCTATTATATTGGTAGGAGTGGTGATAAAATGATTTTTGGGGCTTGTGATACTTATGAAGCCCCAACTATAGAATACATTGCTAAAGCCAGTTTAGGCGTCTATAGCTCAACTTGTGGCGATGGTGCCACTGAAGGAGCTGAAGTCTGTGATGATGGAGATGTCACTACTGAGGGGTGTCGCAATGGAGCACTAGATCTGGCCGGCACTTACTGTAATTCTACTTGTACGGCCCAGATTGTGATTAATACGTCAGAAGTCTGTGATTCAAATGCAGCAGGTGGCTGCTTTGACTGGCCTACTAGTTCGCAATATCATGATAGAGTAGTATATAGTACAGCATGTAAAAATTATGCATTATGTTCCTCGGATTGTGACAGCTGTGTGGCAGCCTGTATGGGTGAGCCATAGGGCCTTAGGACTGATATTATTTTTAAAACCGTCTAGTATAACTCGGCGGTTTTTTGATTTTATGCTATAATTTATTTGATGACACAAAACATAATAATACAAGCTAGTAAGATTTTGTTGATTGATTTAATAGGGGAAATTCTTTATTTCCCTATTTGGTGGTATAGTCAGGGACTAAAAAGGACAGTGCTTTATGTTTTTAACTCTATTAAAAATACTAATCGTAATTTGGCTGTCGGCTTAATGTTTAAAAGTCTGTTTAAGCCAATGTTTGGTCAATATGACAGAGAGGGGCGAATAATTAGTTTTTTCTTTAGACTGATTTTGACTTTTGCTCGCTCCATAGTTTTTTTGATTTTGTTGTGTCTTTATTTACTGATGATAGTTTTTTGGATATTTTTGCCAGTCTTAGTAGTTTGGGGTATTTTTAATAATTTTAATACTTTATGGAAGGCCTAAAATTTTTAAATTGTCAGGCCTGTCAAGGTACTGGTAAATTAAATGGAGCAAACTGTCCAACTTGTCTTGGCTACAGAAATTATTATTTTTCTAATAATAATTTTTTATATTTTGTCCGTCCAGTCAATTATATTTATATTTTTGTCAGAGAACTCAAAAAAACAGTTGATATTATTATCAATATATTTTTGTTAGGGGGAGTATTTTTTTCATTGTATCTGACTTATCGCATACTAAATGTTGTGCAGTTTGAACCTAGAAATTTGTTAATTTTTTTAAGCACGCCAAAAATTGAAAATCTTTATTTATGGGCTTTGATTTTAGCTGATATGTTTTTGTATTATCGTCTAGTTATACCCGGTATTAAAAAAGCTCAAAAAGAAAAAAAATTAGCCAATAAAGATATAAATGTTAAACATAATATTGCCGATCACTTGGGCCAAGAAGTAGCTAATATGATTGATAAGGCCTGGCTCTTTGGTAAATACAAAAAAACTTTTCCAATTAGTGTTTGGCATTTACTTTTTACTTTATTAAATGACAGAGATATCCGTTTGGTTTTGGCCAGACTAGGAGTAGGAGCTGATAATATTAAAAAAGGTATTGATGAAAATATCAGCACCTTGGTAGCTGCACAAGCTGATAAATCAGAGCTAGATGAAACAGCTTTAGACGCCCTGCTCAATGCTTATTTTCATATGTTAGACAGACATGGTGAATATATTTTAGAAGTAGATTTGCTATATGGCGTGGTGACGACTAGCCAAGCAGTTCGGAATATGTTTTATGATATGGATATTGATGAACAAAAAATAGATAATGTCATTTCTTGGGTGAAAATCAATAAAGATTTATTGGAAAGATATAAAAGATTTAGATCTCGGTCTATTTTTAAGCCAAAAGGCGGTATGAATAGATCTTATACAGCTATTGCTACACCAGTTTTAAATAGTTTTTCTCAGGATTTGACATTGATGGCCAAAGCTGGAGCTTTGGGGCTATCTGTAGCCAGAGAAAAAGAAATTAGTGAAATTATATCTACAGTAGAGAGTAGCTTATCTAGTGTGGTCTTGGTGGGGCCACCTGGTATTGGTAAAGGAAATATTATAGATGGAATTGCCAATTATATGATGGCTGAGGAAATTCCTGAACTTTTTCAAGATAAACGTTTGGTCTCTGTATCTACACCAATGCTAGTTTCAGGAGCTGAAGGAGCTGGCAGATTGGAGGAAAGATTTTTGGCCATTTTAAACGAAACCACTGCTTCAGGCAATATTATTTTATATATTGAAGATATCAACCAATTAGTAGGTATTTCATCTCAAGGCGCTGAAGGTATTTCTCTGGCGGAAATTTTGGCTGGTGAAATCAGAAAGAAAAATATTATAGTCATATCAACGGCCAATAATAAAGAATATGTAGAATATTTAGAAGGTACTAGCTTGGGCCAAGAGCTCAAAAAAATAAATATAAATGAGCCAGATAAAAATCAGACTATTCAAATGATGGAGGCTCATGTGGGGATGGTAGAGGGTAAGCACAGAGTATATTTTACTTATGATGCTTTAGATACTATTTATGAATTGTCCAATCGTTATATTACAGATAAGGCTTTACCTAGTAAGGCCATAGATTTGATGGATGAAGCTGGGATTTTGGTCTCTAAGCGCGGGCAAAAAGATAATTTAGTAAAGGCAGAAGACATAGAAGCTTTGGTTAGCCATAAAACCAATATTCCTTTGACCGAGGTAACTACTCAAGAATCTGCTAAGTTGCTCAACATAGAAGAGGAAATTCATGAGCGTATTGTTGGTCAGGAAGAAGCAGTCAAGTTGGTTGGTTCAGCTCTAAGACGTGCTCGGGCAGAATTGCGGGATAAAAATAGGCCAATTGTCAATTTACTTTTCCTAGGACCGACTGGTGTGGGAAAGACTGAATTGGCCAAAACAGTAGCTGAAAAATACTTTGGTGATGAAAACAATATGATCCGTCTTGATATGAGTGAATACCAAGATAAGACTTCCTTACCACGGCTGATTGGTTCTCCTCAAAATGCTACGCCAGGACTGTTGACGGAAGCAGTCAGACATAAACCATTTGCTCTGCTATTACTTGATGAAATAGAAAAAGCTAATCCGGAAATTTTAAATATTTTTTTACAAGTCATGGAAGATGGAAGGTTGACTGATGCTCTAGGGCGTACAGTTGATTTTACCAATTTGATTATTGTAGCTACTTCAAATGCTGGTACATCTTTTATTCAGGATCAGATAAATGCTGGTCGTCAGGTGCATGAATTTAAAGATCAGTTGATTAAAGAAGAAATTAGAGATTTATTTAAACCAGAGTTTATCAATCGTTTTGATGGCGTGGTAGTTTTCCGTCCACTGACCCAAGAAGAAATATTCAAGATTACTGGTTTCATGCTTAATAAAGTCAAAAAAAGATTAGAAGAAAAAGGTATTTTATTTGAAGTAACTGTTCCCGCTCAGCATGAATTGGCCAAGGCTGGTTTTGATCCGGTCTTTGGTGCTCGGCCACTCAGGCGGGTTATTCAAGAGCAAGTAGATAATACTTTGGCAGATTTCTTGCTCACGGGAAAATTTGGTAGAAGAGATGTAGTAGTTTATGATGTTGGTGGAAAGATTAGCGTCAAAAAACCAACAGGCTATTAATTTATTCACCCGTCAGGATAAGCTTGGCGGGTTTTTAAAATAACTTGAAATTTAAGGTCGTTTCGGGTATAATTTTGTTATTGAAGTATTAAAATAATTATCTTTTATGAAAGAATTGCGCAAGTTTGATAAGGTGGTAAATCTGGCTAAAACTAAAGGCTTTATTTTCCCTTCCTCAGATATTTATGGAGGTTTAAATTCTATCTATGACTACGGTCCTTTAGGGTTGGAATTGAAAAATAACCTCAAAAAGGCTTGGTTTGATTTTATGTTGGCTAGGCGTGATGTAGTCGGGCTTGATTCTTCAATTCTTATGCATCCGGAAATATGGAAAGCTTCAGGACATTTGGATGGTTTTTCCGATCCTTTAGTTGATTGCAAAAAATGTAAATCGCGTTTTAGAGCTGATCATCTACTAGAAAAAAAAGGTATTAAGCCAGATTTTGGTAAAGATAAATCTCCTGACATGGGAGATATGAAATGTCCAGAGTGTGGTGGAGAGTTGACCGAGGTCAGACAATTCAATTTGATGTTTAAGACTTTTATGGGGCCACTAGAGGATAGTGCCAATCAAATATATCTGCGTCCTGAAACTGCTCAGGGTATTTATGTCAATTTTCTAAATGTCATGAACTCCATGCGTATGAAAATGCCTTTTGGAATTGCCCAGATTGGTAAAGCTTTTAGAAATGAGATTACACCTGGCAATTTTACTTTCCGTATGCGTGAGTTTGAACAAATGGAAATGCAATATTTTGTTCACCCTGATAAAACAGAAGAAGTTTTTGCCAAGTGGCAAAATTTGCGTATGGATTGGTATAAAGATTTTGGTATTAATCCAGCTAATCTTCATTTTCGTGAGCATGAAAAAGACGAACTAGCTCATTATGCCAAACGAGCACTGGATATTGAATATAATTTTGGATTCTCAACTAATGAGACTTTCAAAGAATTAGAAGGTATTCATCATCGTGGCAATTGGGATCTTAGTCAACATCAGAAATTTTCCAAACAAAAATTGTCAGTTAAAGATGAAAATAATCAGGAATATATTCCCAATGTTATTGAAACCTCTGGCGGGGTAGATAGAGCTACTTTGGCCTTTTTGATGGAGGCTTATACTGAAATAGATGGTGGTCGCAGTACTACTACCGAAAGTAATAAAGAAACAGAAGTAGTGCTTAAATTGGATAAACGTCTAGCTCCAATTAAAATTGCTATTTTACCTTTATCTAAAAAAACAGAATTATCTGATCAGACTGACAATATTTATAATATGTTAGTTTCCAAGTATCGTCTGGCTTATGATGAGACTGGCTCAATTGGCAAACGCTATCGTCGCCAAGATGAAATTGGTACACCTTATTGTTTGACAGTAGATTTTGAAACAATTAATGATAAAAAAGTAACAGTCAGAGATAGAGATACTATGGCTCAAGAGCGTATAGCTATTGATGAATTATCAGATTATTTTCAAGAAAAATTTAATAAATAATATTTTTATAATATATGTTTAAACGTATTGTTCGTCGTGATGGCAGTGTGATAATACTAGCCCCTAAAAGTGATACCAAAGCCATTACTTTTGAGGTGCTTTATAAAGTGGGTTCCAGGCAAGAGAATGATAAAAATAATGGTGTTTCTCATTTTGTAGAACATCTAATGTTTAAAGGTACTAGCCGAAGGCCAAACACAGCAGATATCGCTAGAGAATTAGACGGAGTTGGAGCGCAATACAATGCTTTTACTGGCAAAGAATATACAGGCTACTACATCACCGTTAATAATAGTCATTTGACTATGGCTATAGATATGCTCTCAGATATGCTTCATAATTCCAAATTTGATAAAGAAGAAATTGATAGAGAAAGAGGCGTGATTGTGGAAGAAATAAATATGTATGAAGACAATCCCATGATGTACATTGAGGAAGTCTTTGAAAATATATTGTTCAATAGCACCAACTTAGGTCGTCCTATTGCTGGACCAAAAGTAAATATTCAGACTATTTCTCGCCAGGCGCTCTATAGTTATCATCAAAAATACTATTATCATGGCAATGCTATTATTGGCTTGGCTGGTAATTTTAATGCCCAGCAAGCTCTTAAATTAATAGATAAACTTTTCCCTATTAGTTCTCGTCAAGCTAGAATAAAAAATAAAGCCTTGCCAGCTATCAAGCAGACCAAAGCAGTAATAGAAATTATAGATCGCAATTTGGAGCAAGTGCAATTGATGCTAGGTTGGCGTACTTCTTCAGTCACGGATAAGAATTTTCTTTTTAATCAGCTTTTAGCCAATATTTTGGGTGGGACTATGAGCTCACGATTGTTTTTAAATATCAGAGAAAGAAAAGGGCTTTGTTATTTTATTCGGGCAGAAGTCAGTGGTTATGAAGGCTTTAGTGCTTTTACTATTCACGCTGGCTTAAACAAAGAAAAAATTTATGAAGCGCTTCAAGCCATAAAAGATGAACTAAATAAAATAAAAAAAGATGGCATCACTGCTGAAGAATTATTGCAAGCCAAAGAAAATATCAAAGGGCATATGATACTAAGAATGGAAAGCTCTAGTGCGCATTTGAATTTTTTAATCTCCCAAGAGGCGATTGGCAAAAACATTAAAGACTTGGATGAGAAGTTGGTTGAACTGGATAAAATTAGTCTTAAACAAGTAAATGATTTGGCCAAAAAAATTGTTGATTGGTCACAGTCAAATTTGGCTATTATTGGTCCATTTAAAAATAAAGATAAATTTGTAAATATTTTAAAAAAATAAAAAGTTTGAAATTTTAAAACAAAAATTTTATGTCTAAACAATCAATCTCCATCACCACCGGAACAATACTAAGGACAATACTAGTGCTGTTGTTTTTAAGTTTTTTGTTCTTAATAAAAGATGTTTTGGCTTTATTATTTATAGCTATAATATTGTCAGCCGCCTTTGACCCATCAGTTGATTGGCTACAAAAATTCAAAATTCCTCGTGCTCTTAGTATTGTGGGCATTTATGCAATAGTTTTATCTTTTGTTACTTGGTCAATTTATCTTTTATCAGGGCCGCTAGCTGCTCAAGTAGTAGATATAGCCAATGCTTTTCCAGATTTTTATAAAAAAATTAATCAAAATTTAGGGGGAGCGATAGATTTGAATAATTTATTTAACCAAGACGCCATTTCTGCTAGTTTTGCAGATATTACCAAGAGTTTAGGTCAAGCAACGAGTGGAATATTCAATGTGCTTAGCTCGGTTTTTGGTGGAGTGATTAGTTTTTTTATGGTTTTGGTAATTACTTTTTATTTGACGGTAGAAGAAAATAGTATCAAGCGTTTTATCAATTCTCTTACTCCAGTTGGACATCAACCTTATGTTTCTAAATTGATAACTACTATACAACATCGTATGGGTTATTGGCTAAGAGGACAACTACTCTTATCTTTGATTGTTTTTGTCATGGTCTATATTGGTTTGGCTATACTAGGTATCAAGTACGCTTTAATATTAGCACTACTGGCTGGTATCTTTGAGATAGTACCATTTATTGGTCCTTGGATTGCAGCAATTCCTGGTGTATTTTTTGCTTTTTCCTATAGCCCTAGCAAAGCGTTGATGGTAGCTATTATGTATTTGGTTATTCAACAATTAGAAAATAATTTAATTGTGCCAAAAGTAATGGGTAAAAGCACTGGGCTTAATCCACTAGTGGTATTAGTTGCTATTATGATAGGTGCTCGTTTGGGCGGGGTGATGGGGGCACTACTAGCTGTACCTGTGGCCTTAGCAGTAGCAGTTTATGTAGAGAGTTTAATTGGGGAGAAAAAAAAGAGGGATAATAAATTAGCTAAATAAAATTTATATTTTTTTAAGATAGAATTATGCTGTATATAGTAGCTACACCAATTGGAAATTTATCAGACATCACACTCAGAGCTTTAGAAGTTTTGCAAAGTGCGGATATTGTTTTAGCTGAAGATACTAGAGTCACCAGAAAACTTTTTAGTTACCATCATATAAATACCAAACTTATTTCTTGGCATCAACATAGTGATCAAAAAGAATTTGCCAAACTAGCTCAATATTTCAAAGACGGTAAAAATATTGCCTTAGTTACTGATGCTGGTAGTCCAGGAGTTTCTGACCCTGGCGGTAAATTGATAGAATTAGTTTTGTCTGATTTTCCAGACACAAAGATAGTACCTATTCCTGGTGCTTCGGCTCTGACAGCTATAGTATCAGTGGCAGGTGTGGCTATGGATAAATTTTTATTCTTGGGGTTTTTGCCTCATAAAAAAGGTAGAGAGACAATGCTCAGAGAAGTAAAAGAGAGTAAAATCCCAGTTATATTTTTTGAATCAGTTCATCGCATAGAAAAATTACTTACTCAGTTATCAGATTGTGACAAGCAATTAATAGTCGGTCGTGAACTGACCAAACAGTTTGAGACGATTTATCGTGGTCAAGCCAAAGAAATATTTGAGAGCTTACAAAAAGATAAAAGTCAGATAAAAGGTGAGTTTGTGGTATTGGTTGATAAAAAATAATGATTAAAGAAATACAAAAGTTTTGGGTGTCACAATCAGCTACTTGGATTAAAGACGGAAAATGTTTGATACTAGAAGCACGTAAACGACCAGGGTATTGGGGATTAGTTGGTGGTCGTATCAATGAAGGTGAAGAGGCTGAAAGTGCTTTCAAACGCGAACTCAAAGAGGAATTAAATTTAGACAATTTTGAAAATTTAGGCCTAGTTGATTACTTGGTTTTTTACAAGAATTCCAGCGGAAAGGAAATGTCTACTCCAGTGTGTATAGTTGTCTCTTTGATAAAATCTGATCAGATAGTCGATATTTGTGATTTAAATGAACATAGCAATTTGACTTGGATTAGTGAAAATGAAATAGATAATTATAAGTATATTGTAAGGGGCTTGGATAAAATTATTAAAAAAGCTTTTGTTAAGTATAAAGGTATAAGCTAAAATTATTTATAATAATATGTCAGTTACAAAACATTTAGGCACTATCACTATTTTGATGAAAGATAGACATAGCTACGCGCTAGAAGTACAGGAAGTGCTGACAGCCAACGGCCATTTGATTATGGCTAGAATGGGCATTAATCCGGCTCGTACTTGCCTTAAAAATTGTACAGGAGTTATTACCTTAATAGTAGAAGGTACAGTCAAGGAAATAAATGATTTGACCAAAAAACTAGACAAAATCTATGGGGCAGTAGCCAAAAAAATTATTATTACTGATTAATGAATTTTATTATTAGACAATTAGAAGAAGCTGACATTACAGTCGCTAGTGGCTTTGTAGAAACAATGGCTAATATGCATGATATTAGTGGCTTGCCTGTGTCTCAACTAAAAGACCTTTGGCAACAAGCTAGCCAGCCAGGCGTTTATTTTTTGGTGGCTATATCACAAGAAGAGGCTTCTAGAGACCAAATTGTGGCTACAGTCAAATTGTTAGTGGAGCCAAAGTTTTTTCATGGTGGCCGTTTAGCAGGGCATATTGAGGATGTAGTAACTCGCCAAGGTTTTGAAGGTAATGGCCTAGCCAAAGCATTATTAGAAGAAGCTATCAAAATTGCTAGAACCAATAATTGTTATAAAGTAATTTTGGATTGTAAAAAAGAATTAGTAAATTTTTATAGTAAAGTTGGATTTAAAGAACATGATGTCTGCATGAGAATAGATTTAAATTAAGATATGTCCAAAAAAGAAAAATTTTATATTACTACTCCAATATATTATGTTAATGATAAACCGCATATTGGCCACGCCTATACTACAATAGTAGCTGATGTTTTGGCTCGTTTTTATCGTGAGGAGATTGGTAAAGAAAATGTTTTCTTTTTGACCGGCACTGATGAACACGGAGCAAAAGTAGCTCAGGCCGCCGCTAAAGAGGGTTTAGATCCTCAGGCTTTTACCGATCAAGTATCGCAAAAATTTAAAGATACTTGGGAAAATTTGGATATTAGTTATGACCATTTTATTCGTACTACTGACAAAGGACACAAAGACATAGTTATTGAGATATTAAAAAAATTAAAAGAGGCTGACGTTCTTTATCAGGGAGATTATCAAGGATTGTATTGTGTGGGTTGTGAAAAATTTATTTTAGAAAGTGAGTTAGTTGACAATAAATGTCCAGATCACAACAAGATACCAGAAAAATTGATTGAAAAAAATTGGTTTTTTTCACTCCAGCAATTTTTACCAAAAATAAAAAAAGCGATTGAAACTGGTGAATTATCCATTTATCCAGAGTCAAGGAAAAAGGAGGTCTTAGGACTGATTGATAAACAGGAATTGCCAGATTTTTCTATTTCTCGTAGTAAAAAATCAGTGCCATGGGGTATAGATTTGCCTTTTGATGCCAATCAAAAAACTTATGTCTGGGTTGATGCTCTTAGTAACTATATTAGTGCTCTGGCTTATCCCCAGGGGAAAGATTTTAAAAAGTTTTGGCCAGCTGATGCTCAATTTTTAGCTTTGGATATTTTAAAATTTCATGCAGTTTATTGGCCAGCAATACTTATGGCTTTGGATTTACCTTTGCCAAAATTATATATTCATGGATTTTTCACTATTGATGGTAAAAAGATGAGTAAAACTTTGGGTAATGTTATTGACCCAAATAAACTAGTAGAGGACTACGGTTCAGAAATTTCCAAATATCTAATATTATCTCAATTTTCTTTTGGATCGGAGGCAGATATAAAAATAGAAGATTTTCCAGTGAAATACAATGCTGACTTGGTGAATGGTTTAGGTAATCTGATTAACCGTGTGACCAACATGGTAGAAAAGTATTTAGATGGAAAAATAAAAGTAGATTTTAAATATACTCAGCTTGGTCAGGAAGAAATAAGACAGCTACATTTTAGAGAGGCGCTACTGACTATTTGGCAGGTAATAGCCAAAGACAATTCTTTAATTGATCAGACTAAGCCTTGGGAGCTAGCTAAAGATGAAAAAAATCTGGGGCAGATAGAAAAAATACTTCAGGAATTGATTTTGGATCTTTATAATATCGCTTTAGCCCTTAAACCATTTATGCCAAAGAAGTCTAAAGAGATTTTGGATATAGTTACAGCTGATAAGATAAAGAAACCAGAAAAGCCACTGTTTCCTAGATTATAATCATCTATAGTGGAGAAAAAACAGCCAATAGTGTATTATAGTAAAAACAATCATTAGTTATTATATATATTTTAAAATTAAATTTAAGTTTTATATTTTGAATAAAACTTATTTAAAGAGTGAAAAATAAATATGAATCTTTTTGACATTTTTTTGATCGTAGTGCTATTTATCTTTACTTGGAAGGGTTTTAGAGCTGGTTTAGTAGGCGCTATTGGGGGATTGTTTGGAGTATTTTTTGGTATTTGGGCCGGCTCACACTATATGCAACAAGTCGGTGCTTGGCTGATGAGGGTGATAGATATTGATAATGAATATCTAGCTTTCATTATAGGATTTTTAGCTATTTTTTTGGCGGTCAATATTGCTGTCGGCATTATTGTTTCAGTTATTAATCGGGTTTTTCACATTATTCCTTTTATTGATATTTTGAATAAACTATTAGGAGCACTAGTTGGTATCATCACAGGGGCACTAGCAGTATCTTCTATAGTTTATATTATGTCACTTTTACCCATTAGTGATACTATAGCTAACAATATTTTGAATTCCCGACTAGCTGATATAGCTTTAAATATTGCTTTTATAGTCAAACCGTTTATACCAGCGGCAGTTAAAGAATTAAAATCAATTTTTGAAAATGTTAGTTGATAGCCATACCCATCTAAATTTTGAAGCTTATCAAGATGACCTGTCAGAAGTGATAGGTCGTTGCCGTCAGGAAGTAATGGCAGTTATAAATGTCGGTGCAGCTTATAAAAGTAGTCTAAAGGCTGTTGATTTGGCTTTGGCTGAAACAAACTTTTATAGTGCTATTGGTCTTCATCCTATCCATGTTTATGATGAAAATTTTGAAGAGCAAAATTATCAAGACTTAATCAATTCTGCCGAAGGTAAAATAGTAGCTATGGGAGAAACTGGTTTTGATTATTTTCATCTTTGGCAATCTTTAGCCAAGGGTGCCAAGTCAATAGAAGAAGTAAAAGCTAAACAAGAAGCAGTCTTTCGCTCTCATATCAAACTAGCTAAAAAAAATAATTTAGCTTTGATAATTCATGGACGTAATGGTAAAGAAGATAAAACAGCTTATACTGATATCTATCGAGTACTCAAAGACGAAGGAATGAAGAGAGGGGTGATACATTGTTATGGTGGTGATTTAGAAGAAGCTAAAGCTTTTGTGGATTTGGGTTTTTATTTGGGTTTTACTGGTATTGTCACTTTTGATAAAACAGGTGTACTAGAACAAATCGCCAGATGGATACCAATTGATAAGTTACTAATAGAAACAGATGCGCCATATTTGACACCAGTGCCTTATAGAGGTAAGCGCAATGAGCCTATTTATGTCAAATATGTAGCGGAAAAAATTGCAGAGATTAAAAATAAAAGTGTAGCAGAAATTATAGAAATTACTGGAGAAAATGCTAAAAAATTATTTAATTTAAAATAATATTGTATTGCTTAAAATTTTTGCAATAATAAATATCAGATGATGCCAGATGATAATTTTCAATTTTCTAAACTGACTCCAGAAAGTATTGTTATCAATTATATTCTAGACATGGAAAATGGCGACTTTGGCATACTAGATGAAGTCAAAAGCGCTATTCATCAGCAAATAGCTCTAGAGTTAATTAAATTTGGGCAAGGAAAATTATTGGCTGATAATTTGGAAAAATTTAAAAATATAGATAGACAGCAGATTGTAGAAGCTATACTTGAATCGGGGGATGATTTTCTGGCTAAACAATTGGCCGAGCAAGCTGAAGATTTTGATCTAGACGGCCTTGGTAAATTAATAGATAAGATATAATGTTATGTTGAAGATTGGACATCGTGGAGCAATGGGCTATGAACCAGAAAATACTCTGCGTTCGTTTAAAAAAGCCATTGATTTGGGTGTAGATATGATTGAGTTGGACGTCTATGCTTTAAAAACTGGTGAATTGGTAGTAATCCATGATGATAAGGTAGATAGAACTACTAATAGGCAAGGTTATGTAATGGATAAGAGTTTTGATGAGTTGAGATCTCTTAATGCTGGCCAAGGTGAAAAAATACCAACTTTGGATGAGGTATTTGATCTGGTAGATAAAAAAATTCCTATCAATATAGAATTAAAGGGGGAAGGAACTGCTCTACCAGTAGCCAGATTAATTGAACAATATATAAGTGATAAAAATTGGACGGAGGAGCATTTCTTAGTTTCTTCATTTAACCATTATGAGTTAAGAAAATTTCAAGAATTTAAGCCAAAAATAAGAATTGGTGCTTTAATTACTGGGATTCCAATTGGCTATAGTGATTATGGAGTAAAGTTGGGTGCATATTCAATAAATTTAAGTTTGGAATTTATTAATCAAGATTTCGTAGAGGATGCTCATAGTAAGGGCTTAAAAGTTTTTGTCTATACAGTAAATGATAAAGATGATATAAAGAGAATGAGAGATATGGGAGTAGATGGTCTATTTTCCAATTATCCAGATAAAATATAATATAAAATATATGGAATATTTAAACACAATATTAATAGTAGTAGCTTTTGCAATCATTATTTGGTTGATGATAAAAAATAATCAACCAAAAGAAGTCAAAGATGATAAAACAGCCGTGTTGTTGCAACAGTTAAATGATTTGAAAAATCAACTAGGTGAAAAAATTGATAATACTACTAGGCATTCTTCCAAGATGCTCCAAGATCAATTTATAGAAACTAGCCGTATTTCCAAAGAAGTGACAGAAAAATTATTGAAGTTGGAAGAAACCAATAAACAAGTAGTAGGTTTTACTGACCAATTACAAAATTTGGAAAAAGTTTTGACCAATTCCAAAACCAGAGGCAATCTAGGAGAGGCCAGTTTGGAATTAATATTGTCAAATATTTTGCCGCCACAAAGTTATGAAATGCAATACCATTTTAAAAATGGTGAGGCAGTAGATGCGGTGGTTAAAATAAAAGACAAAGTTTTGCCAGTAGACGCTAAATTTTCTTTGGAAAATTATCGTCGAATCATTGGTGAAAATGATAAAGATAAAAAAGCCACTTTAGAAAAAGAATTTAAAAATGATTTGAAAAAGAGGATTGATGAAACATCAAAGTATATCAGACCAAATGAAAATACACTGGATTTTGCTTTTATGTTTATTCCAGCTGAAGGGATTTATTATGATTTACTTATCAATGAAGTCGGGGCAGTCAAAGTAAATACTAGGAGTTTGATAGATTATGCCTTTAATGAAAAAAAAGTAATTATTGTGTCACCAACCACTTTTGCCGCTTATCTGCAGACAGTACTACAAGGTCTCAAGGCTTTACAAATTGAAGAATCAGCTAAAGAGATTAGAAAGAATGTTGAAATGCTGCAAAAGCATTTATTGGCCTATGGTGATTATCATAAAAAATTGGGCAATCAACTCTCTACTCTAGCCAACACTTACAATATTTCCAATAAAGAGTTTAATAAGATTGATAAGGATGTGCTAAAAATCAGCGGAAAATCAGGAGAGTTTGAGTTGGAAGATGTAGAAAAACCAAGATTAGAATAATTATATTTTTTTAATAGCAAATTAAATAAACCGTCCTCAAGTGGCGGTTTTTTTGGGACGGCGGGATTGCCTGGTGGCAATCCCGCCGTCATGCTCTGTGCTACGCGTGGCAGAATTGAGCTGCCACCAGCCGACCCAGGCCATCACTGGCCCAGTTGATGCTGTGGGTTTCCCATTGCCATTGGAAGCCCCTCCGCATTACCAGATCATACATCATTGGGCTGGCTACTACCGCCACCGGATTGATGTTTAGTGGCCATTCATCACCTTCGCTATCTCCAGCAAATATGAGAGTAGCAATGCCGAGCAGTGTGCCCTTCGGCAAGTACTGGTTGACGCCACGCCAGGTGGCTCTTCCGTCATCCATTTGGAAGATAGCGATATCAAAGGGATAAATATTGTCCCTTGCGGTGTAAGTAGAAGTGATGTCTTCTTCCATTTGGAACCAGGGCAGCTGATTGATCTGGATATTCTGGGTGTTCATGACAACCTCCATCAGTTATCGCACTGATTGGGCGTGACAGGGTTGAACTGTCAGGGGGTGGATGCTGCTCGTAGCAAATTCAATGAGCAGCACATTAGTTTCCATTAGTTGAAAAATACTGTGCTACCCATTGATATTTAATGTGAAAGAGCTAGATTAATATAGAATTATAGCATATTTTGTTTATTTTGTCAATGTTTAGTAGTATATAGTAGCTAGTATAATATTAAAAAAGTATTGACTTTTTCAAGTTTAGCGGTTATAATGTAGCCGCTTTTTGTTTATTATAAATTTATGCCAGTAGTCAAAAATGACAATAAAAACAAGGCTAATAATGAGTGGCTAAGACAAGGAATGATGATGTTTGCCGAAAGTACCGGCTGGATCGCTTTCCCAGTCATAGGAGCTCTGTTTTTAGGTCAATGGCTAGATGAAAGACAAGGCACAGGGCAGTTATATTTTTTAAGTATTACAGCTCTAGCTTTTATACTTTCTTCTGTGGGTATAGGCATGACAGGCGTAAAGTATATGAATAGAATTGAAAAAGATGAAGCTGGGAAGAAAAATAATAAATCAAATAGCTTAGACAAAACCACACAGGAGAAAAAACAAGAAAATGAGCCAAGAAACGATAAATAGCAATCAAAACAATATAGAAGATACTTCGCGCATAGTTGAAGAAATTTTGGGTGAAGACTTAAATCAGGAAGCTGGCGCTCATACAGCTGAAGGAGCTGAGCATGAGGAGCACGAGCATACTTTATTTGCCGAAACAGTTTTTCAGGTTGGTGATTTTCCAATCACCAATTCACTGCTGACATCTTGGGTAGCAGTTTTTTTAATTATTATTTTGTCATTGGTCATTCGAGCTAAAAATAGTCGCATCCCATCAGTTTTCCAAAGTTTTATGGAAATAATTATTGATGGCGCACTGGGTATGATGGATTTAGTGACCAATGATAGAGCTAAAAGTAAAAAAGTATTTCCAGTTATATTTTCAATTTTTCTTTTTGTGCTTATCAACAACTGGTTGGGGTTGTTACCGGGTTTAGGCTCCATTACTTATAATGGAGTAGCCTTACTAAGAGGGGGTACAGCTGATTTAAATACCACATTAGCTTTAGGGTTGTTTTCCGTAGTATCGGCCAATATTTTTGGTATGCTGGTAGTCGGTGGTTGGAATTATTTTAATAAATTTGTAAACATAAAAGCATTAATAGAAATACCTGGTAAAATTAGGCACGAACCAACCATTGTTTTGGTTAATCCTATAACTTTTTTTGTAGGATTAATTGAGATAGTGTCAGAAGTGGCCAAAGTAGCTTCACTATCATTTAGGTTGTTTGGTAATATTTTTGCTGGGGAAGTATTGATTGCTTCTATTTCAGCTTTAGTGGCTTATGGTGTGCCGCTACCATTTATGTTTTTAGAAGTAATTGTCGGAATTATTCAGGCCTTGATATTTTCCATTCTGACTTTGGTTTATTATACTATTGCTTCAGTTGAGCATGAACATTAATCTCCTGTCATCCCGAGCGCAGTTGAGGGGTCTAGCTAGATTCCTGCCTGCCGGCAGGCAGGTCTCCACTTCGGTCGAAATGACAAGTGTCATTATTAATTAACAAAGATAATCATAGGCGACGTAAAATAATAAAAAAATTAACCCCGTTGAATGCTGCAAAGCAGCAGCGACAGAGTCGCTATTCAACAGGGGTAAAGATCGACCTATTATTATCAGAAAGGAAACAACAATATGGATCTAACATTAATTGCCAAAGCCGCTGCTATTGCTATCGGTGGTATTTCTCCAGCCTTAGCTATCGGCAAAATTGGTGCCAAAGCTATGGAATCAATTGGTAGAAATCCAGAATCAGCTGGCAAAATCTTAGTGCCTATGCTTTTGGTATCAGCTTTTGCTGAAGCTATTGCTATTTATTCATTGATTATTGCTTTTTCAATCAAATAATCGATTGTTTTGAGTGCTCTCTATATATGAGGGCACGACTAAGCAATTAATCTCTCGACATAGTTCGAGATAGAAGAAAATAATATGGAAATTTTAGAATTATTTGGAGTCGATTGGAAACTAATGACAGCTCAGCTAGTCAACTTTATTATAGTTATCTTGGTACTTTGGTTTTTTGCTTTAAAACCATTGACTAAGACTATGCAAAAGAGAAATGATGAAATTTTCAAAGGCTTATCAGACGCCAAAGCCGCTGAAGAAAGATTGCAGCAAGTTGAAAAGGAAGTCAAAGAAAAACTCATTGAGACTAAAGGTCTAGCCTCTGGTATTTTGGAAGAAGCTAAAAAACAATCAGAAAAAAGTAAACAAGAAAACTTGACCAAAACCAAAGAAGAAGTCGCTAAATTGATTGTCAAAGCTAAAGAACAAATTGCTAGCGAAAAAGATAATATGTTAGTGGAAATCAAAGGTGAAGTATCTAGTATGGTAGTAGTGGCTTTGGAAAAGATTTTATCAGGTGGGCTGACAAAAGATATAGACAAAAAGTATATTGATAAAGCCTTAAAAGATTTAAAATAATGAAAAAAGACCAAGCAAAAATTTTGGCTGCCGCTTTGTATAAAGCTAGTGGTGATAAAAAAGGCAAAGAATTAGATAAAGTGATTGCCAATTTTTCGGCTTACCTCAGTCAGCACCGTTTGGTGCCTATGATTCCTAATATATTAGGGCAGTTGGAAAATATTCATTTTTTAAAAGAAGGTATCATAGCTACCAAGATAACTAGTCGTGAAGAACTAGCTCAGGCGGAAATAAAAAAGATTTCTGATTTGATAAAAGCTAAAACCAAAAAAGAAGTAGTAGTTAAAACAGAAATAGATAAAGAACTTATTGGTGGGGTAGTAGTAAAATATAATGACAAAATTATAGATATGTCCATCAAGCATCAATTAAACAATTTAGCAAAACAATTAAGCAATTAATAATATGTCTTACGATCATTTAGTAAAAAGTTTGCAAAAACAACTGGAAAATTGGCAATCAGATGTCAAAGAAGAAACAGCTGGTGAAGTTATTGAAGTAGGTGACGGTATCGCCAAAGTATCTGGTCTATCAGATGTCATGGCTTCTGAGATGCTTGAATTTGAGACCAAAGCCGGAGATAAAATCTATGGTGTGGTTTTGAACTTAGAAGAATTTGCCGTTGGGGCTATTATTTTGGGTGAATATGGAGCCTTAAAAGAGGGCGACAAAGTAAAAAGAACCAAGCGTATTTTGGAAGTACCAGTTGGAGAAGCTGTGATTGGCCGAGTAGTAAATGCTTTAGGTCAACCAGTTGATGGTAAAGGTAATATAAAATCCAATGAGTTCTATCCAGTAGAAAAAATTGCTCCTGGAGTTATTACTCGTCAGTCAGTCTTTCAGCCACTAGAAACTGGTATCAAAGTAATTGATGCTATTATCCCTATTGGTAAAGGCCAACGTGAGCTTATTATTGGTGATCGTCAAACTGGTAAAACGGCTTTAGCTATTGATGCTATTATCAATCAAAAAGGCAAAGATGTTATTTGTATTTATGTGGCTATTGGTCAAAAAGAATCAAAAGTAGCTAGAATCGTAGCTAAATTAGAAGAGACTGGAGCAATGGATTACACCACAGTAGTTTTAGCTGGTGCTTCTGAATCAGCTGCTCTTTCCTATATTGCTCCTTATGCTGGATGTTCTATGGGAGAATACTTTATGGACAAAGGCAAAGATGTTTTAGTGATATATGATGATTTATCAAAACACGCTGTAGCTTATCGTCAGATTTCATTGCTACTTAAAAGACCACCAGGACGTGAAGCCTATCCCGGTGACGTTTTCTATGTGCATTCTAGATTATTGGAGCGAGCTGCTAAGATGAGTGATGAACTAGGTGGTGGATCACTAACAGCCCTTCCTATTATTGAAACTCAAGCTGGTGATATTTCAGCCTATATTCCTACCAATGTGATTTCTATTACTGATGGTCAGATTTTCTTGGAAACAGATTTGTTTTACAAAGGTATCAGACCAGCTCTATCTACTGGTTTATCAGTTTCTCGTGTCGGTAGTGCCGCTCAGAAAAAAGCTATGAAAAAAGTAGCTGGTAAATTGAAAATGGATTTGGCTCAATATAGAGAGTTAGAGGCCTTTGCTCAATTTGGTAGTGATTTGGATGAAGCCACCAAGCAACAGCTTGATCGTGGGGCTAGAGTGACCGAGATTTTGAAGCAAGGTCAATTTAAACCACTTTTACAAAGCAAACAGATATCTATAATTTATGCTGCTGCCAATGGTCATCTAGATAAAGTGCCTGTAGCCAATTTAGCTGCTTTTGAACAAAAATTATTTAGTAAAATGGAAGCGGAAGGCAAAGACGTTTTAGATAATATTGAAAAAACTGGTTTACTATCCGAAGCGGATGAACAAAAATTAAAAAATATAATTAATGATTTGGTAGAGTTAGAAGAAAAAGTCGGAGAAGACAAAAAATAATTAATTTATTTGTCATCTGACAGAAATAAATATATGCCCCAGGCAAGTAGAGATATACAAAGAAGAATAAAATCGGTCAAGAATACCAAAAAAATTACCAAGGCTATGGAATTGGTCTCAGCCGCTAAAATGCGTAAAGCTGTATCGAAAGTATTAGCTTCTCGTTCTTATTCTGATTTGGTTTGGGATACAGTGCTTCATTTGGTCAAAAAAGTTGATACCAATAAACATTTATTTTTTAAAGAACCAAAAGAAGTCAAAAAAGTAGCCGTAGTGATAGTGAGCACCAATCGAGGTCTGTGTGGTAGTTTTAATACCCAATTAGTAAATAAAGTAATAGAATCTATTAAACTCCATCATCCCGAAGTAGTCCAGACCGATATTATTACCTGTGGTACTAAAGGTAGAGATGAAGTCAGACGACATAAAGTAAATCTAGTAGCTGATTTTCATAAAGAAGATATTACAGCTAGTTCAGAAGATATACGGCCAATTGCTCATATGATTACCAAAGATTTTATAAGTGCTAAATATGATAAAATTTTTATAGCTTATACTGATTTTATGTCTTCTTTAAAGCAAGTACCTCATGTCAAACAATTATTGCCTATAGTAGCTGAGATAGATGCTAGATTAGGACACATTAGTCATGATAAAGATAAAGTAGCCAAAATAAATGTAGACAGTTTTGCAGAATTTATTTTTGAACCAGGTATGAAAAGTATTTTAGATGCTTTTTTGCCAAGACTTTTGGAAGTACAAATTTATCAATCAGTCTTGGAATCAGAAGCATCAGAGCACAGTGCTCGCATGTTTGCTATGAGAAATGCTACTGACGCTGCTGGTGAGATGATCAGCGAATTAACCTTGGCCTATAATCAAGCTCGTCAGGCCAATATTACTGCTGAGATTGCTGAAATTGCTGCTGGTAGTGCCGCTTTAGAATAAATTTAATAATAAAATAATAATATTTACCCCGTTAGAAATTTACAATTGCGGGGACGTGAAGATTAATATAAGAAACATATGGAAAACATTGGAATAGTAAAACAAATTATCGGGCCAGTGGTAGATGTCTACTTTGCCAAGAATTTGCCAGAGATAAATAATGCTTTGGAAATCAAATTGGGCGATGGTATTTTGATTTTGGAAGTACAAAAACACATGGGTGACAATTTGGTGCGTACTGTGGCCATGGGAACTACTGATGGTTTGGCTAGAGGAGTAGCAGTCAAAAATACTGGAGCTTCAATTTCTGTCCCAGTGGGTAAAGAAACTTTGGGTCGTATGTTTGGTGTTTTAGGGCAAGCTATTGATGGTAAAGAAGAAATAAAGACTAGTACCAGACTACCAATCCACAGAGCCGCTCCAGATTTTACAGAGCAAGCTACTCAAACCGAAGTGTTTGAAACTGGTATCAAAGTTATTGATTTGATTTGTCCATTTACTAGAGGTGGTAAAGTTGGACTTTTTGGAGGAGCTGGTGTGGGTAAGACAGTAGTTATCCAAGAGCTGATTAGAAATATTGCGGCTGAGCATGATGGTCTTTCAGTCTTTGCTGGTGTGGGAGAGCGTACTCGTGAAGGTAATGACCTTTATCATGAAATGAAAGAATCAGGGGTACTGAAAAATACTACTCTAGTATTTGGTCAGATGAATGAACCACCAGGAGCTCGTCAGAGAGTGGCTTTGACAGCCCTCACTATGGCCGAGCATTTCCGTGATAGTGAAGGAAAAGATGTACTACTTTTTGTGGATAATATTTTTCGTTTCACTCAAGCTGGCTCTGAAGTGTCAGCCTTGCTAGGTCGTATGCCTTCAGCTGTTGGTTATCAACCAACCTTAGCTACAGAAATGGGTGAATTGCAAGAAAGAATTACTTCTACCAAAAAAGGATCTATTACTTCTGTTCAAGCTGTCTATGTGCCAGCTGATGACTTGACTGATCCAGCCCCAGCTACTACTTTTGGTCACTTAGATGCTACAGTGACCCTATCTCGTGCTTTGGCTGAGTTGGCAATTTATCCAGCAGTAGATCCACTTGATTCCAACTCGGTGATTTTGGATCCAGAAGTAGTTGGTCAAGAACATTATGATGTGGCTCGTCAGGTGCAGCAAGTTCTCCAAAAATACAAAGATCTTCAAGATATTATTGCTATTTTGGGTATGGATGAATTATCAGAAGAAGATAAATTGACAGTTCAGAGAGCTCGTAAAGTGCAGAGATTTTTGTCACAGCCTTTCTTTGTGGCTGAAACATTTACTGGTACTCCTGGACAATATGTACCACTTAAAGAAACTGTCAGAGGTTTTAAAGAAATTTTAGCTGGTCAGCACGATGATAAACCAGAGCAAGCTTTTTATATGAAGGGGACGATTGACGAAGTAAAATAGTCTTGTGTTCTAGGATAATATTATGAAACAAATTAAGTTAAAAATAGTAACTCCAGAGAAGATACTTTTTGAAGATATAGTATCTCAGATTTCTGTTTCTACAATTATGGGTGAGATTACTATTTTACCAAATCATATACCACTGGTGTCTCAGCTAGCCTCAGGAGAGATAGTTATTAAAACTGAGCAAGGTAAAGAAGATTTTATGGCTGTTTCTGGTGGTTTTATAGAAGTATTGCCAGATCAAGTAGTTATTTTGGCTGATACAGCTGAGCGGGCAGAGGATATTGATGAAGCTCGGGCCGAAGAAGCTCGTCAGAAGGCGGAAGAGATTTTGAAGACCAAAGTGGCTGACGCCGAAGGCTTTGCTATGTTTACCGCCAAAATAGAAAAAGAATTAGCTCGACTCAAAGTCGTTAGAAAACATAAAAATAAAAGAATAAATCCAGGTAATTAAGAATTGACTAATTAAAGAAATTTTTATGAATTTTACAGTGCCTAATGATAAACTAGGAAAACATGAATGCCCACTAGCAGTTATCAAGTGTGTTGATTTTAGATTTCGTGAATCTGATCAAGAATTTGTAGTTAAAGGTTTGGGTTTTGAGGATTTTGATTTGTATGCTTGGCCAGGTAGTGCCAAAGATGTTTTGAAAAATAATGGTTTCAAAGTATCTTTTATTGAAAAAATTGTAGCAATTTCCAAAAATCTACATAATGTAAAAAAACTTTTACTCTTATGGAATTGGGACAGCGATGTTTATGGTAGTAGTAAGAATTTTTTAGATAGTAGTGTGGAAGAGCAAACTTATATCAAAGATTTGCAAACAGTCAGAGAGATGCTACTTAAAGAATTGCCAGATGATCTAGAAATTATTATGGCTTATTCCAAATTAGTGCCTCAAGGTTTGGATTACATTGTAGTAGAATAAAGTCTTTTAAATACGTTAAAAAGCCATGTTTTTGGTTGACTAAATGATGAATTTAGTATACTATATTGTTTTAAAAACTAGCGAGTAGTAATAAGATGATTAAACTTTTTTTAAAAATAATCAAAACTTCCCAAAATACTATTAAGGTTGATGAGTTTGATAGTGATGGAATAAAATTTGAATCACTTGGTAAAAAGACGAGATCCAAAATCACACATTTATTTGGTGGATCTTTGGCTATCAGACAAATAGATGCTGGTTCAGATAATTCAGCTGAACAAGAGCTAGTCGCTTTATCCAATACTTTTTATGATTTGGAGCGTTTTGGTATTCATTTTGTAGCTTCCCCTAAACATGCTGATATGCTCTTTGTCACTGGTCCAGTGACACGCAATATGGCTGAAGCTCTTCGCCGAGCGTATGAGGCTACACCCGACCCAAAGATTGTAGTGGCTGTTGGTGATGATGCTATCAGTGGAGGTATATACAAAGGTTCTTATGCTATTGTGGGTGCGGTTAGTGATGTTTTGCCGGTGGATTTTTCTATCCCCGGAGATCCGCCATCACCTAAAGTCATTCTTGGTCACTTACTTCGTATTATGAAGGAATTAGAAAATCAGTCATTCAAAAAGAAATAATATGTTAGAACTAGCAGCATCTTCTATTGGTCTGGTCATTTTAATAGGGTTATTTACTGTTGGAGCAGTAGGCTCATTATTTTTGAGAACAGATAAGCCAGCTAATGTTTGGAGTAGTTTTTTTGCTATTATCGGCTCTGTTTGGGGTATATTATTTGCCAGTCTGGTATTCTTTTTCAACCGGGAAATTATTTTTTCCTTGACTTCAAGTATTTTTCCACTTTTGTCATTTTCATTTCATATTGATAAGTTAGCTAGTTTTTTTATTTTTACTATTTCACTCATTGCCTTATTTTGCTCTATTTATGGGGCTGGTTATATCAAACATTTTTATAAAAAATATGACATTGGTGCTTTTGGATTTTTCTACCACCTGTTTATTTTAGGAATGATTTCAGTAGTTATAGCGGCCAATGCTTTATTTTTTTTGCTAGCCTGGGAAATGATGTCTTTAGCCTCATATTTTTTGGTAGTTTATGATCGACATGATACGCATAATGTAAAAGCTGGGTTTTTATATTTAGTTATGACTCATGTTGCTACAGCTTTTATTATTGTGGCCTTTTTACTACTGTATAAATTTACTGGGTCATTTGATTTTGCTTTAATTCGCTCTAATGCCGAGTTGATTCCTCTCTGGTTAAAAAATACTGTTTTTGTGTTGACCTTAATTGGTTTCGGTACCAAAGCCGGTATTATACCATTTCATATCTGGTTACCTAGTGCTCATCCAGCTGCACCTTCGCATGTCAGCGCCCTTATGTCTGGTGTCATGATAAAAACTGGTATTTACATGATGATTAGAATTTTTTTGGATTTATTACAGCCAGTGCCAGCTTGGTGGGGGCTTACTTTACTAGTAATTGGCTCAGTGTCATCTTTACTAGGTGTTCTTTACGCTTTGACTGAGCATGATATCAAGAAACTACTGGCTTATCATAGTATTGAAAACATTGGTATAATTTTATTGGGTTTAGGTAGTGCCTTAACTTTTTATTCTTTGGGGATGCCGTCTTTCGCTTTATTGGGGTTAGTAGCCGCGCTTTTTCACACTTTAAATCACGCTACTTTTAAATCACTATTGTTTTTGAGTGCTGGTTCAGTAATCAATCAAACGCACACGCGCAACATGGAAGATTATGGTGGTTTGATTAGGTACATGCCCCAGACAGCAGTTTTCTTTTTGATTGGCTCAATGGCAATTTCCGGCTTGCCTCCTTTCAATGGATTTTTTAGTGAGTGGCTCACTTTTCAGGCTTTGTTTCAAGGTATTATGCATTTTGCCATGATGGAGAAATCAATTTTTCTTTTGGCCGCAGGTGCCTTGGCTTTTACCGGTGGTTTAGCTTTAGCTTGCTTTGTTAAAGCTTTTGGTGTGATATTTTTGGCCAGACCAAGAACTAAAGAAGCAGCTAACTCTCAAGAATCAGCTTGGTCTTTGCGTGTGGGTATGGCATCATTAGCTATATTGTGCTTATTATTTGGCTTATTTTCTGGCTCGCTAGTATCTTGGTTTACCAGAGTGGCTAATGGTCTAAGAATTTTTCAAGGTATTAATTCTTTTGTATCATCGCCAACTAATCAAATATTGGTTGCCGACAATAACTTTGCTTCCGTATCGGCCGCTGGTATTCTAGCTTTTTTACTTATCGTCTTGGTGTTAGTGCTTTTGGTATTCAAATATGTTATTCATCGCCAACAAAAAATAAAAGTTGGTGCTACTTGGGATTGTGGAGTTGATTTGACTCCGCGAATGGAGATAACTGCTACTGGTTTTGCAAGATCAATTATTTTGATTTTTAAAGGAGTATTGAGACCTAGTATTCAGCGTGAGGTTGAATATCATGATTCGCAAACTCGCTATTTACCAAAAACTATTACAGTGGTGTCAGGTATCAATAATGTATATCAGCAATATTTTTATCAGCCTTTGTCCAAAAATGTTATTGCATTTGCACAGTCTGTCAGAAAAATTCAGAATGGTAATGTTAATCTTTACATTTTATATATTTTTATTGCTTTAATTATTCTATTATTTTTTGTATAAGTATGATGATTTTTATTTGGATGTTACAAATTATTTTGGTGCCAGCTATTTCTCCGTTAGCCATTGGTCTAATTAATAAAATCAAGGCTCGATTACAAAATCGTCGAGGAGCAAGTATTTTCCAGCCTTATAAGGATATTTGGAAATTATTGCACAAAGATGAAGTAGTAAGTCGTGATGCTTCTTGGATTTTTTATTATGCGCCTTATATAGTATTTACTATCACTTTGATTTTAGCAGGCAGCCTTCCTTTATTTGCCTCATTTTTGAATAATATTATGACTGGCGATTTATTGACGATTGTTTATTTGATTGCTTTTGGTACTTTCTTTTTGGCACTAGCAGGCTTAGATATTGGTGGAGCTTTTGGTGGTTTCGGTTCTAGTCGTGAAATGACCATATCAGCTTTGGCTGAGGGGGGATTGATTTTTTCTTTATTGGCTGTAGCTATAAATGTCGGCACTAGCAATCTTTTTGAGATGTCTACTCTTGGTTTTTCATTTTATGATCAACATCTTTTACCAACACTACTAGCCTTAGCTGGATTTTTTGTGGTATTGCTCGCAGAAGCAGCTCGTTTTCCTTTTGATAATCCAGCTACTCATTTAGAGCTAACTATGGTTCACGAGGCTATGATTTTAGAATACTCTGGTAAAAGATTAGCTTTAATGGAGTGGTCGGCTGCTAATAAGCTGATTTGTTTTATTGCTATTGGTGCTAATATTTTTTTCCCTTGGGGTTTGGCTACTAGTGTAGGAGTCAGTGTTTTGATATTAAGTTTAATAATATTTATTTTAAAAATATTTATTTTTTGTGCAGTCATAGCTTTGATTGAATCCAGTATGGCGAAATTTAGATTTTTTCGTCTGCCAGATTTACTCTTTATTTCTTTTATTCTTAGCGTGATGGCCATCAGCCTCACCCAAATATTATGAGTTTATTTATTTCACAATTTTTATTAGCAATTATTTTTCTCACGATTGTTTTTTTGCATGGTGCCAAAAAAAATATGGGAGCAGTGCTTGCTTATAGATTGCAGTCATTAGCGGTAGTAGCTTTTACATTTAGCTCTTTTTTGGAGACTAGAGATATACTTTTACTTATTGTCTGTTTAGTTATCTTTATAGTAAAAGTTATTTTTGCGCCAATGTTTTTAGCACGTTTGATTAAAAAACATAAACTTACTTATTCGGTCAGTTCTTACCTCAATGCACCTCTGACTTTGATCATGATCGCCATTTTTACTGCTATTGCTTATTCACAAAAATTTGTGCCTTTAACCAATCTCATGCCTGGCCATCAGACATTATTACATCTAGCTCTAGCTTCAATTTTTCTTTCTCTCTTTTTGATAGTCAATCGCAAAGGTGTGCTCTCTCAGATTATTGGTGTGTTGTCGCTAGAAAACAGTATAGTGACTTTTGTTTTTTATGCTGGTTTGGAGCAATCACATAGTTTGCAGCTAGGTATTTTATTTGATATTTTTATTTGGATTATTATTGCTATTGTATTTATGTCTATGATTTATCGCCACTATGATTCTTTGGATGTCAGTCGAATGAAGCAATTAAAAGATTAACGCATATGGAATTACTATTTATTTTTTTACCATTATTAATTGCGGTTTTAGTGGGCTTGCTATCCAGACAAAGACTACTTATTGAAATTACTTCTGGTGTCGCTATAGGTCTTGCTTTTATTGCAACTATTTTAATAGCTCAAAATGTAGCTGCTTTTGACAGTTATAGTCCTTGGCCTATTTTTTCTGTTGATGCACTAGGGGCTATAGTAATGCTTATTATTGCTTGTGTTGGTTTGATGGCTAGTATTTATTCTATTCCGTATTTGCGCCAGGAAAGTGCTAAAGGTATCATTGGCTTTACTAGAGTTAGACAATATTTTAATTTATTGAATTTGTTTTTGGCCGTTATGTTTTTTGCCGTGACCGCTAGCAATCCAGTAATGACTTGGATTGCCATAGAGCTAACTACTTTATCAACGGCTTTTCTGATTAGTTTTTACAATAAAGCTTCATCTATTGAAGGAGCTTGGAAATATTTAATTATTAATTCAGTTGGCTTGTTATTGGCATTTTTTGGGACCTTGTTATATTTGACTTCATTAGGAATAAATAGTGATAGTACTTTTGCTACTTGGAGCGCTTTACTGACTAATGCTCACAATCTAGATCCTCTGATTGCCAAACTAGCTTTTATTTTTGTTTTTATCGGCTATGGTGTTAAAGTTGGTCTTGCCCCAATGCATACTTGGCTACCTGATGCACATAGTAAATCACCAGCACCAATTAGTGCGCTTCTTTCGGGGGTACTTTTAAATGTTGCTTTTTTTACGGTGTTAAAATTTAAAATTATCACAGATGTGTCTGTCGGAGGGACGTTCTCAAGTACTATATTGATTAGCTTTGGCTTGTTGTCTATATTTATAGCAGCCATGATTATTCTGGTCCAAAAAAGTTACAAGCGACTATTGGCTTATTCTAGTATTGAAAATATGGGGATTATGTCACTTGGTTTTGGCTTTGGTGGCTTTGGTGGTTTTGGCGCTATTCTTCATATGCTATATCATTCGTTTATAAAATCAGCTCTATTTTTACTATCGGGTAATTTTTTACTCAAGTATAGCTCTGCTAAAATTAAAAACGTGCGTGGTGCTTTATTAGTTATGCCTCTGGCTAGCGTCCTGTTTCTAGTGGGGATTTTTGCTATTGCTGGTGTTCCGCCTTTTGGTATTTTTTTAACTAAATTATTTATTATCAGTGCAGGCATGTCTACTTATCCTATTGTTAGTATTGTCGCTGTAATTTTATTTTCCGTGGCTTTTGTTGGTTTATTTAAGCATGCTGGAGCTATGATTTTTGGTGAGCCGTCAGCTGAGATGAAGAAAGAAAAAGAAAATATTTGGTTGATTTTACCATCATTGGTTTTACTGTTAACAATTTTCTTTTTGAGTTTTCAGCTGCCAAATTTTTTGTCAGTATTAATTAATGAAGCAGTTAAAGGGTATTAATATATGAATAAAGAAATAATTAAACAATATTTACCAGACAATGTTGATGTGAATTTTTTTGCCAACGTCGCTGTCTTTGAAATAGCTACAGCCAATATTAAAGAAGTAGTAAATTTTTTGCGTAATGACAAAAATCTTTCATTGAAGTTGGTTACAGCTACCGATGAGCGCAAAGATAGTCATTGTTTTAAAATTTGGTATGTTTTTGGCCTACCTAAAGAAAATATATTTATTGTGCCTTTTATTAAATTAGAAGATACTTTGGAATTTCCTTCGGTCGCTTTGGCCTGCCAAGAAGCTTTGAATTATGAGCGTAAGATCCAAACTTTTTTTGGTTTAGTACCAGTGGGACATACTGATCCTAGGTCTATTATTTTGCATGAAAATTGGCCAGCTAATATTTTCCCTTTGAGAAAAGATTTTGACTGGCAATCCAGACCAGCTGTAGTCGAAGGGACTTATCAATTTAATCGGGTCAAGGGCGAGGGGATATATGAGATACCAGTCGGTCCTATTCACGCTGGTATTATTGAGCCAGGGCATTTTCGTTTTAGCGTGGCTGGAGAAACTATAGTGTCATTAGAACCGCGTTTGGGTTTCACACACAAAGGTAGTGAAAAGTTGTTTGAACATTTTTCATTAGCCGATAGTGTGCGACTGGCTGAAAAAATTTCTGGTGACAGCTCTCTTAGTCACTCTTTGGCTTTTTGTCAGACCATAGAGAGTTTAGCTGATTTGAAATTGCCAAAGCGGGCTGCTTATTTGCGGGTCATTTTTGCTGAGCTAGAGCGTCTAGCCAATCACTTTGGCGATATTGGGGCTATTATGCTGGACACGGGATTTAATTTTGGTGGTGCGCAAGGATCAAGATTGCGTGAGATGATTATGCAAATTAACGAGCGTTTGACTGGTAGTAGATTTTTGCGTTCAGTCAATACTATTGGTGGAGTGCAAAAAGATTTAACAGAGGCTGAAATAAGCCAGCTAGCCAAAAGCTTAGAGATAATAGCCAAAGATTTTTCTGAAGTCATAGAAATTGCTGAAAATAGTTCATCATTAGTCAATCGTCTTCAAGACACTGGTAAGCTTACTCAGGCTTTTGCTAAAAGTCATGGCGTAGTTGGTGTGGCGGCTAGAGCTACTGGTATCGGATGTGATACGCGGGCTGATTTTCCTTATGCCGCTTATCAAGAATTATTTTTAGATAGAATTGAAACAGAAAACACTGGTGATGTTTGCGCACGATTTTATGTCCGCATCAAAGAAGTCAGAGCGTCCATAGCTATAATTGATGGTGCTTTGAAAGCTATACCTAAGGGACTCATCAAAACTAGTGATACTATTGTTCTCAAAAAAAATGCTTGTGCTATAGCTCTGGTAGAGGGTTGGCGAGGAGAGATTTTGTATTTTATCACCACCGACGCGCAAGGGCAGATTAGTAGAGTTGTACCTCGTGATCCTTCTTTTCTGAATTGGAATGTCTTGGGTAAAGTTGGTGTAAATAATATAGTACCAGATTTTCCTTTGATTAATAAAAGTTTTAATTTGTCCTATACGGGTAATGATTTGTAGATGTTAGTATAAGAGGTCATGTTAGACATAGTAAAAATTTTATATTTTTATAAAAACCCCCTATTTTAGGGGGTTTTTAAAATTTTATATATTGACTATTTGGCTAAGGTATGATACAATTTTCCTTCATTATAGAATGTGCTATTAGAAGCTCAGTTAAAATAAGATGTAATAAATTACCAATTATTTTATCTGGGCTGCTAGTCAGCTCAATTAGTTCAATTCATGACAGGACTGTCTTCTACAGGAGGTTGGCTCTTGAATAAGTGTTACGATGCCACTGGCGCCCCGTGCATGGATGGAGATTATTTTCCGCTTTTTCATGCGAAAGTAATCTCCATGTGTGGTCGGCTTGTTGACTTACTCCCTCAACCTGGGGGTGCCAAAACCCTCAGAACAGCCAATCTCTCGGCTCATGAGTTTGCCGGCAGATTCGTCAGCGTTTCTGTCGCCAAGCATGGTATCAGAACTATCGTCATTGGCACCCACCTTCAATGTGCCGCCTACGAGAAGTTTGGGCTTTCTTTGTCCGAAGAAGAAGCACTCCAGCGCCAGCATATTGAGAGAGCAGTTCGCTTTCTTAATGATTACGTCCCGATGGGGATCCAACACTACCTCAAGGAGGAAAAACTTCCCGAGCATGAAGTGCAGAACTTGGAGACCGTTTTGGAGAGCGGTATAATCATCCAAGCTCTGCTCATCAAGCCGTACGATATGTCGCGGCGCATCAAGGAACCTTCTGAAGAGTGTTTTGTGGAGCAAGTGCTCTGACCTACAATGTCCTTTTCATTTTTGTTGCCACCGCCCTTATCACTGGTGGCCCAGTTCTATACTTCTGCCCAAGCGCGGGCAGGGGACTCTCGTCTTTAGAGGGCAGACGAGAGTTTTTTTTACTTTTGATTTTTCTATTGTTATGCGCTAAAATTATGTATATGCCAATGGACTTAAATTACTTAAATAAAGCACAAAAACAAGCCGTTAGCCATGATCAGGGGCCGGCTATTTTAATAGCTGGGGCTGGTACTGGTAAAACTACAGTTATCACTTCTCGCATTGCTTATTTGATAGAGCAAAAAAAAGCTCAGCCAGATGAAATATTAGCTGTTACTTTTACTGAAAAAGCGGCTGGTGAGTTGGCGGAGCGAGTAGATAAGCTTTTGCCTTTGGGCTATAGTGATTTATGGATTCATACTTTTCATGGTTTTGCGGAAAAGGTTTTGAAAAACTATGCTTTGGAAATTGGTTTGTCCAATGATTTCAAATTATTAGATCAAACTGCCGCTTGGGTTTTGCTTAGAGAAAATTTGGACAAGTTTGATTTGGATTATTACGCCCCTTTGGGTAATCCCACCAAATTTATTCACGCTTTGCTCAGTCATTTTTCTCGGCTGAAAGACGAAGTAGTTTATCCAGCAGAGTATCTCAAATATGCTCAAGATTTACATCTAGATACTGATCAAGCTGGTGATAGAGAGGAAAGAGCTATGGAAGTAGCTAGAGTGAGAGAAGTAGCCAATGCTTATCATGTTTACCAAGAGCTACTTTTGGAAAAGAATGCTTTGGATTTTGGTGATTTGATAAATTATACTTTGGAACTTTTCAAAAAGCGTCCGCAGATTTTGAAAAAATTTAGGCAGCAATTTAAATATATTTTGGTGGATGAGTTTCAAGATACCAACTGGGCTCAGTATGAACTGATAAAGATTTTAGCTGCTCCAAAAAATAATGTCATGGTGGTTGGTGATGATGATCAAGCTATTTATAAATTTCGGGGAGCAGCCATATCAAATATTTTAAATTTTAAAAAAGATTATAGTAGTCGGAAGTCCACCTCTGCTAAGGCTTCGGTAAAGACTCAACCGGCGCTTTGTGAGATTTTTTTAAATGACAATTATCGCAGTGGTCAGAAGATATTGGATACAGCTTATAATTTCATTCAGCAAAATGATCCAGATAGATTGGAATATCAATATAAAAAGAAAAAAACTCCGCTCAATAAAAAACTTAAGAGTCATAGCACTAGTGATGGTTCAGTAGATGTTATTTCCTTTGTGGATAAAAACGCAGAAATAGATGGCATCTTGGCCAAGATAATAGATCTAAAACAAAAAGACAAAGAAGCTACTTGGTCTGATTTTGCTATACTAGTCAGAGCCAATGATCAAGCTCAAGGCTTTGTGTCTATGATGAGAAAAATAGGTATTCCTCATCAATTTATGGCTTCCCGTGGTCTTTATGCTCAGGATATTGTCCAAGATATTATGGCTTATTTGAAATTATTGGATAATTATCATGAGTCGTCCGCTTTTTTTAGAATATTATCTTTACCTATTACTGGTTTAAATATTGAGACTATTATTAATCTCAATCACTTAGCTGGCAAAAAAGCTTGGAGTTTATATTATACGGCCAAAGTTTTTCGCCAACATATCAATTTGCCCTTGGCAGACCAAAAAATAATTGATAAAATAATTTTAGATATTGATAAGCACACCAAATTGTCCAAAGAGCAGCCCGTTTCCCAAGTAGTCTACAATTGGTTAGAGGATAGTGGTTATCTCAATATGTTGACTTTGGAGCAAAATCAATATAATAAAGACCAGTTGCATTTCCTCAATCAATTTTATAGAAAAATAAGAGCTTGGGAAGAAGAGTCTATTGAAGATACTTCTACTCATAATTTTTTGGAGACACTGGAGATGGAAATCCAATCAGGAGAAATGGGGGCAATGCAGTTTGATGCTGAAGCTGGGCCGGATGTAGTCAAAGTCATGACTGTCCACGGAGCCAAAGGCTTGGAATTTAAATATGTTTTTATTAGCAATTTAGTCCATTTGAGATTTCCTTCGACTGAGCGTCGTGATCCAATAGAGGTGCCTGATACTTTCATTAAAGAAGATTTACCATCAGGTGATGCTCATTTACAAGAAGAGCGTCGTTTGTTTTATGTGGCTATGACTAGAGCCAAAGAAAAAGTCTATCTGACTTGGGCTAAAAATTATGGCGGAGCTACTAGTAAAAAACCATCTCGTTTTATAGATGAAATTGCTATTTTGAGTCAAGAAATAAATACTCCTATTAAAGAACCAAGTAAGATTAATACCAAAAAAAGTAAAGCTAATTATCCTATCCCAAAAATATTTTCTTTTTCTCAGTTAAGGGCTTATGAAGCTTGTCCTTGGCAGTATTTTTATAATTTTATAGCCAAGATACCGACCAAAGGTAGTGCGCATTTTAGTTTTGGTAAGACTATGCACTCTACCTTACAGAAATTTTATCAATTAATCATCAATAATTCTGAACTAGGACAAGGCGACTTATTTTCTAAGGATAAAAAAATAGTCATGCCGGGTGAAAAAGAGCTATTGGCTTTTTATGAAGAGTCTTGGATTGATGATTGGTATGAGAGCGACAGCCAAAAACAAAAATATTATCAAGATGGTATTCGTATTCTGAAGGATTATTATAAGCAGTATAAAGATAATTTTCCCATACCTTTGTTTTTGGAAAAAGGTTTTACTATCAAAATAAAAGATTATAGTCTGCGGGGTGTTTTTGATAGAGTAGATACTGACAAGACTGCTTGGAAAATAATTGATTACAAAACTGGTCAAGCTAAAGATAAACTGACTTTTGAAGATAAAAAACAGCTGCTCATTTATCAGATTGCAGCTGAAGAAGTATTTAAACAGCCTGTCAAAGAACTTACTTTTTTTTATCTTAGCAACAACAGTGCAGTGTCATTTGTGGGTAGTGAAAAAGAAATAACTAAAGTCAAAGATTGGATAAAAACGACTATTGATAATATTAACAGTCATGATTTTACCGCTACACCAGGTCATGTCTGCGCCACTTGTGATTTTAGGTCAATTTGCCCTTATGCTAAATTGAATAAATAATATGTCTTGGAATAGTTTTAAGGATTTAGCCAATCAGGTTGTTAGTAAAAAAGGGATTAGCCAACAAATTCAAGAGTCTTTGGTATTGGAATCAGCTAATAGATTATTAGTTGATTTTTTGTCTGATCAGTCTAAAGATAAAATGAGCGCTGTTTATTTTAAGGCGGGTGTTTTGACAATTGCCGCCTTAGATGATAATTTTTTAGAGAAATTGATAAATGATAAAGATTTATTTATAGCTAATTTAAATAGTAAATTGGGAGAGGAAATAGTAGTTAAGTTAAATTTTTTGAGCTAAGTTCATTTGAAATAAAATATTTTTAGAAGGAATTGTCCGTCACTGTTCACTCGCACAGGGAGGTAGTCATGTCTGAAGCCGTCGCTTACATCAAAATCATTGATACTCCTTCGGGAGAGGAAAACCTGCTCGCGCGTCATGAGTTTCAAGACTTGGTCTTACCGACCATCACCCCCAACGGTCAGCAAGTTGGCTACTACGTCGTCTATCTTTTGGATGCTCTGCCCATCATCAACGCGGAGCGCCCACTCTTGGCCGAATGGCTCAAAGAGAAGTATCCAGAAGAGCAAGATCGCTCTAGTATCCGTCTCATTTTTGAGGCAACAGTCTGCCAAGAGACGATGGCCTTGGTATAGCAGATAGCAACGCTCGGCTGATGACAGTGGCGAAGCTGGGTTCAAACCCCAGCTTCGCCTCCTACTAAAAGTATTTTATTTGGAGCTTAATTTACTTACTTACGAGGAGTGGGATTGATTTTTCAGGCTTTTTTTAGTATTATTCATATCAATGGATATCATAAAAGACTATCTGGCAGTAAAATAAATATTAATTTTTTAAAGAGGGTGAATATCAGATCTTACAATATTATAATGTTACTAGCCACTGTTTTAGCGTGGCTGGGATTTTTTATAATTATCAACAGTTTTGATCCTACCGAAGGCTCTTGGTTGGTTTATGCAATGTTTTATAGTATTTTATTTTTGAGCATTTTGGGTACGCTGTCTTTGATTGGTTTTTTGTCTCGTAGTATTTTTAATCACAAAAAATCTAGGCCTAGACTTTTGGCTATTGAGTCTTTCCGTCAAGCCATTATATTTTCCGCTGTTTTAATCTTAGCTTTGATGCTTCAAGCCGGACGCATCTTGACTTGGTGGAATATGACTCTACTGATTGTCTTAGCCACGGTATTAGAATTTGTGATATTAGTTTTTCGTCAAAATGAAGAAGATATAAAAAAGTAATTAGCTATTTAGTACTAGAGATATAAAAGTTTAATAAAATAATTTCTAATAGGATGGAAAAGAAATTAAGTGAGCTCAAGAAAAAGTTTTTGCAAGAAATAGACGGAGTCAAAGATAGTAATCTTTTGGCAGATTTGAAGACCAAATATTTGGGACGCAAAGGTGAGCTGACTAATGTGCTTAAAGAAGTAAAAGACTTAGCGGCTGCTGAAAAACCAAAGATTGGTAAATTAGCTAATGAAGTTAAAACAGAATTGGCAGATTTTTTTATTAAAGCCGAGAAGTTACTAAAAAATGCCCAAAGTGATGAGATAGATTTTGATCCATCTATGCCTGGTATTAGAGAAGAAGTCGGACATTTACATCCATCTACTATAGTGCAATATGAAATAGAAGATATTTTTGCTCAAATGGGCTTTGGAGTGTATGATGGACCGCAAGTAGAATCAGAATATTATAATTTTACCGCTCTAAATACTCCAGCTGATCATCCAGCTAGAGATAGCCAAGATACTTTTTGGTTAGAGCAGGGTCTGCTTTTAAGGAGCCAAACTTCAAATTTGCAAGTGCGGATGTTAGAAAAATACGGTTCACCTTTTCGAGGTATTTTCCCAGGTCGGGTTTTTAGAAATGAGGCCACTGATGCTAGTCATGATCATACTTTTTATCAATTAGAAGGTTTAATGGTAGACAAGGACATTAATATCGGCAATTTGATTGCGGTCATGAAATCATTTTTGTCTACATTTTTTAATACAGAGGTGGATGTCAGGCTCAGACCAGGATTTTTTCCATTTGTTGAGCCTGGTTTTGAGCTAGATATAAAATGCTTGATTTGTGATGGACATGGCTGTAGTGTCTGTAAGCAATCTGGTTGGGTAGAACTTATGCCTTGCGGTTTGGTGCATCCAGAAGTGATTAGAGCTGGTGGACTTGATCCCAAACAGTATTCTGGTTTTGCTTTTGGTTTGGGCTTTACTCGGCTAGTGATGATGAGATATAAAATTGATGATATCAGGCTTCTTCAGTCGGGCGATTTAAGATTTTTAAAACAATTTTAATATGTATTTATCACTGGATTGGGTCAAAGATTGGATAAAATTACCAAAAGATTTAGCTAGTAAACAGCTAGCCTTGGATTTTACTATGGCTATAGTAGAAGTGGAAGAAGTAATTGAGAGAGGAGAGGCACTGACAGGAATAGTAGTTGGTAAGATCAATGAAATCACCAAACATCCAGATGCTGACAAATTACAAGTTTGCCAAGTTGACACTGGAGAAAAAGTAGAACAAATTATTTGTGGCGGCACAAATTTAAATAAAGGCATGCTAGTAGCAGTAGCCAAAGTAGGTTCGCGTGTCAAATGGCACGGGCAGGGTGATTTGGTGACTATAGCCAAGACCAAAATTCGTGGTTTAGAGTCTAGTGGTATGATAGCGGCTGCTGAAGAGATTGGTTTGGAAAAGCTCTTTCCTCAAAAGTCAGATAGAGAAATTCTTGATTTTTCAGCTCTAAAATTAAAAGTTGGTCAGCCTTTGGCTGAAGCTTTAGAATTAAATGATACTATTATTGATATTGATAATAAATCAATTAATCATCGTCCTGACCTCTGGGGTCAATATGGTCTGGCTCGTGAACTAGCAGCTATTTATAAACTCAAGTTGAGAGAGTATACAGATTTTGAACTCAAAGCCAAAAATGAAGTCAAACTCAAAGTAACAGTAGAAGATAAAAGCAATTGTTTTCGTTATTTGGGGATGGTCATAAAAAATATTAAAGTCAATGATTCTCCTTGGTGGTTGAAAAAAAGACTAGAAGCAGTTGGTATTAGGCCGATAAATAATATCGTGGATGTGACCAATTATGTCATGTATGAGTTGGGACAGCCAATGCACGCTTTTGATGCCAAACATATTGAAGGTCATCATATTCAGGTCAAACAAGCTAGAAAAGGCGAAAAATTTGTGACTTTAGATGGAGTTAACAGAAAATTATCAGAAGGCTCTTTGATGATTGCTGACGCTAAAAAATATGTAGCTTTAGCCGGAATCATGGGCGGTCAAAATAGTGAAATTAGTAGCGATACCAGCGAAGTCATACTGGAGTCAGCTAATTTTAGAGCTGCTAACATCAGACGCACTTCTACAAGTATTGGCTTGCGTTCAGAGAGTTCAGCTCGTTTTGAAAAGTCACTGGATCCAGTTTTAGCTGGTCTAGCTATTAGGCGAGCAGCAGAGTTAATATTAAAATTATGCCCAGAGGCTTATATTGCTAGTAATTTAGTGGATATCGACAACAATCCATTTAAAACAATTAGTTTAGAAGTACCAGAAGATTTAATCAACAATCGTTTTGGGCTAGCTATTCCAACAGCTGAGATAAAAGATATTTTGAAAAGATTACAGTTTGATTTAAAGTATAAAGCTAAAACATTTTTTATTACTGTGCCAAGTTTTAGAGCGACCAAAGATATTTCTATTCCCGAAGATATTGTGGAAGAGGTGGCTAGGATTTATGGTTATGACAATATAAAATTTGAATTGCCATTTGTAAATATTAAGAGCCCAGATATCAATTTAAGCCACGCAGCTGCCAAAGATATCAGGCGATGGCTCAGTTTCACTCAAAAATATTATGAGCTTTACAACTATTCTTTTACTAATCAAGTTTGGGCCAAAAAACTTGGTTTAGAATTAAACAATCACCTTAAAGTAAAAAATGTTTTTAGTCCCGAACAAGCCTATTTAAATATTTCACTTTTGCCAAATCTATTGGCCAGAGCAGAGGAGAATCTGCGCTGGTTTGATGAATTTAAGATTTATGAATTGGAGAGGGTCTTTGATAAAACTAGTAAAAGTATTTATCACACTGATAATACCAAAAAGAAATTTTTACCAAAGCAAGATAAATATTTAGCTGGCGTGGAGGTCAGTAAAAAGACTAAGGCTGATTTGTTTTTATCAGTTAAAGGAATGTTTGAAGCTTTGATGGATTATCTAAATATTAAGATAGATTTTGAAGACCTAGAGATTGTTTATGCTTCCACAGCTTATAATGTAAAATATAAAGACATTAGTCTTGGTCAGTTCGGATTATTAAAGTCAGAATTATTTGATAATAGCGATGTCAAAGTCAATGTGGCTTTTTGGCAGTTAAATTTTAGTTTACTGATTAAATATATTAATAAGGTCAAAAAATATAGTCCTCTAGCTAAATTTCCAGCAGTTTATAGAGATATGGCGGTAGTAGTGGATAAAAGTTTAAAATGGGCTGATTTAGAGGCTGAGATAGCTAAGATTTCGTCGCTTATTCGTCACTTAGAACCATTTGATGTTTTTTCTGGTCAGGGTATTTTAGAAAATAAAAAATCAGTGGCTTTTCATTTGGAATTTAGAAGTAATGATCGGACTTTATTGACTGAAGAGGTAGATAAATTAATGGAAGATATTTTGGCAATTTTAAATAAAAAATTTGCGGCAATTTTGCGCTAATATTAGTTAAGAAATATCTATAAAAACAATCTAGGTTCTAGGTTGTTTTTTAAGTGATTTTATGCTAAAATAAAGACATAATTTCTTATTAAAAAGCTTGAGTATATGCCTAAAAAAGTAACAGACCAATCTACAAAATCAGTCAAAAAGACAGAGGAAAATATTAAAAAAAGTTCTAAAGACAAAGATGTTTATGGTGCTGCGCAAATCACTGTTCTAGAAGGACTGTCTCCAGTTAGAAAAAGACCAGGAATGTATATTGGTAATACTGCTTCAACTGGTCTTCATCATTTAATTTGGGAAGCAGTTGATAATGGTATTGATGAGGCTATGGCCGGCTATGCTGATACAGTCTCTATTAGTTTGCTACCAGAAGGCAAAGTGTCTGTTTCAGATAATGGTCGTGGTATTCCAGTAGAAAAACATAAAGTTTCAAAAAAATCTGCTTTAGAAACAGTCATGACTACCTTACACGCTGGTGGTAAATTTGGTGATGGTGGCTATAAAGTTTCTGGAGGTTTACACGGCGTTGGTATATCAGTGGTTAATGCCTTATCTATTTGGATGCGCACGGAAGTCAAACGTGAAGGTAAACTTTGGGCTCAGGAATATAAAATTGGTAAGCCTACCGGTAAGGTAACAGCAGTCGGTAAAGCTACTGGCACTGGTACTACTCAAATTTGGCAAGCTGATGGCTCTATATTTACAGTGACTGATTATGACTGGCAAACTATTATTGATCATACCCGTCAGCAGGCTTATTTGACCAAAGGTATTAAACTCAATTGTTATGATGAGCGTGATCCTAAAAATAAAAAAGCCCACAAATTTTATTTTGAAGGTGGTATAGCTTCTTATATCAGACATTTAAATAATGGCAATGAGGTTAAGCAAGAAAAAGTTTTTTATGTCCACAAAGATAAGGATGATATAGATGTGGAAGTAGCTTTTCAGTACACAGCTGATTTTAGAGAAAATGTTTATACCTTCGCCAACAATATCTCTAACCCCGAAGGCGGTAGTCATTTGATAGGTTTTAGAGCAGCTCTGACTCGTGTTTTAAATAAATACGCTCGTAAAAATAATTTTCTTAAAGAAAAAGATCAAAATTTAACAGCGGAGGATGTCCGAGAAGGTTTAACAGCCATTGTCAGTATCAAATTACCAGATCCACAGTTTGAAGGTCAGACTAAGGCCAAATTGGGTAATGCCGAAGTGCGTCCCGTAGTAGAGGCTATCTTTGCTGACGCTCTGGATACATTTTTGGAAGAAAACCCTCGAGATGCCAAAGAGATGCTCGGTAAATGTTTATTGGCTGCTCAAGCTCGTATGGCGGCTCGCAGCGCTAGAGAAACAGTGTTGCGTAAAGGAGCTTTAGAAGGTCTGACTTTGCCAGGTAAGCTAGCTGACTGCTCTAGTCGTAATCCCAAAGAATGTGAACTTTATCTGGTAGAGGGTGATTCAGCCGGTGGTTCAGCCAAACAGGGCAGAGACAGAAGATTTCAAGCTATTTTGCCACTACGTGGTAAAATTCTTAATGTGGAAAGAGCTCGTTTGGATAAAATGTTGGCCAACAATGAAGTAAAATCACTAATTATTGCTTTAGGTACAAATATTGGAGAGCAATTTAACGCAGAGAATCTAAGATATGACAGAATAGTGATTATGACGGATGCTGACGTAGATGGTGCTCATATCAGGACACTACTACTGACTTTATTCTATCGTCATTTTCCAGAGTTAGTCAGAGACGGTCATATTTATATTGCTCAACCACCTTTATTTAGAGTTCAGAAGGGTAAAGAAGTTGATTATGTCTATAACGAAGAAGCTTTAGAAACACTCAAGAAAAAATATGGTATTATAGAATCAGATTTAGTGCCAGAAGAAGTGGAAGAAACTGATGAGGGCGAAGAAGTCAAAGAAAAAAAGGCCGCCAAGGTCAATGTCCAACGTTACAAAGGTTTGGGAGAAATGAATCCTAGTCAGCTTTGGGAAACCACTATGGATCCAGCTACTCGTTTGATGAAACAAGTGACTATTGAAGAAGCAGCCAAAGCTGATCAGACTTTTGAGATACTGATGGGGGCTGACGTAGCTCCTCGTAAAAAGTTTATTCAGACTCATGCCAAATCCGTCAAGAATCTGGATATCTAAATTATAGCTATGGAACTTAGCTATACAACTCTAAATATTTTAGCATTATCTAAGGTGATTTTATTTTTCTATGGAGCTTTAATGCTCCTTTTTGTTTATAAAAATAAAAAACCGATTTGGTATTTATCTTTGACGGGATTAAGTATTACGCTTTTTTATATATTTTTATCTTGGCCCCTCCAGCGAATGTGGGGTGGTAATATAGGGGATGAACTTTTTATTTCCGCATTTTTGGGCAAGGTTTTGTTTGATGGGCCAGCTCACGATTTTTATTATGGTTGGCTGCCAAATTTTTATCCGCCTTTATATTTTTGGGTGACTGGACTACTGTCTAGACCTTTGGCCAACAATGCTATAGTAGCAGCTAAAATAGGTCTGGCTGGTACTTTGCTTTTGTGGTTTTTTGGCACTTACTATTGGCAAAAATTATTTTGGCATAAAATATCAAGTAGTAAAAAGAATCAAAATAATATAGTAGAATCAAATTGGTTTTGGTTTTTATTTCCAGTTGTTTATTTAGCGGCTTTGGATTTTGATAGCATAATTTTTAAGCCTTATGAAGCTATTTCAGCTTTATTTGGTGTTTTACTAATGGCTATAGTAGCTAGAGCCTCTTATGAAAAAAAATGGACCAAATATCATTATCTGTTTATTGGTCTTAGTGGGGGCTTACTTTTCTTAGTTTATTATTTTTGGTGGGTGATATTTATTCCGACGCTGCTAGCTTTAATTTTTTTAAACAAAACACAGAAGTTTTTAAATTTTAAAAGATTTATATATAGTGGGCTAATTATTTTGGCTATCAGCTCAGTTTTTATAGGGCCACTAATTTATTCTTATATAAAATATGGTATAGAAAATGCGCAGGCCATACATTTTGTCTATGGAGACTTTTTTTCTTTCATGCCTTGGCAAGAGATATCTATCAGATCACTGATATACATTTTTGGTCTTTTGTCCTTATTTATATTTAGCAGAAAAAGTTTTATCAAATCATCTCTGTTGATCTTGGTCTTTTCCTATCTTTATCAATTTATAAATATTTTGGCTTTTTTATTTGGTGCTAAGCCAATGCAAGCTTCCAAGCATCTTTATTTTTTAGCTACAGCAGCTATAGCCTTGGCTTTTAGTTATTTGGCTATTTATGTTTACAAAAAATATATTCAAAATTTAAAAATAGAGTATCGTCGGGGGATTTTGTTTTTGCTAGTATTACTACTTTTAACTAGATTACCCTTTGTCAATTTTATAGATAACCAGGACAGACTTTATCAAATAGAAAAAGATTTACAAAAGCCTCAATCAGTAGTTCAATTAGCCCAAGCTATAAAAACGCAAATTCCTGATTATAAACAGCGTTTGTGGTTGTCCACTGGCTCTATGGATTTGCCTGCTTATTTGCCGCTATCATATTATATAGCCAATAGCATACATTTTTCTCATCATGCTTCTCTTTATTCACAGAGAATAGCTGAAGTAAAAGCCATGGCGCAAGCTAAAAATCCAGAAGAATTTTTAAGCATTATAGATAAAGGGCAGCCTTGGCCAATAGATAGTCTGTTACTTGGCGATGATAATCAAAATGATTATTATACTTTCTATTTTTGGAATGACAATTTTCCCAATGGTGGTAAAGAAGCTCAAATACATCTGCCAAAAAATTTAATTGTTGATAAATATTGGGACAAAGTATATAATGCAGATAATTGGTTAATATTTTTAAGAAAAAAATAAAATAAAAATTATGAATAACCAAAAAGGGTTTATTGGTATTTTATTAAGCATCATTATGACCGCCATACTTGTTGGCGGGGCTACTTATTTTTGGCAACAGCAAGTAGTTAGTAAATTAATAAGTGATAAAACTAGTCAATTAGAGCAACAATCTCAAGATCAGCTAAAAATTTTACAAGAAAAAATAAGTGATTTAGAAAAAGCTGCTTCTTTGGCTGAGAGTGAGAATACCAATAATTGGCAGACTTATAGTAATAGTGAATATGGCTATTCTATAAGTTATTTAGAAGGTTGGTTGGTGAAAGAAAATGAGTATCCGGGTTGTGAAATAACTGCTTGCGACAGAATAAAAGGTTCTGATATTACTATAACTATCAAAAGAAGTGAAAACGAGTTGGATTTAAAAACATATATTGATAATAAAAAAGTAGGCTGGCACGCTAATAATTATTATGATGTTAAAGTAGATAATTTAGAAGCCATAAAAGAAGTGTATGATTTTAATCAATATTCACTTCCGGCAGATGATGTAACTTCTTACTGGTCACCAGTTAATTATTTTATAAAAAAAGATAATTATATTTATTCTATTGAGCTGGAGATAAAACAACAAGCTGATGAACAAAAGTATCGAGAGCTATTTGGTGAATTAGTAGGGACTTTTAAGTTTTTAGATTATATTACAGCCGATTGGCAGACTTATACAAATGAAAAACAAAACTTTACTTTTAAGTATCCTGGAGAATGGCAGATTTTATCAGATAGTGAATTTGATATGTCAGTAGGAATTGTCGCAGGAAAGAATCAGTTCATGAGGCTCATAGTAAATCCAGATGGTTTTGGTCCTCATTTTCCAGATAAAGTTTTTAAATTAGAAAAATCAAATGGCCATCTTATTGTAAGTGATGAGCAATTGGTTGATAATGGAGAGAATAATAATTTAGATACTTATCAAATAATTGCAAGTGAGGATAGTGGTTCTGGCTTACCGTATTTTTGGATGTCCTTCACAGACAATAGTGGTAATGAAGATGCTTGGGACGAAACAGTGAAGAAAATTATAACGTCTTTATATCTTTTAGACTAAAATTAGCTATTTTTATGCAAAAACCCTCAAATTTGAGGGTTTTTTAGTTTACCTCTTGCCAAAATATTTTTTTTGTGCTATAGTAGTTTCGTTATAAACAGCCGTAAGCGCTGTTTTAAAAAACTTTTATTTTGAGAATATGAACAAAATAGTAAATTATTTTAAAGGGGCCAAAGAAGAACTATCTAAAGTTATCTGGCCATCAAGACAAACCACTATTAATCATTCTTTAATGGTGATTGGTGTTTCTGTAGCAGTAGCTATTTTTTTAGGGATAGTTGATTTGGGGCTTAGTAAAGTTGTAGAAAACTTGATTAAATAATTTTAAGATATAAGCATATGCCAAAACAAACCGCACAACAGGGTCGAAGGTGGTATGTATTACATACTTATTCTGGTTATGAAGAAAATGTTTCTCGTAATTTAAAGCAACGTATTGAATCCATGGATATGGAGGATAAAATTTTTGATGTCCTGATACCAACTGAAACCAAAATTAAGATAAAAAATGGCAAAAGAAAAACCGTCAAAGAAAAGATTTTTCCTGGCTATGTCTTGGTCTCTATGATAGTAACTGATGCTTCTTGGTATGTAGTGAGAAATACACCAAATGTCACTGGCTTTGTGGGTAGTGGTACTACACCGACACCTGTTTCCGAATCAGAAATAAAAGCTCTGATGCAAAGAATGGGTGCTGAAGAACCAGAATTTAAAGTAGATATAGAAATTGGTGAAGTAGTCAAAATTACTGATGGACCATTTAAAGATTATGAAGGTAAGATTTCCGAAGTTGATGAAGCTCGTGGCAAAGCCAAAGTCTTGGTTTCTATGTTTGGTCGCGAAACCCCAATTGAGTTAGATTTTTTACAAATTAAAAAAGTATAAATAATTTTGTAGGGAGCTCTGGCTAGTCGGCCGAGCGTTTGAACCTCGTAATAATAAATAATATGGCAAAGAAAATCAAACAAATGGTTAAGTTGCAACTCCAAGCTGGTAAAGCTACTCCAGCTCCTCCAGTAGGAACTGCGCTTGGACCACATGGCTTAGACATTCAATCTTTTTGTGTACAATTTAATGAAGCCACCAAAGATCGTATGGGTGAAGTAGTACCTATAGATTTGGCAATTTATGAAGACAGAACTTTTTCTTTTGTCTTAAAAACTGCCCCAGCTTCTGATATGATTAAGAAAAAACTTAATCTAAAAAAAGGTTCTGGTAGTCCACTGCAACAAAAAATTGCTACTCTAACTAAAGCACAATTGACTGAAATTGCTTTGGCTAAAATGCCGGATTTAAATACTAAGGATGTTGAAAAAGCCAAACTTATAATTGCTGGTACGGCTCGTCAAATGGGAGTAAAGATAGAAGAATAATAATTTTGTCCCTCCTTCGCCAAGGCTATGGAGGACAAGAGGGAGCTCTGGCTAGTCGGCCGAGCGTTTGAACCTCGTAATAATAAATAATATGGCAAAAATAAGTAAGAGATTAAAAGAGGCTAAAGCCAAGATTGAAAGCAAAAAGGTTTATAGTATCGAAGAGGCTATCAAGTTGGTCAAGGAAACTAGCGCAGTAAAATTTGATGCTTCTGTAGAAGTGCACGCCAAATTGGGTATTGATCCCAAAAAAGGTGAGCAAATTGTCAGAGCTTCTGTGGTCTTGCCAAATGGTACTGGTAAGACAGTCAGAGTAGCTGCTTTTGTACCAGAGAATCGGGTCAAAGAAGCTAAAGACGCTGGGGCTGATTTGGTAGGTGGCGAAGAATTGATTGCTGAAATCAAGAAAACATCTAAAACAGATTTTGATATTGCGGTTACTGTGCCAGAAATGATGCCTAAGTTAGCAGCTGTAGCCAAAGTATTAGGTCAAAAAGGTCTAATGCCTAACCCCAAGACTGGTACAATTAGTCCAGATTTAGCTAAAATGGTTGGTGAACTTAAAAAAGGTAAAGTATCTTATAAAAATGATATTACCGCTAATATTCATTTGAGTATTGGTAAAGTATCTTTTGATGATGCTAAATTGATTGAGAATTTTAAAACATTTTTAGACTCTCTAAAAAAATCTAAACCACCAACTGTCAAAGCCACTTATATTAGATCCTTATTTGTTTCTTCATCTATGGGGCCTAGTATCAAGGTAAGTATAAATTAATTACTACTAGTAAATAGAAAATCATCCGAGAGGGTGGTTTTTTGTTTAAATAAAAACCCTAGTCACAAGAACTAGGGTGGTCTTACGACCTATCCCTTTTTATCTAGTAGCTAGATAAAAGAGGATTTTGAGGAGTTCCCACAGAGCTTTGATAAACAAAGCAGTAATGATTTGTTTCAGTAGATCTTGCCGATTCATCACAAAACCTCCTTTGAAAGAGCAGGTCTTTAAAGGTAGACCTAAAACCCCTTCCCAAATGGGAAGGGGTTGGGCTTATATTTTTAAAACAAATATCAACGCAAACCTTTCCCGCGGGAAGGTCTGTTATGATGATTTAGTTTATTTAGCATCAATTTATAGCCACTCATACCATTATTAAGCCATTTAGAAATACGAGCCACAGTAGTAGAACTTAGGCCAGTTTTTTGGACTATTTGAGTATAGGGAATATTTTTATCTAGCATTTGAGCAGCTTGCCAACGATTAGAAAATTCTGTGATTTCTGACTCTGTCAAAAGGTCACGCAAAAATAGTTTGGCTTCTTTTTGATTGTCTAAAGCTAATATAGCATCAAATAGCTTAATTATTTTTTTATCGTATTTCATATTAATCACTTTAGTTAAGTAAAGTATAGCATATAAAAAAAATATGTCAATATTTTTAAAAAAAGGAAACCCGCCGCGTCAGACGCGGCGGGTTCAAACAGCGTGTCGTGGTCGATAGTTTAGCGACCACGCAAGCCAAGACGAGCTCTCTGTCGGAGCAGCTGCAGGTGAGCAAGGCGGGGATTGTTGGGCCGACTGACTGGTGGGCAGTCGCGACAGCGGAAAGGGTGAAGTACTGAGACGCTTTTGGTCTTAGGCTCTCCTTTCAAGACTGTCAAGCGACCCAAGCTGTCTTGACGGAATGTCCGCCTACAGCCCCCGATACACAGGAGTAGTGTGGGCATGAAGACCTCCTAGGAAGTGAATCGTTGACGAGCCGAGGGAACACCGGCTAGCGTTTTGAGTTGTCTCCTGATGTCACAGTCGTTCAGACAGCCACTGGTGCGGCCGATAACTGTGGCGATAGCACTTAGTGGTGTAGAGGGATTAGCAATAGCGCCGATACATTGTTGGCAGTTTACCCGGGGGATTTTGGTCTGGGCGACCTTTATAGACTTCATATTAAGCCTTTCGGTTTTGGGTATTTTGTCGTCTCTTAGGTGCTTGCTTATATGGTAAAATTTACTGATAATTTTGTCAACATTTATATTTGCCATATTTTAAGGCTTATGTTAAATTAGCTGTATTAAATTAATTTATTATTTATGGAGTTAAATATATGGAATTAGTATTTAAAATAAAAGAAAATCAAGAAGCAGAGGCTTTATTTGTGCCCGCCTTTCAAGATGACAAAGCTATTATAGCTCTACTTAGGTCTTTCAATTTTCCAAATAGTCAAGATATTTTAATTCGTCTTAGTAAGGAAAATTTTAAAGGTCTTAAAGGTCAATTGTTTGCTGTCCATAGTGCTAAACAAATTGTAGTTTTTATTGGGGCTGGACCAAGTAAGAAATTATCAGCTGAAGATTTGAGGTTACTAGCTGGTTATATAGTGTCTCATTTGAAAAAATACAAGACCACTAACATTGGTCTAGTAGCTAAACATTGGCTCAGAGGAACTAGTGAGGTCAGTCTTTTGGCCCAATCATTGGCTGAGGGGCTATATTTGGCTAGTTATAATTTTGATAAATATAAAACACAGGATCAAGAAAATATAAAAGTAAATATTGAAAAATTATTTGTTGATATTGATAATAAATTTAAAAATAAATTTAAAGAGGCTTGGCAACTTGGTTTGTTGATGGCTCAAGGCACTATCAAAGCCAGAGATTTGGTCAACGAACCAGCTGGACACATGACCCCTAGTTTTTTAGCCGATGAAGCAATGGCTATTGCTAAGGTCAATAAAAATATAATAGTCAAAGTTTTTGATAAAGAAAAAATTGAAGCTATGGGTATGGGGGCTTTTTTGGGCATTGCCCAAGGCTCCAATCAAGCTCCCAAGTTTATACATTTAATCTATAAACCAGCCGGCAAAATCAAAGACAAAATAGCTTTAGTTGGTAAAGGTATTACTTTTGATAGTGGTGGTTTAAATGTTAAACCTTGGGAGGGAATGTTGCAGATGAAGATAGATATGGGTGGAGCGGCTACAGTCTTTGGAGTTTTTTCAGTTATAGCTAAAATCCAGCCCAAAGTAGAAGTACATGGTATTATTGCGGCTTGTGAAAATATGTCTTCAGGTTCAGCTATTAAGCCAGGTGATATCTTGACTAATATGCAAGGTAAGACTATTGAGATTGCCAATACTGATGCTGAAGGCCGGGTTACTTTAGCAGATTCTTTGGCTTATGCTCAAAAGCAAGGCATTAAAAAAATGGTGGATATTGCTACACTAACAGGCTCTATTATGGTGGCTCTGGGTTCACAATATGCTGGATTATTTAGTCTAGACTCAAAAATGTCTCAAGGTATTCTCAAATCAGCTCAAAAAACAGGGGAGAATATGTGGCAAATGCCTATGGCTTTGGAGTATAAAGAGGCCAATGAAAGTAAAATAGCAGATATTAAAAATATTGGTAGTTCTAGATTGGGTGGTTCTATTATGGCAGCTTGGTTTCTTCAGGATTTTATCAGTGACGGCGCATCTTTGGTCCATATTGATATTGCTGGCCCAGCTTACGCTGAAAAAGAGATGAATTCATATATTCCAGTTGGTGGAGTAGGTTTTGGAGTGCGCACTATGCTTGATTGGCTCAAAAGTATTTAGTATAAAACAAAAAAACCGTTGCGTTTGACGCGGCGGTTTTTTGATTTTTAATTATATTTATTAGCGGCTTCATCAAAGCCTTTGTCCAACACTTCTTCTAATATTAGATGACTAGTGTCCAACACTTCATTTAGTTTTTTCTTTTCAGTCGGGGAGAATTTTTTAAGTACAAAATCTTCTGCTTTGCCATTTTGGGGACCAATACCCAAGCGTATTCTTTTAAAATCTTTTGAGGTTAGGTGTTTTATTATTGACTCTAGGCCTTTATGTCCACCTGCACCGCGATTTTTGGATATTCTTAGCTTGCCGTATGGTAAGTCTATATCATCATGCACTACTATTATTTTGTTAACTGGAAGTTTATAAAATTGTTTTAAAGCTTCCACTGCTTGGCCAGAATTATTCATATAACTTAGAGCTTTAGCCAAAACAATTTTTTCTTTTTTCCCTTGCCAACTAGCTATTAAGCTGTTACTTGATTTATGTTTGGTCCAGCTGAGTTCTTTTTTACTAGCCAAAGAATCCAAAACTAAGTAGCCAAAATTGTGACGTGTAAATTCATATTCTTTATCTGGATTCCCAAGTCCAATTATAAGTTTCATAATTTTTGTTTTTTTATTTATCTTTAGCGTTTTGGCTTTTAATCACTCGAATGTGAATAGGGGTGCCCTCAAAACCAAATTTGTAGCGTAGATTATTTTCTATAAATCTGAGATAAGAGTCATGCAGGGAAGATTTAAAATCAATTTTAATGGCAAAAATTGGAGGATTGGTGCGAATTTGTTTTAGACTATAAATATAAGGATGCTTAATACCTTTACCTCGAGATGGTTTGTGTCTTTTGACTATACTTTTTAGTAATTTGTCTAAAGTATTTTCAGGCAATACCTTATTTTTTTCATTGTAGATAGAAATAATGCTGTCTAGTATTTTTTTAATGCGTATTTTTTTGGTAGCGGATGAAAATATAATTGGCGCCCATCTGATAAAAGGAAAAAATCTTTTGTAATACATTTCAAAATCATTGCTAGTGTCAGTAGTTTTTTCAGGAATTAAATCCCATTTATTGGCCAAGATAATTAGACCAACACCAGCAGCGTTAGCTTCATCTATTAGGTGTTTGTCTTGCCAAGTTAGTTTTTCACTGACATCAGTTACTAGTATTGCTATGTCAGCTTTTTTGATAGTCTCAATACTTTGATCAACCGATTGTTTTTCAAAAGCATCAGCTGATTTTTTACTCTGACGTCTTATACCAGCCGTGTCTACAAAAATAATTTTTTGTCCTTCAAAAATAAATTCTATATCTTGAGAGTCTCTAGTAGTATGAGCAATAGCTGAGACAATTACTCTTTGTTCTCCTAAAATAGCGTTGATAATAGATGATTTACCAACATTTGGCTTACCTACTACAGCTACTCTGATTGATTTTTCATCACTTGGTACTTCTTTACTTCTTTTCTTATTTTTTATTTTCTTGAGTTGAATAACTACTTCGTCTAGTAAATCACCAGTCCCTACACCATTAATAGCTGAGACTGGCCATGGTTGTTCTAAATTTAATTTGTAGAAATCTGATAAATATTGACGGGATCTATTATTGTCTGTTTTATTGGCTACTAATATTATTGGTTTTTGAATTTTTTTGAATTTTTTGGCTAGCTCCAAATCAGCTGGCATAATACCTGTTTTGGTGTCTACTACAAAAAGTAAGAGGTCAGCCTCTTTAATAGCTGTTTGAGCTTGCTCGATAATTTGTGCATCTATATCATCATCAGATTGTCTTTCTAGTCCGCCAGTGTCAATTAAAGAAAAATCCATATCTTTCCAAGAACATATGGCATAATTTCTATCTCTAGTTGTACCTGCCACATGAGAAGTAATGGCTTTTTGATCTGATATTAGACGATTAAACAAGGTAGATTTACCTACATTTACTCTGCCAACTATTGCTATTTTGTATAAAGCCATATGTTTATTCTATTGTTTCCTCGCTACTCGTAGCTGTAGGACTAGAACTACTGGCTGTAGAACTAGTCAGTAGCATTGGATCGATGGTAGTAATTATTTCTATTGTTTCGTCTATTATTTGATCTTGACCTAAAATTATTAGAAAATCTATCTTTTCTAAATCACCCTCTTCATTTTTTATTCCCCATTTTGAGGCTACTATTGAGCTGGAATAGTCTAGGGGGATATCTTTTTTGATGGTGGTAAGGAAAATATTTTCTAAGGAAGTTTTGGTCTTAGGGTTTTGGTCAGTATAATCATATATAACAGTGCTAATCTTATCTTGAATTTCAGCATTACCATATCTGATTATATTATACCCTATTTGGTCTAAATAATTAACTGCCTTGAGGGCTAGACCAGGGACAGCTGTGCCGTTTTGTATGACAATCTTAGCGTTTTCTTCACTAGCTTTTTGTAAATTAAAGATATTGGCTACTAGTAGTTTAATTTGATTATAGTTTCCAGCCACTGGTTGGAGAATATAAGCACCGTCTACAGAAATACCAGATTTGAGATAACCACCAGCTCTATCATCAATAGATTGGGCAATTATTTTTTGGGTATCTAACTCTTTGCTCAGATGTACCAGTTTGACGGCTTCCCATGGTTCGACATCTGTCTTGGTATATTTATTAAATAATGAAAAAAGGCTGGTGATTTTAGCAGGGTTTATCAAAGTATTAAAAGAGGTGAGTTTTTCTTTGGCGGCGACTATTATTTTTTGCTGTCTTTTGATACGAGCAAAATCAGAACCTTCACCGTTGTTGCCATGGCGAGAGCGAGCATAGTCAAGGGCTGTCGAACCATCCATAGTTTGTTTACCAGCTTCAAAGGATACGGCCTTCCATTTGTCATTATAAGTCGGGAATTGGTTATCGGTAAAGGATTTTTCTACATCTATATCAACACCATCTATAGAATCTATCATTTCTACAAAGCCATTAAAATCTACGGCGGCAAAATAATGGATAGGTATGTCAAAAGTATCACTAATTACTTTTTTTACTAGTTCTCCACCACCAACACCATTGTTTTGCCCGATAGTGTAAACAGAGTTGATTTTACGGTAGTTATAACCATCAATTGGTACTATCATATCTCTGGGTAGAGAAAATACAGCTGCTTCTCTGGTCGATGGTTTGAAGCTAGCAATCATAATAGTATCTGTTAGATATGGGCCGTCATGTCCAGGCCCACCCATACCCATTAGGACAAAATTTATCCGATCTTCTTTTTCACCATCTAAATATTTTTCTTTATTAGATATAATATGAGTTATTTGTCTAACTAGATAAGAATTTTTAACCCCAGATAAAAAACCATTATTGTCTGCCGATAGTATATTGGCTAAAATAAAAAATAGTATTATCAATATTATAAAAAACAAGGGGAGTTTTTTCTTCCCTCTAGTTTGTTTGGAATTAGCTTTTATTTCTTGTTTAGAGTCTTGTTTGTATTTGTTTTTGTCAGCCTGTTCGTCAGTTTCTATAGGTGGCTTAGCAGAAGCATAATTCAAATTTTCGTCTAAAAGGTTTATTTTACGTTTATTAAAATCCATTTTTTTACATTCATAAAGTGTATCAATTATACTAATAAAAGAACTATTAGTCAACCATCTATTTTTCTTTTAGCCCATAATTTATAGGGCTTTATGTAGTTGATTTTAATTTTGGCATTGTGTATAATAATCCTATAAATTATATAATTTTTTACATTTTTTATGAAAAAAGATAAAAATATTAATTCAGATGATTTGTCACCAGAAAGGAGTGATATGGATATGAGTAATTTTTCAGAGGACGATGAAGATAGTTTAGTTTTTTCTTGGTTGAAAAAATTTGGTATTTTAATTTTTGAAATAGTCAAAGTAGTTTTGATTTCTCTGGCTATTATTTTGCCAATTAGATTATTTCTAGTGCAGCCTTTTTATGTGGAAGGGGCATCAATGGAGCCAAACTTTTATCAGAATGAATATTTGATTATAGATGAGATATCCTATCGTTTTAATGCTAAAGAGAGAGGTGAGGTTATTATCTTTAAAAATCCTAAAGACACCAAGTCTTATTTTATAAAAAGAATTATTGGGCTCCCAGGCGAGACAGTCTCTGTAGAGAATGGCAAGGTTTTTGTTGGTGGCGAACAACTTGATGAGCCTTATATAGAAAATTTTTCATCTGATACGCATCTGGCTGTTACTTTAGGTGAAAATGAATATTTTGTAATGGGTGATAATAGAACTAATAGTTTAGACTCCAGACAATTAGGACCAATTCATAAAGATTACATTATTGGACGAGTTTGGATTAGAGGTTGGCCGATAGATAGAATTAATACTTTCAATGTTCCAGAGTATAAAAAAATTAGTCAGTAAAGTTTTAGGAGTTAATAAATAATTAAGATATATGGCAGTTAAAAAGAAAAAAGTCAAAATGCAATTGGTTAAAGGCATGAAAGATATTTTGCCAGATGAACAGCTTTATTGGAATTTGATTAGAAAAAAGGTAGAAAATTTTGCTAGAAATTACGGATTTTCTCGTATTGATACGCCGATAGTAGAATTTACTAGTTTATTTAAGCGTACAGTCGGAGAAGATACTGATGTGGTGAGTAAAGAGATGTATTCATTTGTCAGCCCTGGTGGCGACAAATTATCTCTCCGTCCGGAAAATACCGCCTCTGTAGTCAGAGCTTATATAGAGCATGGTATGCTCAACTTACCTCAGCCAGTAAAACTTTTTTATATTGGACCGCAATTTCGTCATGATAATCCTCAGGCCGGACGTTATAGGCAGTTTTGGCAATTTGGTTTTGAGGCCATTGGTGATGATGATCCAGTGATTGATGCTCAACTGATTGCTATTTCTTATTATATTCTCAAAGAATTAGGTTTAGATATTGAAATTCAGGTCAACAGTGTTGGAGATAGTGATTCCAGAGCAGAATATATCAAGGTGCTTAAAAAATATTATCAAGATAAGAAAAAATTACTTTGTAAAGATTGCAACTTAAGATTAAATAAAAATACCTTACGTTTGTTGGATTGTAAAAGCAAAAAATGCCAAGAGTTAGCTGAAGAGGCTCCACAAATAGTTGATTATTTGTCAGAAGGAGGCAAGGAGCATTTTATGGCGGTGTTGGAATATTTGGATAGTTTGGATATTAAGTATAGTCTCAATCCTAGAATAGTCAGAGGTTTAGATTATTATACTCGGACCGCTTGGGAAATATTTGAGTGCTCTTCTAAAGATGGTAAACTTAATGCCTTGGGTGGCGGTGGACGCTATGATGATTTGGTAGATGCCTTGGGTGGCCGACCTACTCCAGCTATTGGTTTTGCTATTGGGGTAGAGAGAGTAATTATGAAAATGCAAGAAGCTAAAGTAGAGCTTAATAAAAATAAAGGTTTTGATATTTATGTTGCTCAGCTAGGTAATGAAGCTCGTAAGAAAGCTATCAGTCTTTTTGAAGAGCTTAGATCACAAGGATTTTCTGTAACCGAGAATATGTCTAAGAAAGGTTTGAAAGATCAATTGGAGGCTGCTGATAAAAAAAATGCTAAATATACTTTGATTATGGGGCAAAAGGAAATATCTGACGATACCATATTGATTAGGGATATGGAGAGTGGTGTTCAGGAAATTGTGGACTACAGAAAGATAAAAATGGAAATTAGAAAAAGACTAGATAAGAATATTGCTAAAAATTTAAAGCTTAAAAAATAATCCCCTAACTGGGGATATTTTTTTTGTTGACTTTTAGTTAAAAATCTGTCATTATAATTACGAGAATAATAGCTAAAAGCAATTATTCTTTTGACACTTTATAGGGAATTTAATTAACAAGAAACGGAGGTGATTTTGTGCTAGAAGTTAAGCGTAAAGATGGAGAATCGTTTGAAAGCTTAATTCGAAGATTTACCAGAAAAACAATCCAAAGCGGCAAAATTTTGCAGGCTAAAAAAATTAGATTTTTTACTAAAGAGAAGAGTAAAAAAGCACTAAGAGATACAGCCTTACGTCGTAAAACTATTACAGCTCGTTTTGATTATTTGAAAAAAATAGGTAAATTAGACGATTTTGAATCAAGTCATGCCAAAAGGCGATAATTTTTTATTTTTTAGATATTTGTTAGATGTCTTTAGAAAAAGAGATAGAAAAAAATTATATTGAAGCTTTTAAAGCTAAAAAAGAAATAGAAGTATCCACTTTGAGGATGCTTCGGAGTGCTCTGAAAAACTTGGCAATAGATAAAAGAATTAGTTCTCTGGAAGATGAGGATGTTTTGTCTATTGTCAAGCGTGAGCTTAAAAAAAGACAAGATTCCATTGAGGCTTTTAGATCAGCTGGGCGTGATGATTTACTAGCCAGAGAAGAAGCTGAAGCCAGAATCTTGGAAAAATATATGCCCGCAATGCTCAGTGAAGAGGAAATAGATAAAATAATAGCCAATATCATATCCGCCGGTCATGATAATTTTGGTTTGGTAATGAAAGAAGTAATGGCTCAAACCAAGGGTCGAGCAGATGGTAAGATTGTTCAGGAGAAAGTCAAACAAAAATTAAATTTATAATTAAATAAAATCCCCATGCTTACTAATAAAAAAATAACTGTTTTGTTTATTATACTTTTGGCAGTTATTTTTTTGTTGCCTGAATTAGTTTTAGCTCAGGCCACAGATGCCTTTGGTACCAATGATTTGGCTAACGCCGGAGTCAATCTTGGCACTAGAGACTTAAGAGCGACTATTTCCGGTGTCATCAATATATTCCTGGGATTTTTAGGAATACTAGCCACCTTAATAATACTTTACGGAGGCTTTATCTGGATGACTTCTCGTGGTAATGCCGATAAAGTAGAAAAAGCTAAACAGATTTTGATTAATGGAGTAATTGGCTTAATTATTATTTTATCCTCATACGCTATTGCTAGGTTTATCTTACGTACAGGTTACGATGGTATATTTGGCACCACTCCTACTGGGCCAAGTGGAGGTTACACCAGCGGTGTCGGTCTGGGAGCCGGAGCTTTAGAAAGTCATTATCCAGCGCCTTATGCCGCCAATGTGCCTAGAAATACCAATATTTATCTGACTTTCAAAGAACCAATGGATGTTTCTAGAATAGTAGTTGATCCAATAGCTTGTGGAGGAGTTAATTGTCAGGCTAGGACTGGTTTTGTTGATTTATGGAAACAAGGTGAGTCCTCATCTATTACGGGTAGTGAGTTAATAATCAACTATAGCACCGATCCAGCTACTGGTTTTAGAACTTTTCAAATCAACCCTTATGGTAGTAACCCAGATAATCTAGGTAGTAATACCGCTAATGTGCAATATCGTATGGAGCTTGGAGATTTACTGACTCAAAATGGTTCAGTGGCTTTTCCTTATGCCAATACTTATTCTTGGATTTTTACTACTGGCACAGAGTTTGATTTTACCCCACCAAAAATTTTATCAGTTGTGCCAGTTGGTACAGGGCATCCCAGAAATACCACTGTTCAGATTAATTTTTCCGAGGCTGTCAATCCAATTTTAGCATCTGGTGACACCGCTACTGGCTTTAGCAATATTAGTATCACCAACAATGATGATCCAGCTGGCCCAACACTAGTGTCAGGAGAATATAAGATATCTAATCAATATCGTACGGTAGAATTAATTACTACTGATTTGTGTGGAGTAAATTCTTGTGGTGGTAATGTATTCTGTTTACCTATTAGTGATGCTTTTAGTGCTGATGATTTTGGTGCTTTGGTGTCTGGCACGGGGACAGTTTTGGCTGGCAATGTAATAGCTGATATGTCAGACAATATCTTAGATGGTGATAATGATGATGCGGCTGGTGGAAACTACGCTTGGACCTTTGCTACTACCAATACTATTGATTTGGTGCCACCAACAGTCTCCCATATGCAAGATCCAAATGATATTTCTTTGGATGATCCTATAGAAATTACTTTTGACAAAGTTTTATTAGCTAGTTCAGTTAATTCAAGTAATATTAGTTTAGTGGGGGTAGCTGGACCAATGAATTATTGGATGAGTTTATGGTCAGGGGATGGTTCAGATTTGGACTTAAATAGTCGTACTATTAGTATTAGCCACAATAGACTAGATCCTTCTAGTATTTATACACCGACTTTAACTTCTGGTATCAAAGACTTGAGACAAAATTGTTGGTATCCATGCGCTTGTGCAGCTGGTGATTCATCTTGTGTCTGTAGTAATAATGATCCAGTTAGAGCTCCGGCTTGTGCGGCTGGTGGCTATTGTGTGGGAGCTGATTTATAAAGATAAAAATTGTTTTCATATAAAAATATAAAAATGAAAAAAGTATTTTTCGTACTAATAAGCAACTTTATTTTAGCCATGACATTGGCTAATAAAGTTTTGGCTCAAGATGCCTTAGGTGTAAATGAGCTAGCCAATGGAGGAATAGCTTTGGGTACTAGGTCTATTCAAGATACTATTGCTGGCATTATTAATATCTTCTTGGGTTTTTTGGGTATTTTAGCAACACTGCTTATTTTGTATGGAGGTTACCTTTGGATGACTTCTCGTGGCAACTCTGAGAAAGTAGAAAAAGCCAAACTACTTATTGCTAGTGCGGTTATTGGTTTGGTAATTATCTTATCGGCTTATGCTATTTCTAGATTTATATTGAGCAGATTATATGACACTACCGGTGGCGGTGGCGGCGGTACTACGACACCACCTATTATTATTATCCCTAGTACTTGTTCAACACCAACTAATCCAGATGATCCAAGAATTTGTTCTATCAGCAGAACAGCTGGCCCAGTGGGTAGTCGGGTGACTTTATATGGTTATAATTTTGATAACACTCCCGATGGTAGTCCAAATGGTGTGGGTAAAGTAGAATTAGTTGATACAGCTACTGGAGTAGCTACTGAAGCGGAGGTAGTAGAGTGTGCTAGTAGCGCTATGTGGCAAGATGGCATGGTCAGAGTCAGGGTCCCAGATACTCTAGCTATTGGAAATTATCAAGTAGTTTTGACCAACGATACAAATATATCTACTAATGTTACTTTCCCGACAGAAATTTTTGATTTTACTGTTAACAATGACCCCACTAGCGTATTTGTAGATTGTATTAATCCCAATCCAGTTTCGGTAGAAAATTTACCAAGAACAGTTGATATATTGGGAGAAGGTTTTGGAGGCGCTCCAGCAGTAGTTACTATGTCCGGTGGTGTAGATGGAACAACGCTTTTAAATTTGAATGTAAATACTTGGAGTGATTTACAAATTAATGTTGATATACCAACCAATGCTATTTCTAGTGATGTAATTGTTGATGTTTTTGGTGACACAGATTATGATAGATTAAATATTAGCTGTGATGCTACAACAGAAGGGCAGTGTGTGTCTGGTTGTTGTAGTGCTAGCTCTTGTGTGCAAGAAAATATTTGTACTGGCACAACTATAATCCCCGGATCAGATGCACCAGTGATTCAATCTATATCTCCAGAGGATGGTGAGGCTGGGACACTAGTGACTATTTTTGGTTACAATTTTGGTGATAGTGCTAATCCTGGTACAGTCACTATTGGTAGTGATATAGCTTTGGCACCTGTTTGCGGTAATATTTGGAATGACAATTATATAATAGTGGAAGTACCAGCTGGTGATGGATCCAATGCCGTGTTTGATGTGGTAGTGACAGAAGCAGCCGCTCTAGGAGGAGAGTCTAGTGATCCTTATGTTGGTTTTGATAGAAATGATACAGTTCGTCCAGGTATTTGTGCTTTAAGTGCCACAGACGGTTCTTATGGCGATGACATAGACATAGATGGTGTTAATTTTACCGGAGCTACAGCTCGTTTTGATACCGTAGCCAGTTATCAAACCACTATAGCAGATATTAATAACGCCACGGCTGAAGTGCCAAATGTAGTAGGAAATTTGGGTGTGACTATGAGAAGTCCTAGTAGTATAGACAGTAACCCATTTCCTTTCTCAGCCTTAGCTATTACTGGCGGAGGACCAGTGATTACTGAGTTGTCTCCAGACAACGGTCCAGTAGAGTCCTATGTGACTATTATGGGTTCCAATTTTGGAGATAACGTTGGTCTGGTTTTATTTGATCCAGACAACAATCCAACTAATGGTAATGAAGTACCAGGTACTTTTGATTTCCCAACTGTTTGTGGAGATTACTGGTTTAATGATCATATTATAGTCAAAGTACCAGCTGGTCCTTGGACCATAGGTAATACTTATCCAATTAGAATTGAAAGAAATGGCGACGGAGCAGTTAGTAATGATTTTAATTTTAGAGTAACTAATGTGCCACCTGGACCACAAATTTGTTCAGTTAGTCCAGACAATGGTCCAGTAGGTAATTTGGTGACTATTTCCGGTGAGGCTTTTGGTGCTAGTGGTGATGTATTATTTTATGATGGTGCAGCTGGAGTCTCAGCCACTTCTATAGTTAGTTGGAGCCCCAATCAGGCTTTTGGAGTAGAAGTGCCAGTCGGAGCCAGTACTGGCCCAGTGGTAGTTCAAGATGTCGCTGGCAACAATAGTAATGGCATAATATTTAATGTTGGTGCTTGTACTAATAATCTTCAGTGTGGAGCAGATGTTTGCTGTAGCGGAGTAGCCGGTAATTATTGTGCTGTTAGCTGTGGAGTTATTCCCAATGCTTGTGAATATTATTGGGATGTCAGCACTCAAGCTGAACCTTTTGGTTTAGACTATACTTATAGTTGTGCTGCTGGTCTGCAGTCACCATCACCATGGCCACATAATCACGAGGGAGTAGATGTTAGTGGTTTTTCTTTTCAACAGTTATCTTTAGATGCTTTTGTAGATACCAATATAACAGCCTTGTTTACTAGAAATGTTCTTGATGCTGATTTTAATAATGCAAATATTACATTAAATGAGTGTACTGATGATACTTGTACAGCTTATACAGCTGCTAGTCCCTTGCCAGGTATAATAGAAATTATCAATTCAAATACTGATAGAGAGGGTTTTGTCTTTAATCCAGATTCAGACTCGGATCCAAGTACTCTAGATGGAAATTTAAATCCAGACACTTGGTATGAAGTAGAGCTTGGCACTTTTCATGCCGCTATTGGGGCTGATTCTTGGACTCCTGATCCAGCCTTAGACGAATGGACTTTTAAAACTAGAGATAGTGGTCTTTTGTGTGAAGTGTCTTCTATAGCAGTTACTCCACAAAGCCCGCAGGCCAATATATATCCCGGTCAAGAAATGAATTTTAGTTCTTCTCCTTTGGCTGCCAACTGTAATGTCTGTGGAGGCTCTTATGATTGGCAGTGGTCTATTAGTCATAATCCCGGGCCAGTCAGCGATTATGCTAGCCATATTCCACTAGCTAATGCTGATGTTAATAATGGTTTTACTAGATTGACTGCTGGTCCAGGAGCCACACAATTATTGCCAGCTGCAGATGATAATTTTGTAACAGTAGAAGCTACAAACTTGGATTATCCAGCAGCTGGAGTAGGTCAGTCTTATCCAATAATTTTGGCACCAATTCTTAGAATAGAAAATAAAGTCCCAAATTGTGATGACTCTTGTGGTAATGCTCAGATTTGGGTTGATTTTAATACTGAATTACAATTACCACTGGCCCCTAGCCAATTTGAATTACATCAATGTGATGACGCTACTTGTAGCACTTGGTCAGCAGCTAATCTGACTAGCAGTATAGATGCAACTAGTGTTTCTCGTCGAGTAGAGCTGGACGGTTTGACTACAACTTTAGTAGGTGGGCAATCTTATATTGTGATTGTTGATGCGGGAATTACTAATATTTATGGTTATCCTTTGGGTGGCGGTTTAGCAGAGCGTAGCTGGACATTTACTGTGGGCACGGAAAATTGTCAAATGACCAGTGCTAATATATTACCAGATAATTACACAGCTTATTCTTTCAATGATATTGCTTATAATGGTTATGCCATAGCCAATGGGGGCTCTTGTGGTGAGCAAGCTATCCATTGTGATACTTGCGATTGGGATTGGACTGAATCTAGTGGTGGCACTATAGCTTCTATAGATACGGGTGCTCAAAATGTTTTGGCCACCCCAGCTGGTATTAATGGTTCTACCAATATCAACTTAACTATTGATGGTAGTTCCATGTCTTATGGCACTGTTTCAGACAGTACACCTTTGACTATGAATGTCAGTGGAGCCACATCAGTCATTACCGAATTATCTGTTGATAGCTACTGGCCAAATTGTGGTGCTTGTACCAACTCTATGGCAGAGATTTGGTTTAATTCTGATTTACAAGCGGCCACAGTCAATGATACTAGTATCAGAATTTATAATATTACAGATGGAGTATATGATGCTATAAATATTTTACCAATCATAGGCAATCGACATGTTAGTATTGACCACGGTTTATTTGATTTAGGAAAACAATACAGGTTGGAAGTAAGCGATGCTGTATTAAATATAGCTAATGATAATATAGTCGGCGGTTGGCAGTCACCTCCATTTACAATTGAAAATGCAGGTTGTTTAGCTGACGCCGTATGGGTTGATCCAGCTACAGCTACAGCTAGTGCTAGTCAGTCACTTAATTATCGAGCAGTCACTACTTATAATGCTGCTTCATGTGGTCCCACACCAATAAATTGCAGTACTTGTAGTTACAATTGGCAGGATAATAGTTTGGGTACAATTATTAGTGGTGATACTACTCCTAATGCGGTTTTCCAAACTCTAGCCACAGTGACTATTGGACAATCTGATATAGTAACTTTAGATGCTCAAGAAGGCACTAATATTTTACCAGTCACAGATGGCTTATTAACTATTGGTGGTATACCACTCAATGTAGTAGACTATTGGCCAAATTGTGATGGGGCTTGTACCAATTCTCAAGTGGGAGTTAGATTTGATTCGCCAATAGATGAGACTACTATAGCTGGTGCTTATTTGATTTATGATATTACTGGTCCGCCTATCCTGGTCAGCACTGGTTATACTTTAACTGGTGGTGGTAAGACATTAATCATTGAACATGATCCTTTTATACTAGGGCATCAATATAGAGTAACTATCAGGACATCTATAGCCAATATTTATGGTCAAAATCCTCCTCCTCAGGATATAGCATTTCCTATTAATGCTTTACGTTGGGTATTTACTACTGGCGAGGCTGATTGTCGGGTACAAAGTGTCGATGTAGATCCAGCTATCCAAATAGCCACAGCTAGTCAGCCTATTACTTATAGTGCTATCACTTTGGCTAATACTGTGTCTTGTGGAGATTTGCCAGTTTATTGTGATAGCTGTACTTACTCTTGGCGTGATTGGACCAACGATCTGGGTGATTTTAATAGTGAAATTTCTAAAAATCCTATTTTTACCACCGCGCCAACGGTAGTTACTGGAAACAGTACCAATATAGAAGTAGATGTTTTAGATCAAGGTACTCTTTTTGAAGACTACGGAGTTTTAGGAATAAATGTAGGTCCATCTTTGACAGAAGAGGTCAGCTTGATAGAAAATAATCCAGCTGGTGGGGCCCTTAATATATGTAATAACGTAGCACCATATGTGGTCTTTAATATTTCAGGCGGCGATTTGAATAGAAATAGTTTGATTAGTCACTTTGGTCTTTATGAACAATGTGCTTCTAATTGGTGTCTGGTACCTGGGGCTATTAGATTTATAGATTCAACTCCCGGTCTTTTGACAGCAGTCTATGAACAGTCAAATATCTTATCCAATTTTACTCGTTACTTTGTTGGTTTTGATGATGCTAGTCAGGTCTTGGGACAAAATGGCAATCCAATAGTGAATAATAATCCAGATCCTGGTTTTACCAATTGGAATTATATTGGTGCTAATGACTTGGGTTGGTATTTTGATACAGCCGATCAAAGTTGTTCTGCTCATAGTGTTGAGATTGACCCAGAGGAGGATTTATTTACTTGTATCAATCCTTCTGGCTGTTCTGGCGATGTATCAGGCGCTAATACAGGTAATCAGCATCTTTATGAGAGCTTCACTTATGATATTCGTCGTCAGGTACTGATTCCAGCTTCATTGGTTTACAACTGGGTATCGGCAGATAATAATATAGTTGCCCCTATTGCCACTATCAGTCAATCTATTTTGGGTACAGCTGGAACAAACGGTTCGACAAATTTGAGTGTTCAAGTTCACTTAGCTTCAGAGCCATCTAATATTGTCAGCGACAGTAGTTCAGTAGAGGTAAACACTTGTCAAACTCCATGGCCGTCTTTGGCTACTTACCCTTGGAATGATACAGCTATTCCAGATATGAATTTTTCTACTTACTATTGTCAAAATTATGGTAATCCAGCTGAAGTATCATTACCATATATTGATGTTCCTCATATTACTCCTTCACCAGATCCTAATATACTTAGAGAATATATCAGTACTATTTATTATGGTACGGTTTTGGATGAAAAAAATCCTTATTTTGGTAGCTTAGCTTATGCTCAGCCAGAAGAAAAGAAAGATAGCTCTTGGCGAGAAAAACTTAGTGTTTTATTTAAGACAGAAGAAGCTAATAGTCAGGCCATGGGCTGTACGCCAATTGCTCCAAGGGAACTAAATTATACTTATGATGGGGTTAATACTTTAGTATTTGGTTGGACACAGCCACGTCGGGTAAGTGCCATAACAGAAGATCCAGAATATTTTGAAGTACAAAGATTTGAGTCAGGTGTGGATACAGATTTTGTTACTAAGGCTAATCTTCTAGTGCGTGTACCAAATGTAGCAGGCGATTATTCTTTCACTGATAATACAGTTGCTGCTAATAGTAGCTATAGATATAGAGTGATAGCTCATAATAATAATTGTACACCGACTGGTATTGAACCAATAGAAAGTAATCCAACTTTAATAGCTAATACTTCGTCTGGCGGTTCTTTAGTGGATATTATTGGTTTTAGAGTAATGAAAAATGAAGAGCATCTTTCGGTTTTGGATTGGTATAGAAAAAATGCTCCTAATCCTGAAGAAATAGGCACAGTTTTTGAAGTAGATGGCTATGAGGCTTTACAAGTTGGCGGTACTATTTATGTTTCAGCTACAAATATTTGGTCAGATGTTTTGTATACTAATGTTTATATTATTGCTCATAATGTTGGAGCTAACTCTAGTACGCTTAATATCTATGAGCAGATGGTAGATAATTTCAAACTCAATATAGACATGTTTTCAGCTACTATGTCTAATACTTGTCATAGTGATAATACCATAACTTGTAGTAGTGATTTTGATTGCCCAGTTGGTTATTGTGATTCACAAGGACTCAAAATACGTCGAGATGTTAAACGTTTGGGTGATTTAATGAGTATCAAAAAAGCTGTTTTAAGTTATGGAGAAAATCATAAAGCTTGCTCTAATAACAGTTTAATTTCCTGTAATCAAAATTCAGATTGTCCTAGCGCTGGGACTTGTGTTAGCTATTTTCCGCCACTAAATGCTGGCTCTTATCTTAATGGCTTATCAAATAGTAGTTGGCCTTCTTGGCAGGAAACTTTGGCTAATAATTTGGGTACCACTATATCAGATGATCCAATAAATTTATTTAATGGCTGTACGTCTCCTTATAACTCAGAGACTTGTTGGGATGAAGTAAATAGAGATTTTTCTTGTCCAGCTAATTCATTAGTTTATATATATAATATTTTAGGTACGGGGCAAGATTATTATTTGGGGGCCAATTTTGAGTATGATATGTACACTCCTACTCCAGTCACCACTTTTATAGCTGATTTAGATCACCCACCGACCAATATTGATTTTAATATTAATAACCCTCATTGTGATGCTACATCAGTGGGAGCACCTGGTTTGCCCAATAACCCTTACTGTGGCAATGGAGTTTTAGATACAAACTATTGTACAATACCTTGTCCAGGTTGTTCTGGACCAGGTGGTTCCGTACCATGCAATTTAGCTGGGGGAGAATTTATAACAGCTGAAGAGTGTGATAATGAATTTTGGAATTATGCTTGTTCTGAGTCTCCAGCTACAGCTTCTCCAGCTATTCCGACAGTTGGTAATCAAGAATGGTGGAATGAGCAGACCATTGGTTGTAATCCTCGTGGAGCAATTAATGCCACTGGAAATTTAATAGAATGTACATGGTATAGACCAGATCCAGCTTTTACAGCTGGACAATGTGGCGGTTATTGTGGCGATGGAACTTTACAATCATATTATGAAACTTGCGACGGGGCTATGCCATCAGGAGATTATCATTGTCGAGAAACTGGAGTTACTCCTTATTGTGGTACTGATAGTTGTCAGGTCTTATGCAATAATGCGGGAAATATTTATCCAGCTGCTCTTTGTGGTGACGGCATTTGGTCAGAGGGTACAGAACAGTGTGATCCTAGCGCTAGTCCAACTGGCTTAACTGGTTGGGATTGTTCATTGGGCGGTAGTATTTCTTGCTCCAATAGTTGTCAGCGACTTTGCAGTGCTGGAGCACCATATGAAGGCATTTGCGGTGATGCCACATATAATCCTTCTGGTGAGCTTTGTGATTATGAAAATTATACTGTCCCCAGTCCAGCCATGTCACGCATAAATCAAACTTATGGTTGTACTACTCAGTGTGCATTTGATGGACGCTACTGTGGAGATGGAGTACAACAATATGCTTTTGGTGAGCTTTGTGAAATTAGCACTTATCAAGCACCAGAACCAATATTTTCAGATATTTATAATCAGTATGAGTGTAATAGCGAGTGTCGAAATGATCAAGTTGGCGGTTATTGTGGCGACGGTGCCATTGATGGTAGTTATGGTGAAGATTGTGATCCAGGGGCACCTTGGGATTTAATCCCAGCCAATCCTCCAGCTTTAGCTCCAGAAGATACAGATATAGCTCATCAATATGCTTGTGATGTTGATTGTGTTGGTTTCACTGGCGGTTATTGTGGTGATGGTAATGCCAACGAGCTTTATGAAATTTGTGATGGGGCTGATTATCCCGAAAGACCAACTCCAGCTCTGTCTGACGAGAATAATACTTATGCCTGTGCTGATGATTGTGGGGGTGGAGCAGTGGGTGGTGGCTATTGTGGGGATGGTGATACCAATCAAACATATTTTGAAGGTTGTGATTGGGGTGACCCAGAAGATTCAGCTTATTGGCCGTGGCCAAGAGGTCTTTCTAGAGTTAATTTTTCAGACCCCATGAATCAATATGTTTGCAACTCTTGTATGAATACTGGTGGTTATTGTGGTAATGGCGTGGTAGATGGAGCTTGCACAGCCAATTGTTCCAATTTGGTAGCCGGAGTTTATACTAGTAATTTAAATTGTAGTGAAGCAGAATGTACAGCCCAAAGCGGAGTCTTTACTCCTTATGAGCAGTGTGATAGCGGCTTTGATCCAGCTTATGTCATAGAAAAAAATGTTGATTTAGTTTATGTTTTTGATATGTCTGGCTCTATGGCAGTTGATGCTACTGCCCTTTGTAATTCTACTCAGGCGGTAGCTAGTGATTTAGATACTAGAGGTATAGCTTATAGAATTAGTATTATGGTTTTAGGTGACAGTGATGGTGGTGTATTAAATGACCCTAATTTTAATGAAGATAGCGGAGATTATGATCTAAGTAATATTACTTCTTTAACGCCCGCTACTGACGATGATATAAATCAATTATTTGGTTTTTCAAATAATGATTGGGTAGATGAAGCTCTACAAGTATTTAGAGCTTTGGTGACAGATTGTCCATTATATCAAAATAATATTGATAGTGACCCAAGCAATAATTTTCCAAATGTACGCTATTTGAGTTTTTATGATAATGCCACCAATGATATAGGTACTATCAGTATAAATGGTGATACGCCTACTTATCCAGCTTGTAGTGATTCTTATGATTATGGTGGCAGATTAGAAAATTGGGGTTATGCCGCTAGAGAAGTAGCTAGTCATTATAATTGGCGACCAGATTATCACAGAGTGATAGTACCAGTGTCTGATGAAGCAGCTTATTGTGGAAGTAATACTGGCAATGATGTTAATGAAGATTATAATGCTGCTATTTTACCGGATATTTTAGTTGATGCTGTGACAGAAGCTAGAGCTATGGATCCAATGGTTCATATTAGTCCAGTTTTATTGAGACAAGCTTGGCTAGCACCAGTTGGTCAAGCCGTAGCTAATGACACAGGCGGATTATTTACCAATACTACTAGTGGCTGGTTGGCTCAAACTATCAATGTCATTAATTCTACTTTCTGTGATGGAGATGGTGATGGTCATATGGACTGCTCTTTGGTGCTATAAAATTTAAATAGTTATTAAATAATAAAAAATGTTTGACGATTTAAAACAAGACAATAATCAAAATGTCTCTAGTCCGTCTGGTAATACTAATCAAGGAGGAATTCCTCCAAGTGGCCAAAATTCTAAAGCATCTAGTGTAGATGATATGTTTGGTGATATTGACCCAGTGGCAGCCAGTCATGGGCCAGTTGATCCAAATAAGCCTAGCGCAGTGCAGTTAGGTAAAATAAGACCAGTTTCTCAAACTACTGTGCCAACTCCGCAAATGACCAGTAGTCAAATTGTACCGGCTCCGGCTCCTCAGAGGATGGCTATGCCTAGTATTGCTTCTGATAATTCTATGGTAGTCAGAGACGATCGCTCCGGCGGGGCTATGAGAAAAATAATTATTGCTATTTTAGTTATTGTTTTGCTAGCTATTGTTGGCGGTGGCATATATTATTTCTTTTTGCGAGGTAACAATATAAAGCTAGATTCGAATCAGAATAAAAATATTGATACCAATGTAGTAGTGAACGAAAATGTCAATAATAATATCAATACGGAGCCAGCTATAAATGAAGATGACTTGGATGATGATTTTGACGGTTTGAGCAATGGTTTGGAGAAAATATATGGTACCAATCCACTAGAATCTGATACGGACAATGACGGAGTTTTTGATCAAGATGAAGTGGAATTGTATAATACTGATCCTTTAATTGATGATAGTGATAGTGATGCTTTGAGTGATCATGAAGAAATTATTATTTACAAAACAGACCCTAACAACCCAGATTCAGATGGAGATACTTATCAAGATGGAGCAGAGGTGACAAATGGCTATAATCCACTAGGTAATGGCAAATTAAGCACCACTACAGTTTCAAATCTAAATACTAACGAAGCTTTATAAAAGTATGTTAAATGAACAAGAATCAAACAAAGAAGTAATTAACCATTTATCTGGATCAGGTGATGTCAAACCAAAAACTAGTGTGGATTTGGACAATGAAAAGACCAGTATGGAAGAACTCCGAGCCGAGATGGGCACTAAAAAAGAAGCTATTAGTGTGCATTCTATGCCTGGTAAATTTGTAGCGGCCGCCAGAGCCAGTGAACTAGCTAGCACTAGTGCCAAAAGAGGGGGTGCTAATAAAGGGTCTAATAGCAAAAAATTATTATTGATAAGTGCAATTTTGATTTTAGTTGTAATTGCAGTGATTGCTGGAGTTCTTTTCTTTGTGGGTAAAAATAGACCAGAAGCAAATACCAATCAAGAAGTAAATCAAAATAATAATCAGAACCAAAATCAAAACACCAACGAAAATACCAATCAAGAAGTAAATCAAAATAATAATCAGAACCAAAATCAAAACACCAACGAAAA
>JBAYIR010000005.1:0-71182 GCA_041665505.1 Patescibacteria group bacterium
AAGTAAATCAAAATAATAATCAGAACCAAAATCAAAACACCAACGAAAATACCAATCAAGAAGTAAATCAAAATAATAATCAGAACCAAAATCAAAACACCAACGAAAATACCAATCAAGAAGCACTTGATGCTGATAATGATGGACTGAGTTATGAAGAAGAATTGGTTTTTTCTACCAATCAGAATTTGGAAGATACAGACAGAGATGGTTACAAAGATGGTCAAGAAATAGCTAGTCTTTATAATCCTTTATTACCAGCTCAAAGTTTGGTCGACTCAGGTCTGGTCACCAAGTTTATAAATGATAGCTATGCTTATAATATTTTGCGACCAAAAACTTGGTTAGTAAAAACTCTAGCTGATGTTTTGGATAATGTTCTAGTTTTACCAGATTCAGAAAGTGGTGAGTCATTTAGTATTTTAGCCGAAGATAATTCAGCTGGTCAAACTTTAAATGAAGCTCTAGCTTCTCGAGCGACAGAATTGGGCAGTCCAGCTAATTACCAAAATTATTCTTTAGCTGGTCAACCAGCCTTAAGGTCAAAAGATGGGAGAAATGTAATTAGTATTCATGGCAAGTATATATATGTGATATCTCATTCAGTTAGTCCTTCAGGAGAGGTAAATTTTACCAATATTTTTGAAATGATGCTCAATAGTTTTGCTTGGGTAAATTAATAAAAATTAAATAATAAATGACAGAGTTATTAAATATAAATAAAAGAGGATTAGTAGCTGATTTTTCTTGGCTAGGAATTTTGGAAAAAATTATCAAGACTGATTTTAAATTAAAAAAACAAATATCCATTGCTTTATTAAGTGACAAAGAAATTCGTGATTTAAATAGAGTTTATAGAAAGAAGAATAAAGTAACTGACGTTTTGTCATTTAATATGGATAGTGATGAGATGCTAGGAGAAGTATTGATTTGTCTGACTCAAGCTCATCGTCAGGCGAAGGCTAAAAAAAATACTTATCGAGCCGAATTACAACTTTTGACTGTCCATGGTATTTTACATCTTCTGGGCTATGATCATGAAAAAAGCCTAGTAGAAGAAAAAAGACAAGAAATGGCAGAGCATACTATACTGGAAAGATTAAGAAAATAATTTATGGATTGGCAATTTTACAAAAATTTTAGATTTGCTTTTCGTGGACTGAAAACAGTCTTTACAGCCGAAAAAACTTTTCGTTTACATACCCTAATTGCTATCTTGGTAATTATTTATTCTTGGTGGCAAGGTATAGAAAAAATATATTGGGTAGTAATTTTAATGATTATTGCTTTGGTAATGGCCTTAGAGATTTTTAATTCAGCCATTGAAAGATTGGTGGATATGCTGGCTCCTCGTACTCATAATTTTGCCAAAGAAGTAAAAGATTTATTAGCGGCTATGGTGCTTTTGGTGTCACTTTTTGCCGCGGCTATAGGCTTTATTGTATTTTTGTGGTAAATCATTTGGCAAATATGGATAATTTAGTTATAATTAGTAATCATAAGATATAAAATGGTCAGCAACAAAGATATTATCACTGGTCTGGATATTGGTACTAATGCTATTAGGGTAGTTATGGGGCAAAAAATGCCCGATGGCCGCCTCAAGATCATTGGCGCAGCCGATACTCCATCGGAAGGAGTTATTCGCGGTAGCATCAATTCTATTGAAGATGCTGTTTCTTGTATTTCTGAGACTATAGAAAAATGTGAGCGCATGACGGGACTGCGTATTGATAAGATGGTAGTCGGTATATCTGGGGGGCATATCAAGACCATTAGTAGTAAAGGAGTAGTAGCTGTAGCCAAAGCCAATGAACAAGTAGAAGATTCTGATGTGGAGAGAGCTTTGGAAGTAGCAGAAAATACTACTACGATGCCCAATTATGAAATATTACATGTTTTACCAATTAGCTATAATTTAGACGATCAAAAAAACATTAGAGAACCACAAGGCATGAGTGGCGTGCGTTTAGAAGTAGAGACACAAGTAGTAATGGCTTTATCTTCTCAGGTCAAAAATATGACCAAGGTGATTTATCGCACCGGAGTAGATATAGAGTTTATTGTTTTTTCAATTTTAGCCACAGCTGAAGCAGTTTTAACGACCAAGCAAAAAGAATTAGGAGTAGCTGTAGTCAATATTGGTTCAGCTACTACATCTTTGGCAATTTTTGAAGAAGGTAATATCTTGCACACAGCAGTTTTACCAGTTGGAGCTGGTCATATCACCAATGATTTGGCAATTGGGCTCAAAACCTCGGTGGAGGTGGCTGAAGCAGTGAAGATAGACCATGGTCAGGCTCTAAGTGGAGATATTTCTAAGAGAGATGAAGTAGATCTTCATAAATATTCGGAAGATGAGAAAAAAGGTTCTTATGTTTTTAAAAAAGATATAGCTGATATTGCTGAAGCACGACTAGAAGAAATATTTTCTTTAGTCAAAGATGAATTAAAAGTTATTGACAGAGATGGTAAATTGCCTTCAGGTATTGTACTCACTGGTGGTGGAGCCAAAATGCCTATGATTGTTGATTTAGCCAAAGAAATATTAGAACTGCCAGTATTTTTGGGTATGCCAGTAGATAGCAATTTTCCTATTGATAAATTAAATGATACAGAATATACTACAGCTCTAGGTTTAGTCTTATGGGCCAATAAAAATATGGAAAATGGTGGTAATTTTTTAAATAACATCTCCGCTATTGGCCAAAGCACAGATAAGATGAAAAGATGGTTTAAATCTTTGTGGCCATCTTCATAAAATTATATTTATTTAAATTATAAAAATAATGTTAAAAAAGAATATCAAAGAAGTAATACCTCCAGTCGAGACTTTTGCTAATATAAAAGTAATCGGTGTCGGTGGTTCTGGTGGATCAGCTATTAATCGTATGGTGGCTGCTAAAATTAGGGGTGTAGATTTTATTGCTATAAATACTGATGCTCAGGCTTTACATAGTTCTATTGCACCAAATAAAATTCACATTGGCAAAACTACTACCAAAGGTTTGGGAGCGGGTATGAATCCAGACTTAGGACTTAAAAGTGCTGAAGAAAATGAAGCTGATATCATTGGGCATCTACAGGGAGCAGATATGGTTTTTATTACTTGTGGATTGGGTGGTGGCACTGGCACTGGTGCAGCACCACTGATAGCCGATTTAGCCAGAGAAGCTGGAGCACTGACAGTAGCAGTAGTAACCAAACCTTTTACTTTTGAGGGGGTACATAGAAAAGATATAGCCGAAAGAGGTCTAGAAAAGTTGATGGATAAAGTAGATACTATTATTACTATTCCCAACGATAGATTGTTGCAGATTATTGATAAAAAAACTTCTTTACTAGAAGCTTTTTCTATTGTTGATGAGGTCTTAAAGCAAGGTGTTCAAGGAATTTCAGAAGTTATTACTGTGCCCGGTCTAGTTAATGTAGATTTTGCTGATGTCAAAACTATCATGAGCCAATCGGGTAGTGCCCTAATGGGTATTGGTAATGCTAGTGGAGAAAATAGAGCTAGAGATGCTGCTAAAGCGGCTATAGATAGTCCGTTATTAGAATTGTCCATCAATGGTGCTACTGGTGTATTGTTTACTATCTCCGGCAGTAGTGATTTATCTATGTTTGAGGTCAATGAGGCCGCTGAAGTAATTACCGCCAACTGTGATCCAGAAGCTAGAATTATTTTTGGTACAGTGATTGACGAAGCCTTGGGCGATGAAGTAAAAGTGACAGTTATTGCCACTGGTTTTAAAGCCAATGACAATATGTCAAATAAATCTAGTGTCTCTTCAGAATTAAGTATGAGTCATCCCGAAGCCTTTGCCAAAAAATCAGAGGAAAGAAGAGAAAAACAGGCTTTTGAAAAAAGAAGAGATGATAGAGCTGAAGAAGAAGTAACAGAGTTACCAAAGAGTAAAAAAGAAGAAGAGCTTGATATACCAGCTTTTTTACGCAAAAAATTAAGAAGTAGATAGTCGATGAATTGCCCAGTTTGCAATCATAAAGATACCAAAGTAAGAGACTCTCGTCTTAGTGGCGAGGGTTTTAGTATTCGTCGTCGCCGTTTATGTCAAAAATGTCATTTTCGTTTTTCTACTATTGAAGAAACAGAGCTTTTGGATTTGATAGTTATTAAACGTGATGGACACAGGGAAAATTATGATAAAGACAAATTAATTCGTGGTCTGAGGACATCTTTGGAAAAAAGACAATATTTAGCAGAAAATTTTCATAAACTTATCAATGATATTGAAAGAGATATTCAAAAAACATCTAAAAATGAAATTACTTCCAAGCAGTTGGGTGAGATAGTGATGAAAAGATTAAAATCTTTTGATCAGGTTGCTTATATCAGGTATGCTTCTGTTTATAGGTCTTTCAAGGATGCTGAGACTTTTCAAAGGGAGCTTAATCAACTTTTAAAAAAGAAAAAAAAGATTAAATAGTTATACACTTGTCACTCCATTTTTTCTGTGATAAGCTCAGATTACTTTTACGAAGCATTTTAACAATCAAATCAGGGAAGTGAGGTGAGATTCCTCCACAGTCCTAGCTACGGTAGTCTGGTATTTGCCAGATGATAGTCCGACACCTGAGATATTTACTTTCTCCTAAGGAGAGAAGGGTTAAATTTATTAACAATCATAATAATTTTACCTCTGCTTTTCTTAGGCAGGGATTTTTTATTTTTTGTTTATAAAAATTATTATAATACTATGAAAAAATTTATTCTTACTATTTTTGCTCTAGTTATTTTTGTCAGCCCCAATTTGATTTTAGCTGATAATGACAATACTATTGCCTATTTACAAGGGCAAAGTCAAAATACTTGGATTAGCCAAGCTTTGGCAGCTGCGACGGCGGGTGGCATTGATATTAGCTATCTTGATTATCAAACTACAGATTTGATGGCGGCCTCTAAAAATATTTTGACTTTAGCAGCCGTTGAATCACAAGACACAGATAATATTAGACAATTATTATCAGTTATAGAGTCTAGCAAGAATAATGGTCAATTTGGTTCAAGTGATTTACTCAATGATGATTTTTGGGTTTTAATGGCCTTGGCCTCGGTCAATCAATTAGCTGACACAGACAGTGCTAAAAATTTTATCTTAGACCATCAAAATACTGATGGAGGCTGGAGTTGGTCAGCTAGTGGCACTTCAGATAGCAATGACACAGCCGCAGCTATTATGGCTTTACTTGATTTAGGTTTAGATAGTAGCTCAACAGCGATTGTTAATGCTTTAGCTTATTTACAGACTAGCCAAAATGCCGATGGAGGTTTTGCTTATGATCTTGATAGTAGCTCCGATGGAGCTTCTACGGCTTGGGTTATTGCCGCTTTAAATAAAGCCAATATTTCGGCTAGCTCTTGGCAAAAAGATAATAATGATCCAATATCTTTTTTGGAAAGTTTAAGACAAGATAATGGTTCGTTTTTATGGATGCCTAGTGACGGGCAAGGTTCAACTATGGTGACAGCTTATGCCTTAGTAGCTTTAAGTGGCAAAGCTTATCCTATAAATTATATAGATATAGCAATAAATGAAGAAGTACTTGGTGGGCATAGTTTGCGTATTGAAGGACCAGCTGGCACTATTTGCCTAGCCAACAATTTAGAAGCTACTACAGTTTTGGAATTATTAGAGGCAGGTTCTAATGTTTGTGATTTTGAATATATTAGTCAAGATAGTGCTTATGGTGTTTATATTTCAGCTATTGATGGAGTAAGTGCCTCTGGTATGGATGGTTGGCAATATTTTGTCGATTGGCAAGCTGGTATGTTGGCTGTGACAGATTTTATTTTAGAAGATAATCAAGAAGTGTTGTGGGCTTATGGAGGTTGGCCTTTTTATCCAGTTAAATTGGAAGTAAATGATAGTCATTTTGAGGTGGGAGAGACTTTGATGGTTGATTTTAAATATTACAACGGAGAGTCATGGTTGCCTTTGGCGGGAGCGGGCATAGTTTTTGGGGCAGAGACTTATTCTACTGATGCCAGTGGTCAATTTAGTTTGGTTCTGGATAGTGAGGGAATTTTCCCTATTTTTTCTCAGCCTAGTAGCACTTATGCCAGAAGCAATAAAGAATATATAGTAGTCGGTAGTGGCATTTCTCAAACAGTTGATTTATCAGTTAATGTAGAATCTGATGATGGTGGTGGAGTAGAAGAGGATGATGTGATTGCTTTTAATGTGGATAGATCAAGTATTAATTTTGGTACTTTAAATCCTGGTCAAGCCGTTGATACTATTGTATCTTTGTCCAATACCGGTAACGTTAATATCTATATCGAAGCTAGTGTTTTAGGGGATCAAGTTTTTACAGACTTTACCAGCTTAGATCAAGATCAATGGTCAGACTATAATCTTGATTTAGCCACAGGCTCCAGTGAAGCAGTAAATGTGGGGCTAGCTATTCCTAGTAGTTTTTCGGCTTTAGGTCAAAAACAAGGCCAATTGATTTTTTGGGGTATTAATCAGTAAAAATAATGAAAGCTTTTAAAATATTTTTATTTATATTGTTTTTTCTGCCTCTGCCATCTCAGGCTGTTGGTATTTCTGTCCAGCCATCTTCTATAGATTTATTATCGCCAGACGTAGTTGAAAAAAAACTTAGTGTCAAAAATATTTCTAAAGAACCAATAGTAGTCCATATTTATGTAGATGATTTTTCGGATAATATAAACATAGAACCAAATGAATTTGAACTTTTACCTGAGCAAGTGACGTCAGTCAGAATTTCTGGGGATTTTAGTAATTTTTCAGCTGGCACCCAAAAAACCAATATATCAGTTTTGTCTAAGGCTTTAGACAAAAAAAGTTTTAATGCTATTTCTGGTATCAAAATTCCACTGAGCATTTATATAAATAAAGATTACTTTCAGTGGTCAGGTCCAGCTGTTTTTGTAGTGGTGTTTTTGGGTGGCCTAATCATTTTTTATCTATTTAGAGTTTTTGTTAGGATTTTTAGTAAGCAAAAAAAGAAAGGCCACTGGTTTTCCATTAATCTATTGGTCCATCATAAAAAAAAGAGCTGGTATAAATGGCGCTAGGCATATAAAATAACAATAAGCTATTATTTTTTTAATTCTGCAAACGTAGCCGAAGGGCTATTTTTTTGCTATAATCAAGATAATAAAAGTTAATATATTTATTATTAGCTAGTAGTATTTGGCTTTTAGTAGCAATTTAATAGAATAAATAACAATTATTATGATGGACGAAGAATTAAAAAGAATTATCAACCAAAATCAAGAAACTTTGGCCGATATTGACAAAAGATTGCATCGTATTGAAAAAAAATTCGTTTGGAATGGTATTTTTGGCTTTATAAAAACTTTTATTATTTTAGCACCAATCATTGTTGGTGCTATTTACCTGACGCCAATTCTAAAAGATTATATCAAAATCTTTGAGCCAATTTTTAGAAACATGCCACTGACTTTACAGAATCTAAGTAATGCTTCTTCGCAAATAAATAAAGGAACCAATGAAGCATCTGGGCAAGTCAATGGTTTAGAGGCTTTCTGTAACCAAGAGTCTCGTCAAGCGATGGTTGACCAACTTTGTCAGTAAAAAAATATCAGTGGAAGAACTACGTACTAAAATAAAAGAACTGCATTCTGAAATTTCCAAAGCTTTGGACATTTTGGATTTGGCCAATAAGAAAAATAAAGTAATAGCCTTAAAACAAGAGATGATTGCTCCTGATTTTTGGAATGATCAGGATAGAGCCAAAACAATTAGTCTAGAAGCTAGTGTTTTAGAAGGGCAGATTGATGTTTGGCAGACTTTAGTTAAAGAAGTGTCCGAACTTTCTGAGATGTCACAAGATAAACAAGCTGATGAATTATTAATTGATATCCAAAATAAATATCAAAGTCTTGACAGTCAATTTAAAGATTTATCACAGCAGCTTTATTTACAGGGTAAGCATGACCATTTACCAGCTATTGTTACTATCAATGCTGGAGCCGGAGGAGTGGATGCTCAAGATTGGGCACAGATGGTAGAAAGAATGTATCTTCGTTTGGCTGAAAAAAATAATTGGACGCTTAGTTATTTATCTCGTTCTATGGGAGCGGAAGCGGGTATAAAAAGTGCTACTTTCAAAATCAATGGTTTGTATGCTTATGGTTATCTCAAAAATGAAGCTGGTGTGCATCGTTTGGTGAGGCTTTCTCCATATGATGGCGATCACGCTAGACATACTTCTTTTGCTATGTTAGAAGTGTTACCAGAATTATTACAAACAGATATGGATATTAAAGATGATGATTTAAAGATAGATACTTTCAGATCTTCTGGTAATGGTGGACAGTCTGTCAACACTACTGATTCAGCTGTTCGTATTACTCATTTACCAACCGGTATTTCTACTAGTTGTCAAAATGAAAGATCACAGTTACAAAATAAAAAACAAGCTCTTGCTTATTTATATGGTAAACTGCAAAAATATTATGAAGCAGAAAGAGAGGAAGAAAAAAAATTACTCAAAGGAGAATATACAGAAGCAGCTTGGGGCAATCAAATCAGATCATATGTTATCCATCCTTATAAAATGGTCAAAGATCATCGTACTAATTTTCAATCCAAAGACCCAGACAGAGTGTTAGACGGGGATTTGATGCCTTTTATCAGAGCAAATTTGGAAAAAAATGTAGTGGCTTAAGATATTTTGTGCTATAATAAATATATGTTTGAACACTTAGGACCAGTTCCAGAAGTCAGGATGAGTAAAAAAGAAACAAATTATAAATTGTATTTGAGTTTGTTATTTTTTTCAGTTGTTGTTTTTGTTTTTTCTATGGGTGTCAGTAGAGGGCCAAGCTCCAAGGCAGAGGAATCAGCTACTTTGTCAGCTCAGGTTTTTGTTGACTCAAGTGATAAAAAAATTGTCTCCACTGCCAAAAATTTTTCAGTTTTCGATTTCGTCATAGATATTAACCAAAATAATACCTCTCTTTATAAATTAAATATTTTAGCCAATGGTGTTTATGATTTAAATGTTATTGGTGATCTAAAATTATTTCACGAAGGTGTGCAGCTAGGTCAAATAGATAAGATGGATCAAAATGGTAAAATATATTTTGATTTAGCTGAGTATCAGCTCAAAGCTGGCAAAAATACATTCTCTTTATTTTTCAACAATGGAGATAGTCTTAGCCCAGGACTGGCTCTAAGTTTTAGTATTTCTGACCAAGAAGATATATTTTTGATTAAAGATGGACATGTGTTTAGACCACAAGCAGATTTTCCTATTGCTGGAGGCCTAGTATCAGTTTTAGAAAAAGGTGAAGCCTTGGCTTCTAATCTTTATGTAGTCAATGATTTTTTAATTAACTCTGATGTCCCACAACAAGTGGCTTCTTTTGAGCTTAGCTCTATTGGTGAAAAATTGGATCTTAGGCAAATAAAATTATCTTACCAAGATTTAGAGAGTGATGATTATCCAGATTTGGATTTTGTCTTAATACATAATAAGCAACCATTAGCTCAGGCCACCTCTAGGCAAGGAGAAATTATATTTGTTTTGCCAGAGACTATAATTCTTCAGGATTTACAAAGGGAACAATTTGATTTACATGTTATAGCAATGCCAGTTGGGCGTTATCAATTTTTTATAAAAGATATTTTAGCTCAAGGAGCTCTATCGGGTTTGGATATTTCATTGCTTGATAAATTAGCTTTAAGTAGTGTCGAAGCTAGTAAGTATTTTATACAACTTCAAGCCGGTGATTTGGACAAAAAATTATCAGCTGGCTGGAATAAAATTTATAGTTTGAATATCAAAACCAAGGGTATAGATAAAGCTTATTTAGATAGAATAACTTGGCAGATAGACAAACAAAATTTAGATATTGAGTCTGTGGAAATTTGGAAAAATGGTCAGCCTTATATTGCTAATGTGGTTTTAAAAGATAATATGATTATTGTCAAAACAGATGCTTCAAATCCTTTGGAGATTTCTCAAACCGACACTGAAATTTCACTTTTAGCTAATATAGTTAATTTAGAGCCAAAAGCCAAGATAGAAGCCTTTGTTTTGCCTGACTATCAGCCAATTGATGAAGATCTTCTTTTAGGTAATATTATTTGGTCAGATGGAGAGAATTTTTATAATAGTTATAAAATACCATATTTACCACTAGAGCCGAGTATTTTGGCTAATTAATAATTCTAGCAGAATATAATAAAACATTCACTTATTTGGTGGATGTTTTTTAGGTAGGTCTTTTCTTATATCTATGCTATAATTTATTTTCAATTTTTAATTAATAAAAATTATAAATAAAATAAATAGTAATGAAGAGTAAAGATAATTTAATAGTTTTAGGTACAATAATAATTTTTATTTTGGGATTTTCCATAATAATTTTTGATGTCTAGCGTCATTTTAAACGGAATTGACAAATAAATATAAATAGGCTTAAATAGGACTTGAGGAAGAAGAATTAATCCTCCTTCGCTAAAGCTGGGGAGGATTGGAAGGTGATTTTGATGAGCAAAAGCAAAAGTTTTTTGTTGGCTAGTCTTATTTTTTTATTGAGTAATTTAGTTTATTTGCTTTATTTTGAAAATAAAGGCAATCATAGTTTTAACTATGGTTCTTTTTATACTTTTAAAGCTATTGTCAAAAACACAGACAAAAAATTAAATGGCTATAATTTGATAGTAGAGCCGATAGACTTGGCCAATTTTTCTGGTCAGATATTAGTTTATACGGACTTATATCCAGAATATAGTTATGGTGATATTTTACTTATCAAAGCCAAAGTTTATCAACCAGAGCCCATTGCCGATGAAACTGGAAAAGTCTTTAGGTATGATAAATATTTAGCTAAGGATGATATTTTTGCTACTTGTTTTCGCCCTCAGATAGAAGTGTCTGATCAACAAAAGGATTGGTTTTTTTATGTTTATCGGCTTCGACAACATCTGTGGAATAATTTAGATAGGCATCTGGTCGAGCCAGCTTCGTCACTAGCCAAGGCTATGCTTTTGGGTACTCAGCGTGAATTTGCTCCAGAGATCAGAGCTATTTTTTCTCAAGTGGGCTTAAGTCATATTATTGCTATTTCTGGTTCACATATGGTGATTGTAGTTTGGCTAATACAAATTATTTTTCTTTCTTTTGGTTTTAATCGTAAGTTAATATTTTGGCTTTTACTTATATCTTTATTTTTGTATTTGGCTTTAATTGGGTTTTTACCGCCAGCTCTTCGATCCAGTCTAATGGTTATAATTAGTTTAGCCGGACCATTTTTGGGGCGTTCAAATTTATCAGTCTGCAGTTTGCTCTTAGTAGCTGATTTGATGATTATTTTCAATCCTTACTTACTGATTTATGATTTGGGCTTTCAACTGTCTTTTTTATCAGTTTTGGGGCTTATTTATTATAGCCATTTTTTTACCAGATTATTTTCTTTTTTGCCTGATGTTTTTAAGATTAGAGAAGTTTTGGCTACGACGATGTCAGCTCAATTTTTTATTGTGCCACTGATTTTGTATCATTTTGGTATTTTGTCTCTTATTTCACCTTTAGCCAATTTTTTGGTTTTACCTTTAGCTACTATGATTTTAATTTTTAGTTTTCTGCTAGCTATTTTTGGTGCTTGGTCATTTTTGGCAGTGATATTTTCTTGGCCACTTTATATTTTGTTTAAAATAATGGTAGAGATTAGTGAATTTTTAGCTCGTCTGCCTTGGTCTTATTTTAATATTGATAATTTTAATGTTTATTATTTATTAATTTCTTATGTATTTTTAATTATTATTACTTTTATTTTAAAACCCCTTGAATATGAATAAAAATTATTATTTTTTATTTATTTTTTTACTTCTACTAATCTTATTTTTTACTTTAAAAAATGATGAAAAATTAGCAGTGTATTTTCTCGACGTCGGTCAAGGCGATGCTATTTTAATCAGAACGCCAGAGAATCAAAATATTTTAATAGACGGCGGGCCGGATAATAATTTACTTTATCAAGTAGCCAATCATTTACCTTGGTGGGAAAGGACTATTGATTATTTAGTTATTACGCATTATCACACAGATCATTATGTCGGTTTTTTGGATTTATTAGATAAATATAAGATAAAAAATATTTTAGTGACAGCCAATGAGCCAAATGATTTTTTATATTATCAGTGGTTAGAAAAATTAAAAGAAAAAAATCTAAAGCCCAGTGTGGTCAGGGCAGGGGAGAACTTTGTAGTCAGTCCAGACTTAAATTGGCGAGTGCTTTTGGCGGATAGTCAGCACGAAGATTTAAATGAAAATTCTATAGTTATAAAATTGACTTATAAAGATACAGATTTTTTGTTGATGGGCGATTTGCCAGTGGAAGGTGAGCAAAAATTATTAGCCAGCGATTTTGATCTTGATTCGGAAATACTCAAAGTTGGCCATCACGGTAGTAAATATTCATCTTCGGAAGAATTTTTAAAAGCAGTTTCTCCAGAAATTTGTGTGATTCAATCAGGACTAGACAATAAATTTAATCATCCCCATGAGGAAGCTATGACAAGATTAGAAAATATCGGCTGTGATATAAGAAATACACAAAATTTAGGGCTAATTAGTTTGTTTTTTGATTAGTATTGTCAAATTTTTTGGATATTGCTAAAATTAAATAACTTGTGAGCGATGCTTACGAGTGTTGCTCACCTAACGGCGCACCATGTGCGCCAGGCCTCTAGCCGAGGGAGAGATTCCTATGAGAATCACCATCCATCCGACGTTGACCGCGCGAAGACGGAAGAACACCGAGCAGGCGACGCAGAAGGCCACGGCGACCAAGAAGGCCGCGAGGAAGAAGAACGCCAAGAAGGCGACGAGCAGCGAGGCGATCGTCTAGGAGACGACTTCTCCGATGATGACGAGGGGCCCCCGGACACTACGGGGGCTCTACTTTTTTTACTGCGATTTATTATTTAGTCTTATTTATAAATATTAGTTTGGATTGACTAGTTTTAGCCTCTTTGCTATCCTAAAATCAGCATTTCTCGCATAGCTTGTTAGCTCGGTAAGGAGGAAGTCTCAAACAAAGAGCTCTCGAGTTTTCGGGAAATGTAGCCACAAGGCTTAACCAAGGAGGTTTTAACCGATCATCACATGCCACTATGAGAGTGGCATTCACTCCGTCATGCATGGAGGTTTGTGGGCATGAAGCCTATTCTTCGGTGGGCATGCCTCAGCGGTGTGCTGGCCATTCTGGCTATCTTGACGCCCTGCCAGGGAGCCACCTGCCAGAATGACGAAGCGGTCATCATGACCGCGCTGAATATCGCCAGTTGCGACGGCACGAGCGCCATCGCTCTGAGCGAAGTCAAGCTGACGGCTAATCCCGCGGATGGGAACGTCGTCAAGGTCACCATCAACCACCTGATGAGCGGACAGACCGTGGCTACTGCCGGTGATGCTATTTGGCTCTACTACGCGCCTTCCTACGACGCCCGGCAGTTCAGCGACGCTTACGCGACTACTGTCGTCCTGGACGCCAACATGATCGCTTCGCCGGCACTCTTCACCTACACGCACACGGCCCGGGGTGCCCTGATGCCCGGCGACCAGCTGGTGGTTCAGCCCACCTACAATACCTCCAATACCTCGGCCAGCTCGGCCCGTACGTGGAGCTCTGATGCCACGGGCATTGCCGACATTGACATGGGCGGTCAGCAGGCCGCCTAGTTCGATCTCCCGGTTCAGAGGACATACAGATCTGTGAACACCACACCGCTTTCCAAGCGGCAACAGTTGGTTTGTATCCATCTGTAAAGTCCTTCGGGTCAAGAAATGGCCCATTCCCGGCAAGAAGACACTATCTGGTTTCGGCCAGAGAAGACTTCTTGCCGGGTCTTCTTTTTGTCTTGATTTTTATATTTATTTGACATATAATATAAGCATAAATTATTAATAATTGCGTTTTATGGCAGAAAATAAAACTAAAATTTTGTTAATCGAAGATGAAGAAATGTTGGCCAATATGTATGAGGTCAAATTTAAAAACGAAGGTTTTGATTTAGAAAAAGCCCTTGATGGTGCCGATGGATTAGTCAAAGCCAAAGCTAATAAACCAGATTTTATATTATTAGATATCATCATGCCTAAGATGGATGGTTTTTCTGTACTCAAAGCTCTTAAAGAAAATGAATCTACCAAAGATGTGCCAGTAATGCTTTTGACCAATCTTGGTCAAGATGAGGATATTGAAAGAGGCAAAGAGCTGGGTGCAGTTGGCTATTTAGTCAAAGCCAATGTTACTCCTTCCGAAGTAGTAGATGAGGTTAAGAAAAAATTAGCTAAAAAATAATTTAAGCCAAAGTAAAATATGAACCCCCGCTAGAAATTTACGAAGTTCTACGGGGTTTTCAAAAGTAAAATTATAATTATGAAAAATAATAAAATTTCTAACGGGGTGAATGATAAATTAGAAAGAAGTCTTGTTTTGTTAAAACCAGATGCTATCAATAGGGGATTAATAGGAGAGATTTTACACCGTTTTGAAAGAACTGGTCTGAAGTTGGTTGGATTAAAATTGGTTTGGTCTGATGAAGATACAGCTTTGAAACATTATAGCGAAGATTTGGCCAAACGCCGTGGTCAAAGAGTTAGAGATATTATGGTGGAGATGATTACTTCTGGACCAATAGTAGCTATTGCCATTGAAGGTGTGGAGGCAGTAGAGATAGTACGTAAAATGGTTGGTGCTACTGAACCAAAGAGTGCTGCTCCTGGCACTATCAGAGGCGACTATGCCCATCTTTCATTTAAGCACGCTGATGATAATCAGATGGCAGTGTTCAATCTGATTCATGCTTCATCTAGTGTTCCAGAAGCTAAAGAAGAAATTTCTTATTGGTTTCATGACTTTGAGCTTTATTCTCATCAGCCAGATTATACCAAGCATACTTTATTAGAAAAATAATCTCTCGACACTTCGACTGTGCAGAGCACTGGCTAAGCTCGAGATAAAAAAATAAAAAGAGCTAAGTTTAGCTCTTTTAACTTGATAGTTTGCTAGGCTATTTTTTTAGTGTTATAATCAAGTTGTAGCCTCTTCTTTTACAAAATATGTAACTCTACAACAATGTTACATTGGAACTCTATATTAGCTGGGACTTTGGTCTACAGTTTGCGAGTGCCACCCTTTTCAATAGGGGTTATACATATTAAAAAGAATGCTATGTAGTCAATTTTATCAGTAACCATATCAAACATGCTGACATGTGACTAGCAAAAAGGTGTTTTATCAGTACTTCACTATACAAACGCCTTTTTGTTTTGTGTATATTTTTTTAAATAATTTATATTAATTTGTGTGAAATAAAAAATCGTCCGAGGCGATTTTTTAGAGCAATCAAAAAACCTGCCTAAGAGCAGGTGGATAAAAATTATTTTGAAGTTTGGTTTTTCTTCAATTTATTTAGAGTCTTCAAACAAGAAGTACAAACAATCATTCTAGAACCACCAATTTTTTTTGATTGCAAGTTTATTTTCATAGTTCTTTTACTAGCAATATTGGAGTGACTGCGTTGATTGCCAGTTACTTTTCCTCTGTTGCAGATATCACATGCTTTAGCCATATATTTTGAATTTCTAATTAATTAAGCTATAATTATTTATACAACGTAGAATAATTTATCATAAAAGTAACTTTTTGTCAAAGCTATGTTAATATCTTCATTATTTTCAGATCCAACATTATTTTTAATTACAGTCTTATCTATCATATACGCGCTGACTATTCATGAGTTTTCGCATGCTTTAGTGGCTACTTATTTGGGAGATAACACCGCCAAATACAATGGGCGCCTTAATCTCAACCCATTATCCCATATGGAGTTTTTTGGTACTTTGATGCTACTTTTTGCTGGTTTTGGTTGGGGGAAACCAGTACCAATTAATCCTTACAATCTAAGATGGAAAAGATGGGGGAGTGCTTTGGTTGCTTTGGCTGGACCAATATCAAATTTCATTTCCGCCTTTATTTTTGTGACTGTTGTCAATATTTTGACCAATTTTATACCAGCTGATAGTTTAGTTTTTGATTTTTTAGTGTATTTAATATTCATCAATTTTATATTAGGGATGTTTAATCTTATTCCCATCCCTCCTTTAGATGGTTCTAAAGTACTTTTTGCCGCTTTACCAGCTCGTATGGATGAGTTTAAACGTCAATTTAGCGTTAATGGGCCTTGGATATTATTGGGTCTTATTTTTCTAGACAATTTTGCTGGGGTAAATATTTTTGGTCGAATCTTTGAATTTTTTATAAATTTGATATATTTATTGTTTTAAACCAGCCTAGCTAGCAGCTAAAAAAGTCAATAAAATAGGGGTTTTTATAGAATATTTGTCATTTACTCTTGACAAATTTTTTATTTGTGCTATAGTACACAATCTGGTGATTTCACCATCCGTACCATTGACATTACACAGCTTGAAACAGGCTGTAGCATATTCCTCCACTAGGGAGGTATCCGCGCTTCTTGATTTCGGTCAAGAGGCATAGTTCATGGCTCAATCATGGAGGTTTTTCCATGCCCAACTGCCGCGGACCCACGCATCGCCGTCTCTCGAGTTTTCACAAGGACAACATCTTCACCACCGACCGCGTCGCGGCCGCCAGCCCCCAGGCCTGACCCGGGCGCCGGCGTCGTGATCGTGCTCCGGGAGAAATCCTGGGGCGTCCATCCACTGTTGGGTAGATAAGGAGGCATTCGTCTATGCTTTCCTGGCTTCTGCCCGACGATGACCGTGTTGTCGAAGCCCTCGTCTGGGTCAGACAGCACAGAGTGGACCGCACCGTAAAGGCCGGTGTATGGACCACGCGTCATCGTTTTCTGACACCTGAACTGACAAGGAGAAACCAAAGTGTTCTTCCTCCTACCCGAGTACCGCGGGAAGGTCGCCGAAGGCGACGACCCTCACGCGGAGCGACGCGGGTTCCGCAGCGTTGTGGACGCTGTATGGGCCCATGATGAGTAGCCTATTGCTGCTCATGAGTTCAGCCCTGGTTTTTTCCTAGGGAACGTTTGGTGCTTTGCGTCGAGGCCAGACTCGGCCCCTTTCTCTGAGAGGGCGCCGCCGGCGGTACGACGGATTGCTACACAGCTAAAGACTTGCGCATCCCTGCGTAGCGCGCGTGCCTACGCTGCACCTGTTTCCTAGCTCGGCCCTCGGGCCCCGATGTCATGCGGACGCTTCCAGCGCCCGCGCAGACTGGGGCTCGAGGGCCTCTCATCAACACGGCCGCCAGCCGGCCTCCTTCAAGTGTTCCTCGTATTTTTTGATATGAGGTTGTCCCCGCGGGACATAATTCGCAGGATGCCCGGTGTGGTTCGTGTTGTTCTTCCCCTCGGGGGGCGCCTTCGTTTGCCGACTGCTCAGTAGCAGCCGACAATTCGAATGGCGCTTCCCGGGGGCCTATTTTTTTTATTAAAAATTTTTATAAACAGTCCAAATCCTTGACTTTAATATTTTATTATGCTATTTTATTGGGGACTTTTGTCGCGTAATAATAATTAATTTTACGGACAGAATAGTCGCATTTTTTTATTTTTATTAACAAAATATGCCAACAGTAAATCAATTATTGAAAAAACCTAGGAAAAATAAGAAAGCTAAGAGTAGTACTCCAGCTTTACATACTGTTTTAAATAGTTTGAGAAGAAAGAAAAAAGAACTTCCAGAAGGAGCTCCATTTAAACGTGGTGTTTGTGTGAAGGTAACTACTAGCACGCCAAAGAAACCAAACTCTGCTTTGCGTAAAATTGCTAGGGTCAGACTTTCCAACGGAATGGAAGTAACTGCTTATATTCCCGGAGAAGGACATAATCTACAAGAACACAGTATTGTGCTTATTCGTGGTGGTAGGGTCAAAGATTTACCTGGTGTCCGTTATCATATTGTCCGTGGTGTTTATGATACTCAAGGAGTGAACGGTAGAAAACAAGGCCGATCTTTGTATGGTACTAAGAGAGAAAAAGCAGCCAAAAAAAAGTAAAATAATATTTCAATAAATTCAATATAAATTATGAGAGGAAACAAAATTCCAAAAAGAGATATTTTACCAGATCCTAAATTTCAAAGGATAGATATTGCCAAATTGATTAACAAAGTAATGTCTAACGGTAAAAAAACTACAGCTCAAAAAGTTGTTTATGAGGCTTTGCAATATATTTCTGAAAAAACCAAACAAGATCCTTTAGAGGTATATGATTCAGCTATTAGAAATGTATCTCCTAGTTTAGAAGTCAAAGGTAAAAGAATTGGTGGAGCCAACTACCAAGTGCCTATTGTGGTGACTGGAGAAAGAAAACTTATTTTGGCTTATCGTTGGATTTTGGAAGCTGCTCGTGCTAAAAAAGGAGCTACTATGGCCAAAAGATTGGGTGATGAACTGATAGCCGCTTCTAATAGTGAAGGCGCTGCTATGAAAAAACGTGAAGATGTCCAACGTATGGCTGAATCAAATAAGGCCTTTGCACATTTCGCTTAAATTAACAATTATTTAAAATAAAGGCAGACTTTGTCTGCATTTTATTTTTAAAAAATAAATTAAATAAAATAATATTATGGAGCGACACCCTTTAGAAAAAGTAAGAAATATTGGAATTATTGCGCATATTGATGCTGGTAAAACTACTGTTACCGAGCGTATTCTTTTTTATACTGGGAAAAAACATAAAATTGGCGAAGTCCATGAAGGTAAAGCCGAGATGGATTGGATGGAGCAAGAAAAAGAGCGCGGTATTACTATTACCTCAGCCGCTACAACTTGTTTTTGGGATTTACCAGATTGGTTGGGTGGAGGTAAAGCCAATATTAATATTATTGATACACCAGGTCACGTAGATTTTACTGTCGAAGTAGAAAGATCACTAAGAGTGCTTGATGGTGGCGTGATTGTTTTTGATGGAGTAGCTGGTGTAGAACCACAATCAGAAACTGTTTGGAGACAAGCTGATAAATATCATGTGCCAAGATTGGCTTTTATAAATAAGATGGATAGAATGGGTGCAGATTTCTATTTTGATATGGATACTATCCACGAGCGCTTGACCAAAAAAGCCTATCCTATGCAATTACCAATTGGTGCCGCTGAAACATTTACTGGTATTATCAATGTCTTAGAGCGTGAAGCTTGGTACTATCTTGATGAAGATGGTAAACAATATGAAAAGCGTGAGGTTCCTGATGACATGAAAGATAAAGTAGAAAAATATCGAGCTGAACTGATTGAAGCAATTGTGGAAAATGATGAAACTTTGATGGAAAAATATCTTGGTGGGCAGGAGCCAGATTTAGTAGCCATCAAAAAAGTATTAAGACAAGCAGTAATTGATAATAAACTAGTACCAATTTTTTGTGGTAGTGCTTTGAAAAATAAAGGCGTCCAATTTTTATTAGACGCAGTAGTATCTTATCTACCATCACCAATTGATGTGCCACCGATTGAAGGTAATGAACCAAGAAATGAAGAAAATATTATCCAAGTCAAGATTGGTGATAGTGAACCATTTGTTGGTTTGGCTTTTAAAGTAGCTACTGATCCTTATGTTGGCCGATTAACTTTTGTGCGTGTTTATTCAGGTACTTTAAAGGCTGGTTCTTATGTTTATAATGCTAATACAGAAAAGAAAGAAAGAATTGGTCGAATACTGCGAATGCACGCCAATGCCAGAGAAGAATTAACTGAAATTTTTAGTGGTGATATTGTGGCCGTAGTTGGTTTAAAAGACACTACCACTGGTCACACTATTTGTGATCCAGCTCGTCCAGTAGTTTTGGAAAGTATGGAATTCCCAGACCCAGTTATACACGTGGCGGTAGAACCAAAAACCAAGCAAGATCAAGAAAAAATGGGTATGGCTTTGGCCAAATTGACTGAAGAAGATCCTACCTTTACTGTCAGAAGTGATGAGGAGACAAATCAAACTATTATTGGTGGTATGGGAGAGCTTCACTTAGATATTATCGTTGATCGTATGAAACGTGAGTTTGGTGTGGAAGCTAATGTCGGTGCTCCTCAGGTAGCTTATAAAGAAACTATTACTGGTAGTGCTGAAGCTGAAGGAAAATATGTCAAGCAATCTGGTGGACGTGGTCAATATGGTCATTGTTGGTTGCGCTTGGAAGCTCAAGAGCCTGGTAAAGGATTTGAGTTTATAGAACAAATTAAAGGTGGTTCTATTCCTAAAGAGTTTATTGCGCCGATTGAAAAAGGTGTTAAAGAAACTATGAACAATGGTATTTTGGCTGGTTATCAGATTCAAGATGTCAAAGTGACTGTTTATGATGGATCATATCATGATGTTGACTCTTCAGAAGCCGCTTTTAAAGTAGCTGGCTCTATGGCTTTTAAAGCTGCTTTTAGGCTAGCCAATCCAGTAATACTAGAACCAATTATGAAAGTAGAAGCAGTTACTCCAGAACAATATATGGGCGATGTGATTGGTGATCTTAATTCCAAGAGAGGACAAATATCAAATATGACTGACAGAGCTGGGGCTAAGGTAATTAATGCTGAAGTGCCACTAGCTGAAATGTTTGGCTATGCTACTGCTCTTAGATCTATGACTCAAGGTAGAGCTAGTTATTCTATGGAGTTTGCTAAATATCAAGAAGTGCCTAGAAATGTCGCTGAAGAAATAATGAAAAAAAAGGCTTAAATTAATATTTATCTATACAGTCGCGTCTGACGCGGCTGTATTTTTTTGTTTAAAAAAAGAAGTCGCCCGCCACTGCTGCTGCAGGGCGGGCGACGAAAGCGTCAGCCTATGTCGGCTGATGAAGCCTCTTTTCCAGGCTTCGGACGCGAGAACGCGTGATGCCTTTGGTCTTCAGCTGAGACCAGCTCAGAGCACGGTTCTTCAGCGCTCTTTTGATCATCATGATCATGGTAAAGAGTGTCAGTTCCGTAGGATCTTCATCCTCGAAGATCAACTGAGCCTTAGTGAGGAGCTCCTCGCTGGTCATATTAAAGTCCAGGTTCACAGCTTCGGACATCAACTACTCCTTTTCGACTGTTACATCCTTGTGCAGGGGTGAACGAGGCAACATAATAACATATATTTTAAGTTTAGTCAATCCAGCTCTTAGTAAGGAGCTAGATTAATATTCAAAGGGGGCGCTTCTGGCGAAGCGCCCCCTCGGTGTCGGCTGACCGATGTCGGATCAGACGAAGAAGTGTATGATCTTGATGTCCAGACCGTGATGATAATAGTATTCGCCGTTCATGTCGATGCCGACAACCGAGCCATCGGCAATCTTGTCGGGCAGATCCAACTGCATGGTCTTCATCAGGATTTCATGAGCCAGTTCGCTATGGATGCTGAACATCTTGATCTTCTGGAGAATCTCGAGATGACGATCGTACTCGCTCTGGCAGGTGCCAGCACAGTGGCCACGGCACTGCTCCGGCGGACAGAGCTCCTGGTGTTCGCGTTCCAGCTCCTTGAGGTCCTGCACGATTCCGTAGAACAAGCCCCATGCTCGTTTGACGTCTTTACTCGCTTTGATGCCGAGCAGCCGTCGTGGGTCGAGGATCTCCATCTTGGGCCAAGTGACCTTATCCAGATCGATCCCTTGGGCTCGATCGTTGAGTTCGCTGAGCAGGTTCATCTTACTCCTCCTGGATTCCCTTGCTAGGGAATGAAATAACGGTGTAACACAAATACCACATTAGTTAGTACACCGTTAGGCTAACTAATGTTTTTCAAAACACAGAATTAAAGAATATTATTATTCTTCAAGTCTATATTTTAAAATTTATAAACAACATTTCAGATTTATGTTTATAACATATATTTTAAGTTTAGTCAATTCAGTTGCGTCTGACCTGATTGGCCTAAAAATAAAACTCCAGATAAAAATCTGAAGTTTTATTTTATATCCCTCCTAAATTTATCACTAGTTGCTAAACTTGGGAGGGGGCCGGTCTTTGTCAGACATTGATCGGCCTTGTGTGTGGGGTATGTGGGCAGATGTAGGCGGAGTAGCGGAGTTGATGGATAAACCCTTTTTTCCAAGGCATAAATCTGGAGCAGAGCTACCTAGCTTTTGGCCGTAGCCAGCTGAGGTCAGATAAATATACTGAAATTATTGAGTATAGACCCAATAGAATCTAGCTTTTTATCTGTTCTCTTTACTCCAAATTTATACCTTGGAAGGATGGATATTTAAAGAACTTTTTATGTTAATGTGGTAGTATAGCATATATTTATATTTTTGTCAAGCATATAAGCTCTGCTATTTGATGTTTTGATATAGCAATTTTCTTGACAAAAGACCTGTTTTTGCTATAAGATATGGGGACTTAAGTAGCTTTTAATCATAAAAATATGTCAAATTATAAGCAAATGGACAAAGTTTTAGATTTAGCAGCTAAAACTGGCGATAAAGTGATAGTTTTATCTGATCATCATGATCCTTATGTGATAATGACTGTTAAAGAATATGAAGCTTTATTACATGGTCCATCTTCAGTCAAGGATTTATCAGAAGATGAATTGCTTAGTAAAATCAACCGTGATATAGCAGTTTGGAAAGCTTCTAAAGACGATTTAGATGATTATAGTTTAGATGATTTCAAGGTAGATACTTTACGTAAAGATTTAAAAAACGTAGAAAAGCCTAGGGAAGATGCAGACAAAATTACTGTTGATAAGTCTATAGTGCCAGAAGAAGATAGATACTATATTGAGCCTGTAGATTAAAATTTTAGCTAATTTTAGCTAAAAGAGCTTAAAAAAGGATTTGGCACTCTTAGAGGCTTGCCAAAAGTCAAAAACAGTGCTATAATCTTTGTGTTTTAAAAACACACAAAATTAATAAATAATAATTAATATTTTAAGATAGCTGGATCACAAACCCCTGAATTTTGAGGGGGGCTATCACAAGGAGAAAAAATCAAATGGCAGATATTTTCAAACGTGAAAAGCCACACGTTAATGTGGGCACTATTGGTCACGTCGACCACGGTAAAACTACTTTGACAGCGGCTATTTTAAAAGTTTTAAATGCTTCAGGTGGAATAGCTCAACAAAAGGATGTTGATCAAATTGACAATGCACCAGAAGAGAGAGAGCGTGGTATTACTATTGCTACAGCTCATGTTGAGTATGAATCAACAGCTAGACACTATGCACACGTTGACTGTCCAGGTCATGCTGACTATGTCAAAAACATGATTACTGGTGCAGCTCAAATGGATGGTGCAATACTAGTAGTATCAGCTGCTGATGGTCCAATGCCTCAAACTAGAGAACATATTCTATTAGCTCGCCAAGTTGGTGTGCCTTATATAGTAGTTTTTCTAAATAAGATGGACCAAGTAGATGATCCAGAATTGGTAGATTTAGTAGAAGAAGAAATTAGAGATTTATTGAAGAAATATGAATTTCCTGGTGATACCACTCCAATTATTCGTGGTAGTGCTATCAAAGCTTTGGAAAATCCAAGTGGTGAGGATGCTAAACCTATTTTAGATTTAGTAAAAGCTTTGGATGATTATATTCCAGAACCAAAACGTGATACAGATAAACCATTTTTGATGCCAATTGAAGATATTTTTTCAATTGAAGGTCGTGGTACTGTAGTCACTGGTCGTATTGATAGAGGTATTATAAAATTGAATGAAGAAGTAGAATTGGTTGGTATCAATGACACCAGTAAGACTGTAGTCACTGGTATTGAGATGTTTAACAAACAACTAGAAGAAGGTAGAGCTGGTGATAATGCTGGTTTACTTCTTCGTGGTACCAAGAAAGAAGATGTTGAACGTGGTCAAGTATTGGCCAAACCTGGTTCTATTACTCCTCATACAGAATTTGAAGCTGAAACTTATATCTTAAGTAAAGAAGAAGGTGGTCGTCATACCCCATTTTTCAAAGGATATAAACCACAGTTTTATATTCGTACTACTGATGTTACTGGTGAAGTAGAACTTTCAGAAGGTGCAGAAATGGTTATGCCTGGTGATACAGTTAATTTGAAGATCAAATTAATATCCCCAGTAGCGCTTGAAGAAAAATCAAGATTTGCTATTCGTGAAGGTGGCCGTACTGTTGGTGCTGGTGTAGTAACCAAAATTATAAAGTAAAATTATTTACCCAGCCGCGTCTAACGCGGCTGGGCCTAGTAGTTTAAATAATCAATAAGTAAATTAACAATCAAAAAATTTCATGCCAGTCAAAGCTAAAGAAGATACTCAGTCAAGAATTCGTATCAAGATCAGAGCTTATGATCATAAAATCATTGATCAGTCTACCAAGACTATCATTGAGACTGTTGATCGTAGTGGAGCAAAGATCGTTGGACCAATTCCACTGCCTACAGAAAAAAAGAAATTCACAGTGCTTCGCTCAACTTTTGTGCACAAAGATGCTCGTGATCAGTATGAAATGAGAGTTCATAAAAGACTCTTGGATATTATCGACCCTACTCCACAAACCATTGATGCTTTACAAAGCCTCAATTTACCAGCTGGCGTTGATTTGGAAATTAAAATGTAAACCTTTGACTCAAATGGTCTTAGGTAAAAATTAAAAATACTTTGCTTGTTTATATAACCCTTTATTAGAAGATGATAATAGGAAGTGTGTAGGGAGGCAAAGCGTTTAAGAAGGATAAAAATCGTAAAAATTTTTAAAAAATATTGTCGAAAGAAATTAGCCAATTAGGTTAATAGTCGCGATTTTATCCTGAAAAGTATTTTAGTAAGTATTTTTAAAGATAAAATCGCGATTTTTTTACCCACATAATTAACATAGTCAGGGTAATCCCGCCGTAGCAATAGTGCCGATGCGGGGTATAAAGATTAAGAAAAATATGGCCAAGTTTATTTTAGGAAGAAAATTGAATATGACCCAGAAGTTCCAAGCGGATGGTCGTGTAGTTCCAGTCACAGTGGTGGAAGCTGGTCCTTGCACAGTGGTGCAAGTGAAAAGCAAAGATAAAGATTCTTACAACGCTGTACAAGTGGGCTTTGCTACCAAAAAAGTGGTCAATAAACCAATGGCAGGTCATCTAAAAAATTTAGACAATTTTAGATACTTGAAAGAGTTTAGATTGGATAATGTTGAAAATTTTGCTAGAGCTAAAGTTTTTGATGTTAGTAGTTTCTCAGCTGGTGATAATTTGAAAATCACAGCTACTTCAAAAGGTAAGGGATTCCAAGGTGTAGTAAGAAGACATGGTTTTCATGGTTCTCCAGCTACTCATGGTCATAAAGACCAACATAGAATGCCTGGTTCTATTGGAGCTACTGACTCAGCTCGTGTGTTTAAAGGCACTCGTATGGGTGGACGCATGGGTACAGATACAGTGACTGTCAAAAATCTTGAATTGATTGAAGTTGATGTAGAAAAAAATCTACTTTATATCAAAGGAGCAGTACCTGGATCTAGAAATGCTTTGGTAACTATTTGGGCTGATGGCGAAATTACTTTTGTAGAAAAAGCTTCTGCTAAAACTTCAGTTGAAAAGACAGAAGAAAAAATAGAAGATAAAAAAGAAGAGGTAAAAGTAGAAAAGGAAGAAAATGTTGAAACTCCAACTGTAGAAGAAAAATCTGAAAAAGAATCCAAGACCGAAATAGAAGAGGAAGTTAAGAAAGAAGAAAAAAAATAATTATATGGCAGATATTAAAGTAAAATTATATGATTTCCAAGGTAAGGAGACCGGAGAAGAAATTCTTGATGGAGCGCTTTTTGGTGTAGTTCCTGATCCAGAACTTATCTATGAAATGGTTACAGCTCAGCAAAAAAATTCTAGAGATGTCTTGGCTCATACCAAAGGAAGAGCAGAAGTCCGTGGTGGTGGTAAGAAACCATGGAAGCAAAAAGGAACTGGTCGTGCTCGTCATGGCTCTATCCGTTCTCCATTGTGGATTGGTGGAGGTATAACTTTTGGTCCAACTAAGGAAAGAAATTTTTCTGTCAAAGTAAATAAAAAAGTTAAACAAAAAGCTTTAGCTATGGTTTTGTCTGATAAAGTAGCTAATAATAAATTAATTTTGTTAGAAGCATATAATCTTCCAGAAGCTAAGACCAAAGTTTTACAAACTGCTTTTTCAAATTTACCAAACAAAAATAAATCAACTTTAGTAGTTACTAAAAATGCTAAGGAGAATATCGTTATAGCTTCAAAAAATTTACCAAAAGTAGAGACAATTAATTTTGGTAGTTTAAATATCGTTGATTTGATGAAGAAAGAATATTTAGTGATTAATAAAGAATTACTTAAAAAAGTAAGCGAACATTATTTATAAATATATGGGTTTGTTCAATAAAAAAACCGAAAACGACAAAAAAGCCACAGTTGATTCAGCTGGCGCTAAAGTTAAAGCTAGTCAGAAAAAATCTGAAGACCAGAAGTCAGCTAAAATCAAAACAACTGTTGTCAAAAAAACTACAAGCTCTGAACTTAGTCGAAAAGATGCTAAAAATTCTAATAAAAAAGCTAATCAAGCTTATAGATTTTTACGCCGACCAATTATTTCAGAGAAAGCCACTGTCGGAGCTGCTGACGGTAAATATATTTTTGAAGTATCAATTGATGCTAATAAAGTAGCTATCAAAAAAGCTATCCAAGAAGTATATGGTGTGTTGCCAATTGATGTGAATATCATGAATAAAAGCGGAAAAAACATTAGTTCTGGCAGAAGACATGGTCGTACAAAAAATATTAAAAAAGCTGTTGTTACACTGAAGAAGGGTGATAGCATCAAATTATACGAAGGTATTTAATAGATATATATGCCAATTAAAGTTTACAAACCAACTACACCAGCTCGTCGTCAGACTAGTGTTTTAGTTGATAAAGATTTATCCAAAAAACGTCCCCAAAAATCTTTAACTAAAATTAGAAAGCAAAAAGCTGGTAGAAACAACCAAGGCCGTATTTCAGTCAGACACAAGGGTGGCGGAGCTAAAAGAAAAATTAGAATCATTGATTTGAAAAGATTCAAATTTGATATGATAGCCAAAGTAGAGGCCCTTGAATATGACCCAAATAGAAATACTAATATTGCTTTAGTTGTTTATATTGATGGTTCTAGAAGTTATATTTTGGCTCCCGATGGTATGAAAGTCGGTGACAAAGTAGTTTCCTCTGAACAAAAAATTGATATCAAACTTGGCAATCGTTTGTTATTAAAAAATATACCAACTGGTACTATTGTCTATAATGTAGAATTGACTCCAGGTAAAGGTGGCCAGATGGCTCGCAGTGCTGGAAATGGTTTGACACTGATGGCTATCTACGATGGTAAAGCTCAGTTAAAGATGCCAAGTGGTGAGATCAGAACAGTTCCAGAAAAATGTATGGCTTCTATTGGAGCCCCAAGCAATCCAGAACATAGAAATATCCGTTATGGAAAAGCTGGTCGCAAACGTCATATGGGTATTAGACCAACTGTGCGTGGTAAAGTAATGAATCCAGTTGATCATCCTCATGGTGGTGGTGAAGGTCACAACCCAATTGGTTTGAAGCATCCAAAAACTTATAAAGGTAAACCAGCTTATGGTGTGAAGACCAGAAAGAAAAACAAAGCTTCAAATAAGATGATTGTTAAACGTCGTGAGTCTAAAACTGGTAGAGATTAATTAATAAATATCATAAACTATGTCAAGAAGTTTAAAAAAAGGTCCATTTACTGAGCCGAAATTACTAAAAAAGATTGCAGGAATTACTCCAGAGAAAGCACAAGTAATCAAGACTTGGTCACGAGCATCTGTTATCACACCAGAGATGGTTGGATTTACTTTTGGAGTGCATAATGGCCGGACTCATTTGAATGTTCATGTTATAGAAAACATGGTTGGACATCGTCTAGGGGAATTTTCTCCGACTAGAAAATTTGTCAATCATGGTGGTAAAATGGCCAAAAGTCAATCTAAAAGCTAACTAATTTAGGTAAATATTCAATATGGTTGAATCAAAAGCAAAACTGAATCATCTTCGCATATCATCCAAAAAAATTCGTTTGGTAGCTGATACTATCCGCGGATTAGATGTGGTTGATGCTTTGGCAAAACTACCAGTTATTTTCAAAAAATCTACTCCAGTTATTGAAAAACTTCTAAGATCAGCTGTAGCTAATGCTACTTCTAAATATAATGTCAAAGAGGAAGATTTGAAAATAAAAAGTATTGTAGTCAATAAGGCAATGGATTTAAAACGTTGGAAACCAGCTGCTTTTGGTCGTGCTCATCCATTTAGAAAAGCTTCTTCTCATATAGAAATTGTTTTGGTAACCAAAGAAGGAGTAAAAGTTACTAGTAAAGAAAAAGTAAAAGAAGAAATTGAGACTGTTGATTTGACTAAAACAGATCAGAAACCAATTTCAAAAAATGCTGATAAAAAGCTTGGTAGTAGCTCAGTTAAAAAATCAGTTAAAGAATCTACTGCTGGCGCCGCTAAAGATAAATCCAAAGTAAAAAAAGGTTAATTATATGGGAAAAAAGGTAAATCCAATAGTATTTAGATTAGGGCTAAGTGAGAAATGGAGATCTCGCTGGTATTCTGGTCGTGATTTTGCTAAATTTTTACAGCAAGACGTTTCTTTAAGAAGAAGCCTGAGACTAGAATTAAGAGATGCTGGTATTGATAGAATTGATATTGAGAGAAGCCGTGGTGAAGTAGTAGTTAATATTTTAGCCGCTAAACCCGGTGTTATTATTGGTCGTGGCGGTAGTGGGATTGAAGATTTAAAGAAAAAAATTCAAAGTAAATTTTTGGATAAAGATACTAAATTGAATATAAATATCAAAGAGGTGGCTATTCCAAATTTATCAGCCAGTGTGATTGTGGAAGCTATTAGAGTAGATATAGAAAAGCGTATTCCTTTTCGTCGTATCATGAAACAAAATATTGATAAGATGATGAAAGCTGGTGCCAAAGGAGCAAAAATAATGGTAGCTGGTAGATTAAATGGTGTAGATATTGCTCGTAGTGAAAAAATAGTAGAAGGCAAAATTCCACTTCAGACTCTAAGATCAGATATTGATTATAGTAGAGGAGTAGCCAATACTATTTATGGTGTTATTGGTATCAAAGTTTGGGTTTATAAGGGAGAATATTTTGACAAAAAAGAAAGTAAAGAAGCCAAAAAACCAGTACCTGTCAAAAGCGCCAAATTATTTTCTGGAGATGATATGAAAAAAGCTCCTGTAGAAAAACCAGGTACTAGACCAACAGCTCGTCCTTTTGAAAGAGGAGCGGTCGGCGGAAAATTTAAGAAATAAGATTTGTCTACCTAGCGGTAGGCAGAAAATAAGTTCAACTTAATAAATATATGTTAGCACCAAAGAAAGAAAAACACAGAAAGTGGCATAGAGGAGATAAAATCAAAGGCAAAGCTACCCGTATGACAAAGGTAAGCTTTGGCGACTATGGTCTAAAAAGTTTACAAACTGCTTGGATCACTGCTCGTCAGATTGAATCTGCTCGTCGTGCTATTGTCGGTCATATCCAACGTGGTGGTGAAGTATTTATCCGTATTTTTCCAGACAAACCAATTACTGCTAAAGGTAGTGAAATGCCTATGGGTAAAGGTAAAGGTGCAGTTGACCATTATATAGCTGTGGTTAAACCCGGTACTATAATGTTTGAGATGAAAGGTGTAGATGAGGCTACTGCTAAGCGTTCTCTAGAATTAGCTGGTTATAAATTACCAGTCAAGACAAAAGTTGTTAGCAAGGAATTAGTATAAAATATTATGAAAATTGCAGAATTAAGAAAATTAGATATAGAAAAACTAAATGAAAATTTAGCTGAGTTTAGAAATAAAAATCGTGAACTTAGATTTTCTATTGCTAATAATCAATTAAAGAATGTCAGACAGTTACGAGTAATGAAAAAAGATGCCGCTAAAATTTTGACCGTTTTAAATGAAAAGAGAGTAGCAATTGAAAATAAAACTACTGTTAGTCAAGATCATAAAGAATAGAAATAATTTTCCCGCCTAAGGCGGAGTGAATAAAACATATGGAAAATAAAGTAATCAAGAGAAAATTTGAAGGTGAGGTAGTTAGTGACAAAATGGATAAAACCGTGTCAGTTTTAGTAGTCACCATCAAAACTCATAGTAAGTATAAAAAACAATACAAGTCATCAAAGAAATATAAATCTCATGATGAAAATAATGAGTATAAAATAGGTGACAAAGTAGTGATTGAAGAGTGTCGTCCAATTTCAAAGGATAAAAGATGGCGCGTAATTAAAAAAGTATCCGCTCAGAGCGGTAAATAACCCGATAAAGAATACAGATATGATTCAACACATGTCCATGTTAAAAGTCGCTGATAACTCAGGTGCAAAACTAGTAAGATGCATCAGAGTTTTAGGTGGTTATAAAAAGAGATATGCTCGTGTTGGCGATTTAATTACTATTGCCGTCAGAAGTGCTCAACCACATAGCGCTGTTAAAAAAGGTCAAGTCCTTCATGCCGTAATCGTCAGACAAAGAAAAGAAATTAGAAGAACTAATGGTATCTATATTCGTTTTGATGATAACGCTGTAGTGATTGTAGATAAAAAATCTAAAGAGCTTAAAGGTACTCGTATCTTTGGACCAGTAGCTAGAGAACTTAGAGCCGCTGGTTACACCAAACTAGTTTCATTAGCTCCTGAAGTATTATAGTTCGATAAACTCACTATAAAATTATATGAAGATAAAAGTAAATGATAAAGTACAAGTAATTGCTGGCAAGTACAAGGGTAAAACTGGTAAAGTCTTGCAAGTTTTGCCTGATATGAAAAAAGTTGTGGTAGAAAGCATTAATGTTATGTACAAACATCTTAGGCCAAGACAAAAAGGTGAAAAAGGCCAAAGAGTACAGTTTAATGGTCCAGTCACCGCTAGTAATCTAATGATTATTTGCCCAAAGTGTAATAAAACTAGTCGTTTGGGGCTTAAAATTTCTGAAAGCCTTGGAGAGGCAAATAAAAAAACCAAAGCTAGATTTTGTAAAAAATGTAATGAAGTAATTGATTAGTACTTCTTTGGACGCAGTATAAATATATAAAAAATATGAGCAGATTAGCAGATAAGTATAAAAAAGAATTAAGAAAACAGCTAAAAGAAACTTTAGGCTTGACCAATGTCATGGCCGTGCCAAAAGTTGAAAAAGTTGTGCTTAATATTGGTATTGGTAAAGCTACTCAAGATAAACAGTGGGTTGAATTGGCCACTTCCATTTTGAGCCGTATTACTGGTCAAAAACCATTAACTACCAAAGCCAAAAAATCTATTTCCAACTTTAAAGTAAGACAAGGTATGATAGTTGGCGCCAAAGTTACTTTGCGAGGAGAAAGAATGTATGATTTTTTGGATAAATTGGTCAATATTACCTTACCTAGACTGAGAGATTTTTTTGGTCTAGATCTTAAGAAAGGTTTTGATAAAAATGGAAATTATACAATTGGTTTTAGAGAACATATAGTATTTCCAGAAATTGGTAATGAAGATATAGACAGAACACATGGTTTGGAAGTGACTATTGCTACATCAGCAAAAAATAATGAAGAAGCTCTAGAGTTGTTAAAGGCTTTAGGATTCCCATTTAAAAAAGTAAAAAATAATTCTAATAAATAAATATGGCAACATCAGCACAAGTAGCAAAATCAAAAAGAAAGCCAAAATTTTCAACACGCACTACCAGTCGTTGTTGGCGATGTGGCAGACACCGTGCTTATATGAGAAAGTTTGATCTTTGTCGTATCTGTTTTAGGGAATTAGCCAATAAAGGCGAAATTCCAGGAATTAAAAAAGCAAGTTGGTAATTAATTTAAATTTAAAATATCATGACAGATCCTATTGCAGACATGCTAACAAGAATCAGGAATGCCGTGGCCGTTAAAAAGCCAGAGGTAGTTTTGCCTTATTCAAAACTAAAGTTCAATGTAGCCAAAGTCTTGGAAGCAGAAAATTATGTAGGTAAAGTAACTAAGATCACAAACGGTAAGTTTGATGAGCTTAAGATTGAATTGAAATATACTGAAAAAGGTCCAGCTATTCGTCACATCAAGAGACTTTCTAGTCCTGGTCAAAGAATTTATTCAGCTGGTAAAGAGTTGCCCTATATTTTAAATGGTTATGGTGTGGCTATTATTTCTACTTCTAAGGGAGTTATGACAAACAAAGAAGCAAAACGTCAGAATATAGGTGGAGAATTAATGTGTGAAATTTGGTAATATAAAATTATGTCAAGAGTCGGAAAAAAATCAATCAAAATACCTAAAGGCGTTGAAATAAAAATCAATGTTGAAGAAACAGGTAATAAAGTAAATATCAAAGGCCCAAAAGGATCTTTGGAACTTATTTTAAATAAAAGTGTAAGCATTGAGCAAAAAGATGATCAAATTGTTTTTATGGTTGAAAATCAAGAATTAGGATCAGACAAAGCACTTTGGGGTCTAGTCAGAACATTGGTGAATAATGCAGTAATTGGAGTAGTGGAAGGTTTTTCCAAAGAGTTAGAAATCAACGGTGTTGGTTTCAAGGTAGCTTTACAAGGTAAAAAATTGATACTTAATGTTGGTTTTTCTCACCCAGTAGAATATAATTTACCAGAAGGCATCAGCGCTATAGTAGAAAAAAATAATATTAAACTAGCCGGAATAGACAAACAATTACTTGGCCAAGTAGCCGCTGAAATTAGAAGTATTAAAAAACCAGAACCATATAAAGGAAAAGGTATCAAATATGTTGATGAACAAATCCGTAGAAAAGCTGGTAAGGTAGTAAAATCTTAGTATCATAAATATATAAAATATTATGAAGGATAAAAATAAAGTAAAAAGAAGTAATTTCGTCAGAAGACAACGCCGAGCTAGAGCCAAAATTGTTGGTACAGCTAGCAGACCACGCGTTTCTGTTTTTAGAAGTTTGATGCATATCAGCGTTCAAGCTATTGATGATATTTCTAAAAAAACTTTAGTCGCCGCGACTGATCAAACTATCAAAACCAAGGGTAATAAGACAGAGAAAGCAGCCTTACTTGGTGAAGAATTTGGTAAAAAATTGAAAGATAACAAAATTGATTCAATTATTTTTGATAAAGGTGCTTATAAATATCACGGCAGAGTAAAATCTCTAGCTGATGGAATTAGAAAAGTAGGCATAAATTTTTAATATATGGAAGATAAAAAGACAAAAGAAGCCACAGAAATTCAAGCAACAGTAGCTCCAATAGAATCAGCTACCAGCAAAAAATTTCCTCCAAGAAAAAAAGGTGGTTTTAAAAAACCAGGGGCTAGAAAAACACCAGAAAAACCAAAGGATGATTTTGAACAAAAAGTTTTGGATTTAGCTCGAGTTACTCGTGTCATGGCTGGTGGTAAAAGAATGAAATTTAGAGCCACTATGGTTATTGGTGATAAGAAAGGTAAAGTCGGTCTTGGTATTGCCAAAGGAGCAGATGTGTCTATGGCTATTCAGAAAGCAGTGGCCAAAGCTAGAAAAAATATTATTGAAGTAGCTATTATTGATGGTACAGTGCCTCATGAAGTCCGGATTAGTAATCATTCAGCCAAATTAATGCTTAGACCAGCTCGTCAAGGTAGTGGTATCAAAGCCGGCGGTGTAATGCGTATCGTATTTGAGTTAGTTGGTATTAAAGATGTGGTGGCTAAGATTTTAGGCACCAGCAACAAAGTAAATAATGCTAAGGCTACTATTCAGGCTTTGAGTTCTTTTGTACCACAAGCTGTCACAGCGGCTAAATCCAGAGCAGCTAATAAAAAGGTTTTTGTGCCACAACCAGCTATTAAAAGACCTCCTTTTAAACCACAAGCCGCACCCAAAAAAATAGTTAAGGCTGAGGAAAGTAAAAATGATAAAACCGAAGATCCTAAGCAGGGTCAAGGGGAAAGTAAATAAATATGTTGAGTCTGAATAATTTAAAAAAGTCAAAAGGGATTGGCAAAAAAAGAGAGAGAAAAGGACGCGGTAATGCTACTGGTAGCGGTAATTATTCTACCCGTGGTATGAAAGGTCAACGTTCTCGTTCTGGCGGTAAGTCAGGTTTAGCTCTACGAAGTATCAAGAGCTATCTTTTGGGAATTCCTAAGACTAGAGGTTTTAAATCACTAAACAAATCTAGAGAAGTTGTAAATGTTGGTGCCTTAGATAAAATTTTTGCTAATGGTTCAACTGTCAACGCTAGAGCTATGCTCAAAGCAGGTTTGATTACTACTATTTCTGGTGGTGTTAAAATATTATCAGAAGGAAAAATAACTAAAAATTTAACCGTAGAAGCTAATGCTTTTTCTCTAGGTGCTAAGACCAAAATTGAAGCAGCTGGGGGTAAAATAATAGTGATATCTACTACCAAAGAAGAAAATAAAAAAACAGCTAAAACTACTGATAAAGCTGAGACAACTCCAGTGGAAAAAACTGTTGATAATAAATAATTTTCTAAACTTTAATAAAATATTTATGTTAGCCAAACTACAACAAATTTTTAAGGCTAAAGATATCAGGAACAATATATTTTTTGTTCTAGCTCTTTTGGTTGTGTTTAGGATAGCCGCTCATATTCCTGTGCCTGGTATAAATGTTGTAGATTTAAAAATGTATTTTGAAGGTAATCAAGTTTTAGGTTTGTTAGATCTATTTTCTGGTGGAGCGATGCAAAATTTTTCGGTGGTGATGCTTGGTGTCGGTCCTTATATTACAGCCTCTATTATCTTTCAATTGCTAGTGATGATAGTACCAAAGTTGGAAGCACTATCCAAAGAAGGTGAGTATGGACGAGAGAAAATAAATCAATATACTAGATTATTGACTGTACCATTAGCTTTTATTCAAGGCTACAGTTTCATAAAATTATTATCTAACCAGACCAATGGCAGATTATTGTCTGATGTTACTACTATGCAGCTAATTGCTACTTTAGTAATAGTGACGGCTGGTACTATGTTTTTAATGTGGATTGGTGAGCTAATTACTGAACGTCATATTGGCAATGGTGTTTCACTTTTAATTTTTTCAGGTATTGTTAGCGGTTTGCCACAATCAATCAGAAATACTTTCATAGCTATTGATAATACTATGATATTAAATTTGCTAATTTTTGCAGTCATTGCTTTGGTTACTATTGCGGCAATTGTTTTGATTACTGAAGGTACTAGAAATATTCCAGTTTCTTATGCTCGTCATGTAGTTGGTCAAAAAAATGTCGGGGGAGTAAAGACACATTTACCACTACGCGTTAATCAAGCTGGCGTTATTCCAATCATTTTTGCTATTTCGGTGATTATATTTCCTCCAATGGTAGCTCAGTTTTTTGTCCGTTCGCAAGTTGCTTGGGTAGCTAATTCTTCCCAATGGATAATAGATATTTTTGCTAATCAGACTTTTTACGCAGCATTTTATTTCTTAATGGTTATATTTTTTACTTATTTTTATACTTCAGTTATTTTTAAACCGGTAGAAATAGCAGAAAATTTGCAAAAACAAGGTGGTTTCATTCCGGGTATTAGACCAGGTAGACAGACTTCTGATTATCTTGGTACTACTATGAATCGCATTGTGTTTATTGGGGCTATATTTTTGGGCTTGATTGCCATTTTGCCTCTAGTAGTGGGGCCTATTACTGGCATTGCTACTATTGGTTTAGGTGGTACTAGTTTACTGATTACAGTGTCTGTAGTTATAGAAACAGTCAAACAAATTGATGCTCAATTAATAATGAGAGATTACGAAGGATTTTAATTTTTATTTATTATAATTATAAATTCCCCTGTTAGGGGGATTTTTAATAGATTTTTATCCAGCCCCTCGCGAGGGGCTGGATTGATTTTAAGCAGTTAATTTGGTATAATTTGACTGAATGTAATTAATTAGAACATATGAAAAAAGTTGTATTAATAGGTCCTCAGGCCTCTGGGAAAAGTACTCAAGCCAAGATAATTACTGATTTTTTGCATATTCCCATGGTTTCAGCTAGCCAAGTTCTTCGTGAAATGGTAGCTAGAGGTACTAATTTGGGTGAGAGACTAAAAGAAAAAATGGATAAAGGCCTTTTAGTGCCAGACGATCAAATGATTAACCTAGTTTTAGGTGAATTAGGCGGTGATTATTGTCTTAATGGCTATCTACTAGATGGTTTTCCTAGGAATCTTAATCAAGCTCAAGCTTTAGATACTAGTTGTGGGGTGGATAAGGTTTTTAATATTGAAATATCCGATGAAGAAGCTATGAAGCGTATTTCTGGTCGGCGGATGTGCAATCGGGGGCATGTTTTTCATTTAGAGTTTAAGCCTTCTAGTCAGGGAGAATTTTGTGATATTTGTGGAGATAAATTATCTCAAAGAGATGATGATAAGGAAGAAGTAGTCAAAAAACGTTTGTCTATTTATAGAGCCGAGACTTCAAAATTGCTTGAGCATTATAAAAAACAGGGTAAGCTGATAGTTTTTGATGGAGAAAAAGATATTGTTCAGGTCTCTGAGGACATATTAAATTATTTAAAGACAAATGCTAGATAAAAAAACTCCCGAAGAAATAAAAATTCTTCAAGTGGGGGGCAAAAAATTAGCTGATATTCTTCGCCAATTAGCTAGTGAGGTCAAAGTTGGCCATACTGGCAAGCAGCTAAATGCCTTGGCTGAAGAATTGATAAAAAAAGCTAGTGGTACACCGTCTTTTAAAAATTATCACGGTTTTCCAGCGGCTTTATGTGTTTCTATAAATGAAGCAGTAGTGCATGGCATTCCGACAGATGAGCCTTTTGAAGAGGGTGATTTGGTGGGCATTGATATTGGTATGAAATATCAGGGTTTCTATACTGATACAGCCGTGACTGTTGGAGTAGGTAAAATCAGTCCAGAGGCAGAAAAATTATTATTTGCCACCAAAAAATCACTAGATTTGGCTATTGAACAGTTAAAAGTAGGCGGATATATTTCAGATATTGGCAAAACTATAGAAAAATTTATTAGGCCTTATGGCTATGGTATAGTTAGGGATTTAGCTGGTCATGGAGTAGGTCGTCAAGTTCATGAAGACCCTAGCGTACCAAATTATTATCCAGGCAGAAAAACTGAGCAGATTTTTGATGGTTTAGTTATTGCTATTGAACCGATGCTGACTATGGGTGGTGATTGGAAAGTAAAAACTAGGGAAAATAATTGGGATGTAATTTCTAAAGACGGTAGTCTGACTGCTCATTTTGAGCATTCTATTGCTATTACCCAAGATGGACCAATTATTTTGACACAGTAATTTGTATATTATGCGAAATAAATTTTTAGGAATTGATTATGGCGACCAAAGAGTCGGCCTAGCTTTAGCAGAAGGTAGTGGGCCAGCTTTGCCATTTAAGGTACTTAAAAATACTAAAAGATTAATAGAAGACATCAAAGATATTATTAAACAGGAAGATATTAATAACATTGTAGTTGGTCTGCCACATAGTTTTTCTGGCCAAGAAAATGAGCGCTTGATTATTACCAAAAATTTTATTAAAGATTTACAAAAAGTTTTAGATATCAATGTCGCCACAGTAGATGAGCAATTAACTTCCAAACTTTATGAAAAAATGGGTGTGGTCAAAGATATAGATAAACATGCGGCCACAGCAATTTTAGATACTTACTTAATTAAAAATGATTTCTAATCCACAAAAATTTATTTTAGTTTTTGCCTTGGCAGTTTTTCTAGCCTGGGTATTTTCAAAATTAGTTATTTTTTTAGCCTATAAATTTAATATTTTAGATTATCCTAGTCAGGAAAGGAAAATACATAAACAGCCAATTCCACTTTTGGGTGGTCTAGCTATTTATGCATCTTTTTTAGTGACAGTTTTAGTATTATGGCAAGCTAACTTATTATTAGATAGTAGAGTCAGTTTAGTGGCTATTGTCTGGTTTTTGCTAGCCGGGCTCATTTTGATGCTTAATGGGTATTTAGACGATAAATACTCTTTAAGCCCTAAAATCACCATTTTAGGGCCTATTTTGGCTTCATTAGTAGTCATTTTAGGTGGTTTAAAAATCGCTTATATTACTAATCCTAGTGGGGGGATATTATATTTAGACCAATTATCTATTTGGAGTTTTATCGGACCCTTGATTACTTTTTTATGGCTAATGGGTATCACTTACACTACCAAACTTTTAGATGGTATTGACGGGCTTACTTCTAGTATTGGACTGATAGCTAGTTTGGTCATTTTTGCGGTTAGTCTGTCTTGGGATGTAGCTGGCTCTAGCACTTCTTTTTTATCATTAGCTTTAGCTGGCTCTATCTTTGGTTTTTTGATTTTTAATTGGCATCCAGCCAAAATATTTTTAGGTGAAGGAGGTAGCACCTTAATAGGTTTTTCCTTAGGGGTTTTATCTATTATCTCTGGTTCCAAAATTGCCACAGCGCTACTAGTCATGGGGTTACCAGTTTTAGATATTTTTTGGGTGATTGTCAGGCGTATCAAGCAAGGTAAGGCCTTTTGGCAAGGTGATAAGGAGCATCTACATTTTAGAATGCTGAGAGCTGGTTTTTCTCAAAAACAAATTGTTCTTTTTTTGGGTTTAGTATCTTTGTCTTTTGGAGTAGTATCTATTTTTTTTACTACCAAGATAAAAATTAGCGCTCTCTTGATAATTTTTGTTTTAATGTTTGTACTCAGCTCTTGGCTCAATTATCGTTTAAAAGAAAAACATGAAGAAACATAAATTTACAATATTTTTGTTGATTGTAGTGCTAGCTCTATTGGGTCTAGCTTATTATAGTTTTTTGACTTATCAGCAGACGACGGTTAGTATCAATGGTTTTGTGTTTAAGACGGATGTTGTTAAAAATGCCAAAGAATTAGAGCGGGGTTTATCTGGTCAAGAGACTCTAGCTGATGATCAGGCGATGTTATTTATTTTTCCAGATAAAAATAAGCGTGTTTTTTGGATGAAAGAAATGAATTTTAATATTGATCTTTTATGGATAGATGGCGATAAGGTCATTGCTTATGAAAAAAATATGCCAGCCCCAGATAAAAATCAACTATTAGATGCTTTAGTAAAATATAATTCACCGTCAGCAGTTGATAAAGTTTTGGAAATAAAAGCCGGCTTAATTGATGTTTTAGGTATAAAAGTAGGCGATATAATAAAATTTAATATTTAGTTTAGCTCAATTTATTTAAAATAATAAATATATGACCAAAGAACGCTTCCAGGAAATAAAGGCTAATATAAAACAAAATTTTAGTATAGAAGATAATTACGAAGAAGATTTAGAACCAGGTATAGCAGAACTAATAGAATTTATCGGTCCCCAAGGCAGAACGCTCTTACGATTTGTTACTAAACCAAAATTATTGGATAAAAAAACCAGTTTTTCCAATCGAGCTGGTTCTGACGTCAAGGTAGATTATGTTTATTCTGAAGAGGAAACAGTTTCTTATTTGGAAGTTTATAATTGGTCAGAAGACAAAGATGATTGGATAAAGCTAGACGTCGAAGCTTCATTTTAGTTATAATAGAGATATGTTTAAAAATAGACAAAAAATAATTTTTAAAAGTGATAATCAAACGAAAAATATTTTGTTTTTAGTGTTGGTATTTATTGCTATAGGTTTGGTAAGTATATTTTTTACGCACCAAGCTCCTCAGTCAGACGTTTCAAGAATTTTAGTATCTCAGGAGAATTATGTAAATTACATCAAACCATGGATGAATAGTGTCTATTTAGATCAATCGGTAGCCAATATAACAGTTATAAAAAATAATTTTCTCAATTTTCAAGGGGCTGATCAATCAATCGGGCCAGCTCATATTGCTTTATTTTTGGCCTTAGATGCTTGGGAAAAGTTTTTGCTGACTGGTGATGATAACAATAAACAGCAAGCTATCAGACATTTCTCTTCAGCAGCTGATTTATTGCCAGAGCTTAGTTTAGAAATAAAAAATTTAGCTAATATTTTAAAAAGACAAAATGTTTAAATATTTCAGCATATTTATTAGCCCACTTTTATTATTGTTTGGTTTTTGGTCTTTATTTTATAGCCAAAAAAGCATACATTATTGGTTGCTCGGGCTAGCTATAGTGGTTATTTTACTATCGGGGCGTATTTTGGCCAGAAATAAGTTTTGGAAGTTTAAGGTTTTATGGCTTAATTTGATTTTAGTTTATATTTCTCAGTTATTATTTATATTATTATTAATTTCCGGAGGAGCTAGGTATGTCTTATCTTTTATTTTAGCTTTATCATGGTTGCTTATCTGGTGGTTGATGGCTAAATATTTTGAGAACATAGATAGTAGTATAGTCAGTAGTAATTATTTGGCAGTGAATAAATTTTTTTATTATCTAGGTTTTTGGTTTTTATCTACTAGTCTATATTCCTTAGTCATATTTTTACATTTTCCAATATTTTATGCTGGCCTGATAATGTTAGGAGCGACATTTTTTTGGTCATTAGACATTATCAGAAGTCGAGATGATCTTAATTGGCCTTATTTGCTCTTTACTTTATTTTTACTTAGTCAAATACTAACAGTAGTTTATTTATTACCGCTTAGTTTTTATGTGGCTGGCACTATTGCAACTTTATGGTTTTTCTTTATAATAGATAGTACAGCCAATACTTTAAAATCATTCAAATTGTATTTAAGCTTGTTTTTATTGAGCATTTTGCTATTATTAATTACTTCTATAATATAATCAAATACCTGCTTATAAGGTAGGTAGGTGTGCATTCTTTATAAATCGTAGTCAATAACGGGGGCTAATAATTAAATTTCTAATGAGATGGAAGAAAAATATAAACATTTTGTCAGACCAACTACTCAAAGACCACCATCTATGTTTAATTTGACTATTTGGACTATTTTAGTAGGATTAGTGGCTGGATTCGGAGGCTATTTATTGGCCAATTATATATTACCATCTAGTAGCGCTAACTATTTTAATATCAATAACCCCGATCGTGAAATTAAAGTAGCTATAGAACAGCCTTTGGTCAATATTGGTGAGAAAAATCAAAAAAGCGTGGCTGGTATTTATAAACAACAAAAAGCCTTATCAGCTGTGGGGCAGGCTTTATTTTCTAAGGAAGATTTTTTAGGCTCGGCCGTGGTGGTGACTTCTGATGGCTGGTTGATGACCACTGACCAAGTAGCTGCTGATATTGGTCTAAGTGTCGTATTGGCAGATAAAATATATCAAGTAGAAAAGCTGACTAAAGATGAATTTAGTGGTTTAGTATTTTTGAAAATAAATGATAATTCTCTGCAGCCAGTTAATTTTCAATTGACAGATGATATAAAGATAGGGGAGAAGCTATTTACTAGCATAGATATCCCCAATGCTTATAATCATTATTTTGCTACTACTTATTTAAGTAACAACCATTATTCTCCTAGTAAATATTTATTTACAGATACTATAGATTATTATATCAAAATTTCAGACATCAATTTGGAACCAGCTTCCCCATATTTCAATCTAACTGGAGATTTACTTGGTTTATCATACAATGTGGAGGATGAAATATTACTTATTCCTTCAGAATATATAAAACAAGCAGTCAAGAATTTACTCAATAATACTGAGCGTTTTAAATTGGGTATTAGATATGTAGATATGGAAAATAATAGTGGTTTTGATCGTAAAGGTAGTTTGGTTTATAATCCGCAAACAGTGCCAGTAGTTTATAATTCTCCAGCTTATAAAGCGGGTATAAAACTTGGTGATCAGATAGTAGCTATAAATAATGATATTATATCCAATTATAGAAGCCTGACTTCAATTTTACAAAATTATAGGCCAGGTGATGTGGTAATTATAAAAATTTTACGAGAAGGAATAGAACAAGATATAGAGATATCTCTTTAATGTAAAAAACATAAATTCCCCTAACCCCGCTTCATCCCTCTGCTTCGCTCGGGATTTCGCGGGGCAGGCAGGGGCTTATGTTTTTTTATTTAGTGCCAGTTTGATATGAGGGCTAAATTTTTTGTTGTTTATTTTCCACTTGTCTACATATTGCCCAATACCTTGATTGTCCAATTGATTGGAGCGGCGAGTGGACTGCCGTGACCAGTCTACTAAAGAGACAAAGTTAATTTTATATCTTCCTTTGACGACAATATATTTTATTTGTTCTTCTTTAATGGCTTGGCGAATAGTTTTACTAGATACACCAAAGAGGCGGGCAGCCTCTGACACAGATACTCGGATGACATTATCATTTTTAAGCATATACTTGTGGATAATATAAAATATTATAAATAAAGTATACATTATTCTAGACTTTATTACAATATTGTGGATAAATATATTTATTTTATAGATAAAAAAAGACTTAAAAAATAGCTAATTTTAGCCTATTTTTCTCTTTACATAAATTTTAAAAAGTGTTATAATCTCTAAGATTACAATCAATAAAAATCTTTATCAATAATAAAGAAATAACTAATACAGTAATGAATATCGATATATTAGCTAATATTAGCTAATATATTAACTAGACTTTAAACCCAATCGCGCGCTTATTTTAGTGTAATATTTTGGGTCTTTTTTCCGTCTATATATATGCAAAGTATAAAAAGTAATTTACAAGAAAGAATAGCTTTTTTAAAGCTTAGATCAGGAGATTCTGACGCTTTTGCCTTTTTTTATGATAAGTATGTAAAAAGTATTTATCGTTTCGTCTATATAAAGGTTGGTAACAAACAAGTAGCTGAAGATTTGACCCAAGATATATTTTTGAAAATTTGGCAACATTTGGTAGACAAAAAGAATGTTAGAAGTTTTCAAGCTTTCATATTCCGTATAGCTAGAAACACAGTCGTAGATCACTATCGTAGTACTAAACAAGAGTTGCCACTGGATTATGTATCAGAGTCAGTAGAGATTATAGAGGAGACAGTGATAATGGCTGATAAAAATATAGATGCCACTATACTACTTAAAGAAATAACTAAGCTAAGATCAGAATATCAAGAAGTATTGTTACTAAGGTATGTTGAGGATATGTCTATTGATGATATAGCTCAAGTAATGGATAAAGACAAAAATAATATTAGGGTCACTATTCATAGAGCCTTGGCTAAATTAAAAGCCATCACCAAAGGTAAATAATAATCGCGAAATAAACTCATGAGTTTAATAAAAAACATTTCTCACATCAAGCATCTGGATAGTGTCCAGCCAGATAGAAGATGGAGAAATACAGCTAAATACGATTTGCTAGAGGAGATCTCATCTCAAAATAGATTGATGCAAGCCTATAAACTATCTAATAATCAAAAGATAGATCTTTTTGTTATGCGTTTTATCAATCGTCTAGCTCCATCAATGGCTAAACTTATGACAGTGTTTTTGGTCTTTACGATGTTTTTTGGTGTTAATATTGCTGCTCAAGCCTCTGCTCCAGGAGATGATTTGTGGCCAGTCAAAAGAGCTATTGAAGAAGGTGAAGTATTAGTGGCTTTCAGTCCAGTTGCGAAAGCAGAAATTCATATTGAACATGTTGGTAAAAGATTAAAAGAAATTGATAAGATTTTACAAAAGCCAACTAACACCGAGACTAAAGTCAAAAAAGATAAGGCCATAAAACAAGCTATTAGTCATTTGGAAAAAGATGTGACTTCAGTTGATTCGGCTCTGAAGATTGTCAAAGAAGAAAAGAGTCCAATGGAAGTAGTAGAGCTAGTCAAGAAAGTAACAGATGCTACTAAAGGAGTAGATAATAAATTAGCAGAAAAAAAAGTAGAAGCTCAAAATACTAATGATAAAGAACTTGGTAAAGCAATAGATAGTGCTAAAGTTTTAAATAAACAGGTCAAAAAAGCCGCCGTAGAAGTAGCTATAGAAGTGCACGAGGAGTTGCAAAAGATAGCAGAAGATAAAGCAGTCTTAGATGCTAGCATCACTGACGGGGCAAGGACGAATATTGATAATACTGGGTCTTTAGAAACTGGTACAGTTGATATAGTAGACTCAGGAGCAGTGGAAGAAGTAAGCCCAGAGGAAGTAGAAGCTATTGGTAATTTAGTCAAAGAAATATTAGCTTCAGAAATTAGTGATTTGTCAGAAGAAGTCAAAGACGTCAAGCAAAAAGTAGAAATAGTAAATGAAGAAGCTTTAAAGACTATTAAGCATGAGGCTTTGGGTGAAGAAAATACAGAAAAAATTATTACTGCTGAGCTAGATGAATTTGATGTCATTAAAAAAGAAAGTTCTCAGGAAAGTGAAGTAGTATTGGAAGAAGCTAAAGTGTTGCTAGATAATGGAATGTTTAAAGATGTTTTTAATAAAGTATCTGAGGCTAACGAAAAATATGAAAAAGCAGAAGTTACTTTGAAGAAAATAGAAGAGGTCATTGAAGTGAAACAAGAAATTGAAAATCAAAATCCAACTATTATAGAAACACCAAATAATTTCAAGACGCCATCTTCTCCTAGTGCTTATCTTAATGCTAGCGACCAAAATATTATTAGAGCTTCAGCCATTGATATAAGTGGTCAAGAAGCCAAAGAGCTAGAAACTTTAGTAGAATAAGCCAATTTAATTTGTAGTTTAATAATTAACGCGTCTTGGTTGTTTAATCAAATAGCTAAGGCCAATATACAAACTTCTATCGCGACGTGCTGATCTAGTCAATCAGGAGGCATTAGACAAGATAGGTTGAGGGTATTTAGCTTTTATTCCCATGCGTAAAAAGAATAAGAGCTATTATCCCTAACTTATCGCCTTAATCGCGCGCGAATTAGGGTTTAGTTTATAGCTTGCTATAGAGGGCTATAAACAAATTCTTATTATCAGGCCCTGCCTGATAATAAGATCTTAATCAACGTTCCTAGATAATTCATTTTTTCAGACGGATTGGTAAACCTATTAATTTAGTTGACCAGAAAGGTCGGCATGGCAATGCCGTGGGCGCTAAATCTAGTAGTTTTAGCCTCTGTAAGACAGAGACGTTTGCTAATTAGCTGATGAGATAGTATTTAGAGAACTTTTAAAATCGAACAAATGAGTTTAATAAAAAGACTTTTTGTGTTTTCCTTGGTACTTACCACTGTCCTATGGTCATTTGGTGGCCTAAAGGTTAATGCAGCTGGTAACTACGGAGCAGGATCACTTCTTGCTTTACAGGGACAAAGCGGAGCTGCTGTCTATTACATTGGTTCAGATGGTAAAAAATATGTTTTCCCTGATGGAAAAACTTATGCTACCTGGTATGCCAATTTTAACGATGTTGTTAGAGTTAGCGTAACTGAACTAGATATGTATCCTGATGGTGGTGCCGTTACTTATCGTGCTGGTACAAAATTAATCAAACACGAAAATACAGCCAAAATTTATGCTGTGGGCAATGGTGGAACTATCCACTGGGTTCCTAGCGAAGCAATCGCTGTAGCTTTATATGGTGCAACTTGGTATACAAAAGTCATGGATGTAATTCCTGGCTATTTTTCATCAAGCTACACTTTAGGAGCTGATTTATCTGACAAATACCCAAGTGGAACTTTGTTACAAATGGGTGAAAATATGTACGTTGTAGATGGTACATCTGTCAGACCATTTGCTGATGCTGATGCTTTTGAAGCCAACAATTTTGTCTATGCCAACTTAATCGAAGTTACTAGCATTGCTGGTTATTCCACAGGTGAATCTGTCACTGGTGAGGAAGTTGCTTTATCCGGCTTTATGGCCGCTGAAGAAGACGATACAGTAGTGGTAGATGGAAACTTAACAGTTTCTCTATACCAAACTCCAGAGGCTATGAATATGCCAGAGTTGTCATCAAATGATTTCTTAGGATTAAAACTAGCTGCTGGTTCTTCAGCTGTTAGTGTAGAATCATTGACTTTGACCTCTTATGGTCTAGGTGATTCTGAAAATGTTGATGATGTTACTATTTACCAAAATGGTGTCAAAGTTGGTACTTCCAAGAATGTCAACTCAGACAGAAAAGCTGTATTTAACTTTTCTACCCCAATCGAAATTGCTGCCAACAGCTCAGTTATGTTGACAGTAAAAGCTACTATTGCTGCCGCTGCAGTTGCTAGCGAAACCTATGGTTTAGGTATTGCTTCAGCTAGTGACATAGTCACTGGTGGAACTGTTGGTGGTTCTTTCCCAGTCATGGGTAACTTAATGACAGATGTAGCAGCTAATATTGGAACTGTTGTTTTGTCAGGCGTTCAAAATTCTGATAACGTAGCAGTAAATTTTGGTGAAGACAATGTCTTGTTAGCAGAATTTACTTTGACTACTGGTTCAAATGAACCATTGCTATGGGAAACTGCCAGATTTAGAAATGGTGGTACCAACAACGCTGATGTTTTAGACAACTTAAGAATTGAAGTTGACGGTGACATTGTCGCTGAAGGTGCTTCATTGGTTGATAAATACATCAACTTTGATATGGGCAGTTTATTACTTGATAAGAGTAAAGCTGTTAATGTAGAAGTATATGGTGATATTGGTGTTGCTAGTGTAAATAACACTATTGACCTATATATTGACAATGCTTCTGACTTTGTATTTATGGGTCAAACCTATGGATACGGAGTACAAATTACTAGCATTGCTACATTAGATGCAGCTGGTGATGGTATCCAAGCTCTTTTAGCTGCTGCTGATTTCACATTAGATATGGACAAAGCTGCTACTCCTTCCAAGGATGTAAAAGCTGGTGATGATAATGTAGTATTAGCTACAATGTCTTTCACATCAAATGGTGAAAATGCTACTATCAATGATATTAGTAACACTGGAACAGCTACTGCTGCTCAAATGGATTTCTATGTTGAAACTAATAGCTCTCAAGCCGCTGGTTTTGATGACGAGTTGTCCAATTTTGAGTTAAGAGATGTCTCTAATGGTATTTTATATGATATCACAGCTACAGCTTCTACAACTTTCAAAGGTTGGGCCTTAGCTATGACTGATGAAATAGCATTGACAGCTGGTGTAACCAAGACTTTTGAGTTGAGAGTAGATGTAGCTGGTACTGGGGATACTGATGCAGCTGATGATGCTGATACTTATAAAGTTTATCTAGAAAGTAGCGCTATGAATGTCACTGGTGATGATTCAGATGCTACTATCAGTGATATTACTCCAAGCTCTGTTTCAGGCACTACAGCCACTGTTAGAGATGGTTCACTTAAAGTAACAACAGTTGCTTTGACCAACAAGTCAGTAGTAGGTGGTGCTGGTTCTGTAACTCCAGTAGTGGTTTACAAAGCTGGTTTGGAAGTTGGCGATTCATCAGATTTGACTTTAACTTCTTATCAAGTTGATGTTACTAATGAATATCCTAACTTCACTGGTTTTGAAGATAGTAATGTAGCTCAATTAGATTTATATATCGTTGAAAATGGAGTATCTAGATTGTTGAAATCTACTTCAAATGATATTACTAATGATGGTTTAGCTACAGCTTATATCAACTTTACTAGCTTAAATACTACAAATAGAGTATTGAAGGCTGGTGTTGATGTTGAGTTGGAAGTAAGAGCATTATTTGCTTCAAGCTTCTCATCTACTACTACTGAGTACTTTGCTCTAGAGCAAGTAGACAACTCAGGACTTAACGTTGTAGTAAAAGATTCAGACAACACAGATGTTGATGAAACTATTGCTAATGGAGGCACAGATTCACGTGTAATGACATTGTCCTCTGCTGGTACTTTGAAAGCTGAAATTTTAACTACAGATACCAAAGCTAATGATGATATGTACATCTTAGCTGGTTCTGAATCAACTCATGGTAGATATTTAGCTGAATTGAAATTCACTACAGCTAATGAAGCTATTAAGTTGACGGATTTAGCTTTGCAAGAATATGGCGATAGTACTGGTGCTGATGTCAAAGTTGTAAAACTTTATGATTCAGCTGGTACAGTTGTAGCTTACAAGAGTCCAACAGCTGATGGTCATGTCCATTTTGAAGAAGGAGACTTCTTGAACAGCAAAAATGTATTAGCTGCTGATCAATCAACTTCATTCTTTGTTGGTGTATTGACCAAAACTATCAATGCTGATGGTGATGTTGAAGGTACTGCTACCTTTGATAATGGCATCCGATATGGTTTTGCTTCATCTGCTGCTTTGGCTGTATTTACAGACTTAGCTGTTGGTGATGCTGTTAAAGCTACTGGTGTTGATAGTGGTAGCGACATCTCATTGGTTGAAGATACCAATGGCGGTGCTGCTGAAGTTGGTGATTATACAATTTCTTCTACCAAATCAAAGACAGCTTCTACTACTGGTTCTATCTTGACTGTAATCACCAATGACATGGCTAATAGCACATTGTCTGGTGGTAACAACAAGATCATTGGTGAATACAAGTTTGTATTCAACAATGGTAATAACAGAACAGCTGCTAATACAGAATTAAAAGCTCAATTGAGACAGTTGATTTTGACTATTGCTACATCTTCCACCACAAACGTTACAGATGTACAAGTCTACATTGAAGGCGATGAGTCTAATAAGACAACCGCTGTCGATCCTCTTGTAGGTGTTGCAACTGTGGACCTTACAACTTTACTTACTGATACCAATTTGGTTGATGGAACAGTTACCTTAGTTGTAATTGGTGACTTAGCTGTAGTTGGTGCTGATCAATATGTCCAGACCGAAATTGCTAGTTTAACCACTGACTTTACCTACAATGGTAACAATGGTACTTCAGGCGCTAACTGGGTAAATGCTAGATTAGATGGCATTTCTCAAGTAACTGGAGCTACTCTATCTAACTAAGATTGAGTAAGAACTAGAGACGATTAATTTCGTCAAAAAAACACCCTCCCCTTTGGGGGAGGGTGTTTTGATTTATTTATAGCTATTTGCTATAGTATAGGCACTAAATAGCTAACTTATTAATCAATATGGTCTTAGAACACAAGTTAAAAAAGATAAATCTGGTTCTAGCATTGTTTATAATGTTTAGTCCACTAATAGCTCATTATGAGTATATTTTTCCTTATATTTATTTGAAAAATATTGTTTTTAGATCCCTAGTTCTTTTGGGGATATTTTTTGTGGCTTGGTATACTTTACACAAGGACAAAATCAGTGTTAAGAAATATCTAATATTTTTGGCTTTTATAGTTTTTTTGCTAGTGCAAATACTAGCTACTATCTTTGGTGTAAATGTGATTAATAGCACTTTGGGAAATTTTGAGAGAATGGACGGCTTATTAAATTTAATATCACTAGCTTTATATTTTTTATTTTTGATAAATACTTTCAAAAGCACCAAAGATTGGTTATGGATATTTAGGGCCTCTATTATAGCCTCTCTACTGGTTGTTGCTTATGAACTTTTTGGTCGCTGGGGTTGGATAGGTGATACGCCTATTCCTCATAAATCTGGCACTATTGGTACTACTTTGTATTTTGGTTCTTATTTGATGTTTAATGTATTTTTTGCTTTATTGGCCTATTACATAGATAGACATAGATATTGGAAAATATTTTATTTGTTAAGCATAATTCTGGAAGTAGTTTTTATTTTTATTAATGCTTCTCGTTCTTCTATGATTGGTTTAGTAGCGGGCATGGGTTTGCTACTAGTATTTATGTTTTTTAGGGTTAATAAAAAATTAAAAATATTATTTATTAGCTTGATTATTATTTTCCTATCTTTAGTGGGACTGGTGATAGCTCAGAGAAATAGTGCTTGGGTGCAAAATATTTATTTTTTAGAGCGTTTGACCAATATTTCTAGAGATGATTTTTCTACTAATAATAGATTATTGACTTGGCAGGTATCACTAAAGGCTTTTTATGATAAGCCAATTTTAGGCTATGGTCCAGAAAATGCTGTCTATGCCGTGAGTAAGTATCATAATCCAGAAGTTTCAGAACAATGGTTTGATAGAGCCCATAATTTTGTGCTAGATCATTTGCTCAACGCTGGTATTTTAGGGCTTTTAAGTTTCTTGGCTATATTTGTTCTAGCCTTTAAAGCTTCTTGGCACTATCTTAAAAAACATTATTTTTTAGCAGCTACTTTGATGGCTACTTTAGTGGCTTATCTCATTAGTAATTTATTTACTTTTGATTCTTTGGTTACTTGGTTGCCACTAGTGCTCATCTTGGCTTTTATAGATTTTTTGGCTATTCAAGATAAGGAAGTTAAACAAATAGAATTGCCACTGTGGCTGAGAAAAAGTAAAAAAATAATATTGGTAATTATCCTTATATTATTTTCTACTTATGCTTACTTTATGATTATTAGACCGACTCAGGCCAATAAATTGGGCATTAGAGCGGTTAGATCTATATATACTCAGACAAGTAATATGGATAAGAGTTTGGAAAAATTCCAGCAAGCTTTTGATTATAATACTTATGGTAATGGTGAGATTGCTAGAGCGCTAGCCGATATAGCTAAATTGAAAATAGCTTCTGAAGATGTGACTGTTAGTGATAAAGAAAAAATTGTTTTGGAGTTGGAAAGAGAAGTTTTGTTTATTTTGGAGCGTGATCCTATCAATGTCCGTATGAGGATGATGTTGGCTGATATTTATCTTGATATAGCTGAGTTTGATATTTCTTATGCCGATAAAGCTATCGAAATAGTAGAGCCTGGCTTTGCTGATTCTCCAAATAGATTGGAGCTTCATGCTATCATGGCTAGGGCTTATCTGACTAAAAATGATTTAGGTAAAGCTTTGGAATATTTGGAGCAGTCTCTAGCTATTTATGATGGTCGGGAACAAGATTATCTAAATGTGTTTTATTTACTCTACAAACACAACGATATAGAAAAAATGGACTCTTATATGACTAAATATTTGGCTAGATTTGATAATATTAGTGTAGAAAATTATAATATTATAGCTCGTTATTATATCAATATGTTGGCCGGACAAAAATTATTGGACAGCGGTATTTGTCAGCGTTTGATTGAGCTACAGCCAGAGGTCATTGGGCACCGAACAGTATTGTTGGATGCTTACAATAGTGCTGGCTTAAAAGCAGAGGCTTTAGAATATATAGCTAGTATGTCTGCTATAAATCCTGAATGGCCTGATAAACTTCAAAAATATTGGAAGCTAATACAAGATTAATAAATTATGAACACCATTGATAAGTATTTAGACAAAGTATTAAAAATAATTATAGCCAGTATATTTTTCTTGCCTTTTGTAATTAGCGCTGATTTTTATTTCCCTTTTATCACGCCTAGAAATTTTTTGTTTAGAATTATAGTTACTATAGTAGTAGCTTTATATTTGTATTTATTTTTTAGAAATAAACAAAAATATACTTTTGGTAAAAATAAACTAGTGCTAGCTTATGTAGCTTTGGTGTTTATCATGACCTTGGCTAGTTTACTAGGAGGCGATTTTCGCTATAGTTTTTGGAGCAACTACGAGCGGATGGATGGTTTATTAAGTTTGTATTATTTAGTAGCATTACTTTTAGTAATATTGGGCGTTTATAGACGGAAAAAAGCTTGGTTGGATTTACTGAGGATATCGGTCTGGTCATCACTCTTAATGGCTATTATGGCTATTAGTCAGCATTGGGATATAAATTTGTTTATGGAGTCATCAGGTGGGGAGAGGGTATCTGGCACCTTAGGCAATGCGGCTTATTTGGCAGCTTATGCTTTGTTTAATTTATTTTTTGCTTTGTATTTATTTTTTAATGATAAAGATAGGCGACCAAAATTGGAATTATGGTTTTTTTATGTTTTGGATATTTTACTTATTGTATTTGAATTATTTGGGCGAGGTAAAGGAATCTTAGCTGAATTATTGGCTGATATTAGAATATTTTTATTGTTTGTAATACCGCAGATATTTATTATATTAAATTATTATTTTTATAATACCAAAAAAACTATTAAATATAGTTTATCAGCTTATTTTATTTTGATAGCCTTGTTGAATTTTTTGGCTTTGTTTAATACTCAAACTAGAGGAGTGCTAGTCGGCTTATTTGTAGCGGCTCTCTTAGTAGCAATATTTTTATTGTTTAGTAAATATATAAATAAAAAATTTAAATATTTCATTTTAAGTGCTTTAGTTTTGTTGATTTTATTTTGTGCTGGCATATTTGTTTTCAAAAATTCTAGTTTTATACAAGCCAATAATACCTTAAGAAGAGTAGCTAATATATCAGTTTCTGACGCTACCGCAGAAACTAGGCTACTGACTTGGCAGTTGAGTCTCAAAGGTTTTAAAGAAAAACCAATACTGGGTTGGGGGGAAGAAAAATTTTATGTAGTGTTTAATAAATATTTTCCAAATCAAATTTTTAAAGATACTGGTTCAAGAGTATGGTTTGATAGGCCACATAATGTATTTTTACAACAATTGGTTCATGGGGGTATTTTGGGTTTATTGGCTTATTTGGCAATTTTTCTCTTGGCTTTTAAGAATTTGTGGAGGCATTATAAGAAAACACACAATCCAATCACTATTAGTATTTTTGGTGGTTTACTAATAGCTTATCTAGTACAAAACTTTTTTGTTTTTGACAGCATAAATTCTTATATTCCACTTATAGTCTGTTTGGCGGTCAGTGTATTTTTGGCGGGGGATGCCAAGGGTGATAAAAAAACCAAAGGTTTTGTCGAAGGCTCAGAGCAAGAGCGTGGGAATAAAAATAATAGCAGAGCAAATAATACATTAGCTCTGGGAGCAGTATTATTAGTTTTGTTTTTGGGTTATATTTTGAATATTCCACAGCTCTTGACCAATCATAACTTTATCGTTCAATATGAAACTTTACGTAAAGGTATTAGCCAAGGTAAATATAAAAAAGCGGATACTGACAAATTATTGGAGATTATAGATAGCCAGTATTTTGGTAAATTTGAGCTTAGACAAGTCTATGCGGAGTTTGTACCGAGCCTCATAGCCGCTAAAGCTTTATCGCCTTTGGAAACAAAATATTTTATAGATACTGCTGAAGCCAAAATGCTTAAAAGCATAGATGAACAACCTGATAATGTGCGCCACCATAGCTTTTTATTAAATTTATATTTATATACCTCTACTTTAGATGCTTCTTATGCAGAAAAAGCTGTGGCTTTGATAGAAAACAAAGCTATCCCACTTAGTCCGACTCGTATTCAGTTGTATTATTCTCTGGGGCAAGCTTATATGAGTTTGGGTCAAAAAGATCAGGCAGTTACTAGTTTTTTAAAAGCCAAAGAATTAGCACCAAAAGTTTTTGATTCTTATTATAATTTGATTTATACCTACTTAAATATAGCTGACTATAATGCTGCTCAAGCTACTTTGGAAGAAATGCACAGCAATGTGCCTAATATCAGTAATAATAATTATGTGCGCTTGGCGGCTTTGTATAATTATTTTGGTAAGCAAGAGGAGCTAGATAAAATAATAAATGGTCCACAAAAATAGTATTTTAAAATAAAAAAGCTCTCCACTAAGGAGAGTTTTTTTGTTTAGAGAAATTAGGCAGTCATTATGAGTTTAACTTCTTTTTTGTTGATAATCTTTTTATTATCCAAAACTTTTATGAGGGTGTTTACTTTTTTGTCTTTTTTATCTACTGTGCCTAGCATATCTATTTTAAGGTCGCTTAGTTTATCATCTAGATAATCTTTGGTCACCATGGTAGATTCAATTTTATCAAAACGTTGATCAATCTTATCAAAACGCTCTTCTGTATGGTTAGCAAAATCATTGATAGCACTAGCTAATTTATCAATGTTAGTAGTATTTTGGCTTACTTTCACGTCTAAGTCTTGCAATTTTTTGTCTAAAACCTGCACTGTTTTGTCTAAACCTTGCACGGCTTGGAGTATTTTTTGATTTGATACGTTGCTTTTCTTCTTAAGCATAGTTTTATTAGTTAATTATTTAGGTCATTGTATTATACAATGGTGATTTTTAGCTGTCAATTTAGAATAATTTATTATAAATATTCTTAGTTTTTTCTAAAGTATTTTTAAGATCAAAATTTTCTTGGATATTTTGATAGTTTTTATTTATCATTTCAGGGCTACAATGAATTATGTTTTTGATAGCTTCAGCTAGAGCTAGAGGATTAGCTGCTTCAACTAATAGCCCAGTAACTCGGTCTGCAATAATTTCTGGCACGCCGCCAACCCGAGTAGCTACTATAGGTATTTTGGCCAGTCCTGCTTCTAAGAGAGTATAGGGCAGACCTTCTTTGACAGAGGGAAGTATAAAAGCCTCAAAAGCTAGCAGATATTTATAAGCATCATCTTTAGCTCCTAAGAGTTGAAAATATTTATCTAAATTATTTTCCTTTATTTGTTGTTTAATTTTATTCTGCTCCGGTCCATCACCAATCAGTACAAATTGATATTCATCTAAAATAGGAGATTTACTTTCAGCAAGTATTTTGACAGCTTCAACTAAATAATTATAGCCTTTGCTTTGATAAAAACTGGCAATAGTGCCAAAATATTTCTTACTGCTGTCTAATTTTAATTTTTCCAAGGCACTTTGCCGGTCATAAAATTTGTAATTATCTATATCAATACCATTGTGTATGGTAATTAGTTTTTCTTCATAAGTAATTTTATTGGCAATAGCACTTTGTCTATCAGCTTCAGAGACAGTAATAATCAGATGTTCAATGCTAGTTGAAATTATTTCAGATAATTTGTATATTTTTTTTCGGAGTTTTGATAGAGGCTCATTGAAGACAAAACCATGGGCAGTGTACACTAAGCGTAGTTTGGTGTTCATCGGATTAGCGCTATACATACGAGCGGCTAAAGATCCTAATAATCCTACTTTGGAGCTATTAAGATGAACTAAATCATAATGACCAGCATTGTATATTCTGAGAATTTCCATGATAGCTAAATAATCTCTACCCAAATCTATTTGTCTACCTAGGTAGGGGACGGCAATAGATTTTATTTTGAGCTCCTCTAAGATTTGAAAAAATTTAGGGTCTTTATTTTTTTCTTCGCCATAAGCTACATGGACTTCATTAGCTCTAGAAAAATATTTGGCTAGCTCCAAGACATATTTTTGGGCTCCTCCCCATTTACTTTGAGTGACAATATAGAGTATTTTTTTGTTTTTAAACTCTTTTTTATCCTGTGTTGAGCTTGCCGAAGCATTATCTTTTTGGCTAATATTAGACATTTGTTTAATTGATTTATTTACTAAATACTGGTATAATTTTATAGTATTTACAGGGCTAAAGCAAGTTTTTAATAGAGAAATATTTTAAGATGAAAATAGTTATTGCTACAGGGGTATATAAAATTGGTGGTCCAGCCACTTATACGCGTTTGATGACAGAATATTTATCTTCTCAGAATATTAAGGTAGAGGTCTTAAGTTTTGATGAGGTTAAAAAATTTCCTAAAGTCATTAGGCATTTTATTTTTTTTATAAAAATATTTATTAAATTATTCAAAACAGATTTAGTCTTTGCTCAGGATCCAGTCAGCGTTGGTTTGCCGAGTTTATTGGCCGCCAAAATTCTTAGAAAAAAAATAATTATTCGTTTTGTCGGTGATTATGCTTGGGAACAATCTGTCCAGCGATTTTCTGTCAAAGATGGCATTGACGCTTTCCAAAATAATAAATATGGATTCAAAGTAGAATTTTTACGCCGCATTCAAATATTTGTTTTAAATCATGTAGATAAAATTATTACTCCTAGTGTTTATTTTGGCGAAGTGGCCAAAAAATGGCTGAAAGACAAAAATAAAGTAAAACCAATCTACAATGGCATTGATACTAATTTGCCGATTTTAAATAAGCTTGAGGCTAGAAAAAAATTGTCTTTAAAAAATGAAGACATAATTTTATTTACAGCGGGTAGATTAGTGCCTTGGAAAGGTATTGATGTTTTGATAGATATTATGCCGGACTTATTGAAAAAAGATAATAGGTATAGACTGATGATTGTTGGGGACGGTCCAGAGGAAGAAAAATTAAAAAAACAAATTAAAGATTTGCAATTAAAAAAAGTAGTATACTTCAAGGGGCGTTTGAGTAGAGAAGATTTACTTTTAAATTTACAGGCGGCAGATATTTTTATTTTAAATACAGGTTTTGAAAGTTTTTCTTTTCAAGTATTAGAGGCTATGTATTATAATGTTCCAGTTATTACTACTAATATTTGTAATTTGCCAGAAATAATAAAAAATAATCAAGAAGGTATCTTAGTTGATTATAATAATAAAACACAAATTATAGCCGCTATAGAAAAATTGTTAGCTGATAGTAGTTTTAGAGATAGTATAATAAAAAATGCCAAACAGAGGGCAGAGTATTTCTCTATTCAAAAAACTATGGATAATTTATTGGAGCTTTTAAAAAGCCTAGAGTCATAAATTTATAAGGGGATGAAAGTCATAAACTTAAGTTTAGATAATAAAATACTAGATAAAAACTCAGCGGTGGCTCAGAGAGCTATTTCTTATGGCGCTTTATTAGATGAATATTTGATTGTTTTAGTCGGTAAAAATCAAAATGTTAATTTGTCTGCCAAAACAAAAGTAGTTGCTATGGCAGCTACTAATAAATTTTTTACTTTATTTAAAATTTATAAATATCTGCTAGCTAAATTGTCGGTTAATAAATATGATATTATTACTATTCAAGATACTTATTATCTAGCCTTTTTGGGGTTATTTTTAGGCAAAAAATTTCATATCAAAGTAGAACTACAAGTCCATGGCTTTGAAAAATTATCTGGCTTAAGAAAATTTTTAGCTAAATATAATCTCAAGAGAGCTGACACCATCAGAGTAGTCAGTCAAAGATTAAAAGATAAAATTGTTAGTGAATTTTCTGTGGAGGCAAAAAAGCTTTATATAGTGCCAGTAGCTATAGATAAAGACCATTTGATAGCCTTACAAGATGGTTTTAATTTGAAAGAACAATATCCTAATAATTTTATTTTTTTGACAGTTTCTAGACTAGTACCGATAAAAAATATTGCTATGCAAATCAGAGCTTTGTCTCAGATAAAAAATGATAATATAAAACTAGTCATTGTTGGTGAAGGGCCAGAAGAAAATAATTTGAAAAATTTGGTCAGCCAATTAGGCTTGTCTGATAAAGTAGAGTTCTCTGGTGCTTGGGTTGAACATTTAGCTAGTTATTATCAGAGTGCTGATTGTCTACTACTTAGTTCAAATAGTGAGGGTTACGGCATGGTAGTAGCCGAAGCAGTTTTGGCTGGCTTACCAGTAATAATGACAGAAGTAGGAGTAGCCGGCGAATTATTGGAAAATAATGTCAACGGTTTAGTGGTACCAGTAGCTGATGAGCAGTCTTTTACTCAGGCTATGATGAGGGTAATAGAAGAAGATAGTTTATTACAAAAATTTTCTGCTAATTCTATAGCCTTTAAAGATAAAATTTTAGACAAAGAGCAGTTAATAAATAAAGTAGTGGAGCATTGGCAGACAATATTATGAATGATAAAGCCAAAAAAATTTGCTACGTCTTACCCAATTTTGATCTAAATATAGATACACATTATTTTTATTTATATGATTTTATAAATGAAGTAGCCAAAGATTTAGAGCTTACACTGCTCATTGAAAAAAGCAATTCGGATATTAGTTTTTTTAAAAATGTTCATAAAATTTATCAACAAAAATTTTCATGGAAGCCACTGCGGGTAATAGAAAATTTTTTATTACTATTTTGGATTAGACTTGCTGGTGTTAAAAATTATTATATTCACTATTCATACATTTCAGCTATCAATGCAACTGTGATAGCTCGCTTATCAGGAGCCAGGACTTTTTATTGGAGCTGTGGCATGATGTGGCTTTTTGCTAGAGATAGAGCTTTGGAATTTATTTTAAAGTCAATTAATTATCTGGTAACTGGTGTAGAGACCTTAAAAGCTGGATATATAGAGCATTACAATATTACCCAAGACCGAATAAAGATAATGCCTAATTGGGTTGATTTGGCTAGATTTACTAACATTGATAGCACTAAGGTTTTGGAAAAATATAAATTAAATAGTAAAGGCTTATATATTCTTTTTGTCCATCGTCTAGCCAAGCGCAAAGGTGCTCACTATATAGCTCAGCTGGCTAAAGATAATCCAGAATATAAATTTTTAATAGCAGGTGATGGGCCGTATAAAGAAGATTTAGAAAAAGAAATAAAAGATTTAAATAATGTTATAATACTTGGCAAAGTACCCAATAAAGATATTCCCAGTTTAATGAAGATTTCCAAATTATTTTTTATGCCCTCAGAAGAAGAAGGTTTTCCCAGAGTACTTTTGGAAGCTATGGCAGCTGGTCTTCCTTATGTAGCATATGATATTGGTGGGGTCAGAGAAATAAGTAGTCCAGAGCAACAAAAATATATTGTTAGTGGAGTCAGTAATATGGATAGAGCCATTAAAAGTATTTTGAGTAGTGAGGAAGAATACAATAAATTGAAACAAGCAAATTTAGAGCAGGTCAAACAGTTTGATATCAAAATAGTTAAAGATAAATTTAGCAGATTATTTTCTTAATATGGGGGAGAAAAAAATAAAAATTGCGATTGTCATAAATAATATGATGATTGGTGGGGCACAGAGATTGATAGTTGATCAGTTTAGATATTTTGATAGAAATAAATTTGATTATTCATTATTGATATTATCCAAATTTTCAGGGCAAGCTGATTTTATGGACGAATTACCAAAGGATTTAAAGATTTATCAATTTGATTTTAAAAATTTTAGCAGTTTTAAAGAGTGGTTTAAATTATTTAAAATTTTACAAAAAATAAGACCACAGGTAGTAAGATCCAGTCTATTTATGTCCAATACTATTGTCAGAGTTTTTAAACCATTTTTGGGCTATCAGGTGATAATTACAGAAAATAATACGCATTACAATAAAAGTAAGTTTAAAATTTATTTGGACAAGCTACTAGCAATTTGGACATATAAAATAACTCCAGATTCTCAGACAGTGACTGATTTTACTATCAAGCAGGAAAAAATAAATCAAAATAAATTTTTGACTATTTACAACGGTGTGGATATTGAGGAAATAAAAAATTATCTAAGTCTTAGTCAGGAAAATAATTTAAAAAAAGAATTGGGTATAGCTCAAAACGGCAAGATAGTTTTAAATATCGCTAGACTAGTCAGACAAAAAAATCATAAATTACTAATAGAGTCTTTTGCTAAATTTTCTAAGCTACAGCCAGATTATAATTTGATAATAGTCGGTGATGGGACATTAATGCCAGATCTTAAAAAACAAGCCAAAGATTTGGGAGTGGAGAACAAAGTATTTTTCCCAGGCGCTAGCAAAGATTTATATCAGTATTATGCTATCAGCGATTTGTTTGTTATTAGCTCTACTCAAGAAGGATTTTGCCTGACTGCAGTAATGGCTTTGGCTTTTGGTATACCAGTAGTAGCTACCAAGGTAGCGGGACTGGTAGAATATATAAAAGATGATTATAATGGATTGCTAGCAACTTATAATTCAGATGAGCTGTCCCTTAAAATGTCCAAACTAGCTAGTTTGGAAATTGGGCAGAGAGAAATTTATAAAAAAAATTGCCAAGCTACAGCTGAAAACTTTGATATCAAAAAACACGCCAAAGCTTTTGAAGATTTATTTTTAGCTAGTTTAAATTAAAAAATATGTCCAAAGATTATAATATACAAGTAGATGCTGACAAGCACTATAAGAATAAAAAATATGATGACTTAGGAAGATTTATTTCTTATTATCATCAAATTGACGAAGCCAGAAAAATGTCTGTTGATAGCATATTGGAGATTGGTATTGGAGGCGGAGTGGTGGCTAATTATCTAAAGAGTATTGGCAAAGAGGTAAAAACTTGTGACTTTGACCAAAAAACAGGAGCAGATATTATCTCAGATATCAGAGATATCAATTCACCAGATAATTCTTTTGATTTGGTGATGGCTTGTCAGATACTAGAACATATTCCTTTTGAAGATTTTGCCAAAGGTTTGTCAGAAATTAGAAGAGTCAGTAAAAAATACGCCATTATATCTTTGCCTTATCGCTCTTCTTATTTTGAAATGATTATAAAATTTCCTTTTATCCGTACACTATTTAAAAAAGATTTCTTTGATTTTAGCATCAAGCGAGCTATCAGATTTCCGGGTTTTGACCAATCAGGCCAGCATTATTGGGAGATAGATCAAAAGCAATACAAGCTCAAAGACATCCGTACCAAGCTGGAAGAAAAATTTAAGATTTTAAATGAGTTTAGTCCGATTTTAAATAAATATCATTACTTTTTTATATTAGAAGTTAAGAAATAAGATGTCAGAAAAAAAATTAGACAATCAATTTGTTAGAGAAGCTTACAATCAATCAATGGGAAATTATCCAGCTGGCTATCATCACTGGCGTTGGTTTCGGGAAGCAATATCACGCTATCATTACAAACAGAGTAAGCGTAGTTTTTTGTATGCTCTAAAAGGTTCCCATTTTGATAAAGCTTTGGAAATAGGCGGTGGCGATGGTGAGTGGACCAAAATACTTTTGTCTTATGTTGGGCAGATAGATTTTTATGATATCTCTGAAGAAATGATGAAACAAGCCAAAAATCGTTTGGCTGATAAACAAAATATAAATTTCTTTTTGGGAGATTTTTTGGAAAATGATTTGTCTGATTATAGCTATGATTTTATTTTATCTTTTCGTTCTTTTGAGTATTTTGATGATAAAGAAAAGTTTTTTCAAGAAACAAAGAGATTACTCAAAAGTGGAGGGAAAATGATTATGGTTAGCAAAAGTCCACATTATGATTGGAAAAAATATTATCAAAGTAAAAAACTTCATTCAGGCATTTTGCCTATACAAGAGATAATAAAAATGTTTGCCAGTCATGATTTTGAAATAGAGTTGGTCAAACCAGCTATTGTTGGCAAAAAGTTGAGCTGGCCACTGATGCGGTTTTTGTTTGATATTTTTCACCGTAGTAATTATTTATTCAAATTTAATATCTTACCACTTTTTATTTTACAATATATTTCGGAGAGTTTTATTATTAAGGTAGTCAAAAAATAATTATGCTCCTAGAATTATATGGACTGCCGGGTAGCGGTAAGTCAACACTAGCCAAACGCTTGGCAGAGATAGACAGCTCAAAATTTGTAGTAGTCAATTTTTCCAATAAATTGTCTAGATATTTTTATTTATTGCTTTATATAATAAATCATCCTGTAAATTTTTATCAATGGATAATGTTTTTATTACAAAATAAAAAATTGTTTATTTATAAATTGCATTTGTTATTTTTATCTCTGGCCAAGATGCAAAAAGCCAGCTTTATAAAAAATAAGCAGGCCTTAGTAGATGAAGGATTATTACAAAGAGTTTTGACTATTTCGGATAATTTGGTAGATGATAAGTCATTGGATAAATTATTAAAATATTTAGTCAGTCCAGTCCATTTGATTATTATGGAGGGTGGTGTTTTTCATCGTTTTATAACAGACGAGCAGAAAGATAATAGCCCTAGATTAAAATTGGGGCAAGATTATTTTGTAGCCTGGCAAAATATGCTAGAGAAAAATAATAATATTATAAAAAGATATTTAGCCGATAAAAAAAATTTAAAGGTAGCTATATATAATAAAGAATCTATTAAGGCAGAGGATATTGTCTCTGGCATTTAATTTTTGGGTAAATAAAGAAGCGCCTCACGGGTGGACTGATGTCCCGCCGCGAGGCGCCCAAGACGATTCATACAACATCGCCGCTGTCTTCATATCGTACGCCATCGCTATCGAGGCGTACCTCAATGCTGGTGTCAAACACGCTGCAGAGGGTTTGGCACAACTCTACGACTTCTTGGCGATGCATTTCGCCGTTGAATTCAAAGACCCAGTGGTCTTCGGTAGCACTTCGCCGGCTGTTCTCGAACCAGATGACACCGATGAGCAGGTGCATGTGTTGTCCCAGCAGCAGACGCAGCAGGCCCCGGCGAGGCTTCTTGGTGGGGTTCCATTTGAGAATCCCCAGTGAATCTTCGGGTGACAGGGGAGCTTTGAGTTTACTCCCGCCACATGATGCCAACTCCCAGCCTTGGTTCTTGAGCCATCGCCCAACTCGGATCGAGATGTGGACATCTGACACCTTAACTTCAGGAGTGTTCACGTCTAACCTCACTTGCTAGGGGTGTACATTCATTGCCGCACTACTTTTGTAGTAGTCTTGACCTTGTGTCAGGCCAGACCGCGTCGCAGCTTGGCTGCGAAGTCCTTGGCGTAGTCTTCCTTGACCTGGAAGTCGGCCTGAGCTTCCGGCAGCAGACAGCGGAACTGTCCGATCACGTGCTGCTCCAAGTAGCTCAGCGACTCTTCCACGGTCTTGCCCATCGCCGCCCCACTGGCGAAGGTCTTGACGATCCAGAAGGTCTCGCCACCCTCCAAGAGGTGGGCATCGTGGACGATGTCGCCTTCGATGGTCAGGATGTCGTCGGGATTGGTGTCCTTCTGAGAATCCCAGGCAGTCCGGACAATGCGAGCAATGTCGCCCTCGCACACCTGCTGCGAACGCAGGAAAGTGATGGTGGCTTCTTCGCCGCCGGGCAGATGAATAACGCCATGGAAGTACAGCGCGACCCGGATCAGCTTCAGACTGGCCTCAGGGTAGTTCCGGGTCAGTTTCACGGAGATGTCCCAGATGCGGTCGATGTGGCACATGTTGTGCATCACGTCTTTGGCTTCGTAGTAGGGAGCTACGAAGTTGGAGACAGAGGAGAGCTTGAGTTTATCCATCGTGTGGCCTTTCGGTTGGGGTACATAGGGCGGACTATATATAATAGCATATATGTTAGTTTTTGTCAATAAGAATCAATAATAACATATTTGACTTTTAAGGCTCTAAATGGTATGGTTTTTTAAGTAATTTATGCAAATTTTACGCAATATTAAAGCAATTATTCGTAGTATTTTGGCCTGGATTATCTATGGTTTATCTTTTTTAGTACCCAAAGATAAAAAGCTATGGATTGTCATGGGTTGGCGAAAAAATAAGCAAGGAGAGCTATTTGGTGATAATGCTAAGTATTTTTTTCTATATGCTTCACAAAATCTCAAAGATATTAAAGTAATTTGGCTTGGACAAGATAATAGAATATGTCAGAGACTCAAAGAGCATAATTACCTAGCTTATAATCTTAATAGTTTAAAAGGTATTTGGGCATCTATGCGAGCCGGCTATACTATAGTTGATGCTAATATTCGTCTAGAAAATTGGCAGTATAGTGGTGGTTCTAGATTAGTGCAACTCTGGCATGGTAAGTCACTGAAAAAAATGGGGCATAATAGTCCTTACGCTATGGGTAAATACAGAAAATTTTTAGCCCCAAATTTATTTCGCAAATTTTATCTATTAACAGCGGCTTCTAAGTTTTTGGGAGATTTTAATGTCTCAGGTTTTAGAATGAAGTCAGAAGATTTATTGGTCAGTGGTCTGCCCCGCTATGATATTTTATTTTCTGATATTAAAGATTCCGATATAGATGTAGATAAAGATTTTGAAGAAAAATTAAAAGAGTTAAAAGCCAAAAATTATAATAAGATAATTTTTTATGCGCCGACTTTTCGTCCAGATGGTAGCAATCCTTTAGCTGGTGCCGACTTAGTAGCTTTGGATAAAGTTTTAGAGCAGCAAAATGATTATTGTCTGGTGTCACTTCATCCCAAGTTTGCCACCAAAGATTGGCAACCAGATGAAAAATTTCATAATTTGGAATTTGTAAATACTGGTTCGGATTTATATCCTTTGATGAAATATTTTGATTTACTAATTACTGATTATTCATCTTTAGCTTTGGATTTTCTATTAGTCAAAGTACCAGCTATATTATATATTTATGATTTAGAATCTTTTAAAGCCGGTATGGGTCTACACAAAGAAATAGTAGAAGCTACGCCAGGTCCTAGAGTAGCGACTTTTCCAGATTTGTTAGAGGTGCTAAAAGGTGATAGCTATATTTGGTCTAGTGAACATGATAAAGCTAGGGATTTATTTTTTTCTTATCAAGATGCTCATTCAGCCAAGAGAATAGCTGATGAACTGATCAGTGTAATGGATGTATCTGGACAAACTATAGCAGAGAGCAAAAAATTTTTAACAGCTAAATAATATAATTATGTCCAAAATAAAAATATTAATTACTGACAATATAGATCAAACAGGCGTAGATATGATGGAGGCCGAAGGCTATGAAGTAAGGCAAGAACAAAAATTGTCCAATGATGCTCTGCTACTCATAATTAAAGACTATGATGCTATTATTTGTCGTAGTTCTACCAAAATTGGAGTCGATATTATAGAGGCGGCTAAAAATCTTAAATGTATAGCCATTACTTCTACTGGTTGGGATACTATTGATATAGATAAAGCCAATGAGAAAAACATTGCTGTTTTTGGCCAGCCAGTTGGAGCGCCAGATGAAGATGTCACTAGAAAAGGCAGTTTTACACCTACAGCTGAACATACCATGCTTTTGATGCTAGCGGCAGCTGGAGACTTTTATAATATTTCCCACAAAATGAAACAAGGAAATTTTGCCAAGTTTGGTTTTGCTGGTACAGAACTTTTAGATAAAACTTTGGGTATTGTTGGTTTTGGTCGTATTGGTCAACTGGTAGCCAAGCGGGCCAAGGCTTTTGAAATGAATATTATAGCTTACAACAGAGATAGTGAAAATAAATTTGTCAATCTTGATTTTCCAGTAGAGTTTGTAGCTTTAGATGAGCTTTGTCAGAGGTCAGATTTTATAACTGTTCATATGCCAAAAACGTCAGAAACAGTAAATTTGATTGCTAAAAAACAATTGGCATTAATGAAAAAAGAAGCCATAATAATAAATACAGCTAGAGGTGGTATTATCAATGAGGAAGATTTGTTAGAGGCTTTAAAAAATAATAAAATCAGAGGAGCGGCTTTGGATGTTTTTGTCAGTGAGGGTGAAAATCTTAATATGGATTTAATATCACTACCAAATGTTTTGGCTACGCCTCATATCGCTGGAGTCAGTCAAGAAGGCCAGAAGCGTCGTTCAATTGCTACGGCTGAAAATGTTATTGGTTTTTTTAGATCAGGTAATATTAAAAATTTGATTAATAATTATAAAAAATCTTAATCATGAAAGCAGTTATTATTGCTGGTGGACAAGGAAAACGTTTGTTGCCATTAACTTTAGAAAAACCAAAGTGTCTGGTAGAGGTACATAACAAGCCGATACTAGATTATCAATTAGCAGTTTTAAAAAATTGTGGTATTAAAGATATTGCTATAATAACTGGTTACAAAAGTGATATGATAGAAAATCATGTGAGGGATATGGGCATAGATGTTACTATTATAGAAAATAAAGATTATGCCACTACCAATAATGCTTATGGTATTTGGACAGCTCGTGATTATGTAGCTGACAGTAGAGACGGATTTTTACTCATTAATTCCGATCTTATTTTCTCTACTGAGATGTTAAAGTTTTTGATAGAGCATCAAGAAGCAGACACTATTGTTATAGAAAAAACTTCCAATCCAGAAAGTGATATGGTCAAGATAAAAATGGAAGGTGATAATATTGTCCAGATGAGTAAAGATATTCCACCAGAAGAGACTGTTGGCGAAGCAGTTGGGCCAGTAAAGTTTTCAGCTGAGGGGGGTAAAAGATTTATGGATTTTATTGGTAGCTTTATTGCCAAAGGCGAACTCAATCATTGGTTTTTTTATATGTTGGGAGATTATTCACGTGATAATCATTTTGCTGGTATTGATAATCCAGACTATGTCTGGGCAGAAATTGATACACCAGAGGATTTAGATTTGGCTCATCAGCTGATTGCTAAAGATTTTAAATAATAATGAGTGAGAATAAAGAAAATATTATATCCATTCTTAATGATTTGTTAGAAGCAGATTTAGCTTTGTGGTTAGAAAAATTGCCAGATCATCAGGAGTTTCTTGTTAGTCATATTGATAAGAACAAACAATTATTTACTAGCAAAATAAAACAATTACAGACGGAATATGGGAATGATGAGCCTTATATTTTGGTACAAAAAAAAATCGCTGATTTGGAAAAAGAGTTAGCTGATTATTTTCAAGATAAACAATTGCATAATTTTGACCAACAAAAAGAGATTTTAGATTGGGCGCTAGAAGCTTGCCCAAGTGATTTAAAGCTTGGACATTTTATCAAAGAGGATTCAGCTAGGCATATTTTGATGCAAAATCCACCTCAGAGTTTAATGAAATTTTGGCAACTAGAGGCAGTAGAAGATTTATTTGTCAAAATGTCGGCTTTGCATATTATTACTATTTCTCGCTATACAGAATTGCCTAAGTGGCAAGAGATTTATAAACAACTATTAGCAAAATGTACAGCTAATGATTTTGAGATAAGAGAGTTGTCTTATATAATAATTGATTATCTAAAATATAAAGATATTTTGAGAAATTCTGGTCAGCCTAATAAGCCTTGGCGGCTGAGCCACAATAAAGTGACTGGCGATATTATTTGTTTTACAGTGGATAATCCAGAAGTTTTTAAAACGCCATTTTTACAATATTTATCAGTTTTTATCCATTATTTTTTTGAGACAGCTTATGCTGGTAAGTATTACCAATTGGTATCTAATAAATCTGGAGAAACTTTGGGTCAAGCTGTACTTGATTCTTTTACCAATCATTCTGGCAAATTTGATTTTTTCAATCCAAATGTTTATTCGGAAACAGTCTATTGGGAAGAGGCTATTAAATTATTAGCCGAAAAGTTAAATATTCATCATTTACATTTTTTTGCGGATACTGTTTGTTGTGGCAATTTTTATGAGACTGAGCAAGGTAAGAAATTTATTTCATTAAATATAGTTGATCATATCTGGGAAGCCAATTTATCAGGTGGGCCATTCTATTATCATTTTCAGGAAGCTTTTTGGAAAAATATTTTTCAAAAAATTATCAAATTGTCAGATGAAGATTTCAAAAAAGAGATACTAGAGAATTTACATATGAAAGACCTAGATTTCACTGATTATATTATCAATAAAAATTACAAAAAATAATCATATGCCTAAAGTCATCATCATGACTAGTGACATGTCGATGCTACCACCAGTAGTGGCTAAGGCAGTGTCTTCTCAATACGGACATCATAGATTTGTTTGGTTTGAAGATGTTTTAAATTATATTAGTAATTATTTTGTTAATATCTTTGGTGATGATTATCAGTCTTTGCTTTTAACTTCTACTTTGGTTGGAGCCAAAGAAGCACTAGATTTTGATAATTTTAAAGTAAAAGATATTTCTTACTCCTTAGGGGTTGATGATAGTAGTTTTGATGATAAAAGTGTTGATGCTTATATTATTGCTCCAGAAGGTTCTCTAATGGGCATAGCTGGCACAGCGATAGTAGTGATTAGAAAAGATGCAATTCCTAAATTGAAAACTAACGTAGACAAATTGCCATACAAACCATATCTTTTGGATATAGTAAATGCTTATAATGTTTGGGAGAAAAAACAAACTACGCCTTATTCACCAAATATTAGCGCAGTAGTAGCTCTAGCGGCGGCTTTACAGTTTACTTTGGACCATGGAGGATTGGCTAAAAATGTAGAGCGTCATATCAAAATAGCCTCTTTTATTAGAAATTATTTGGGGAGAAATAATTTTGATATTATAGACGCCTCACTTACTAATGCTTTTACTGTTTGTAAAGTGCCTAAAAATATCAAAGCGGATGATTTAGTGGAGTCTTTGGCTCAGGAAAATATTTTTGTAGATTTACTTGATGAGCAGACTATTAAGATTGGACATTTTGGCTATATCAGTTATCAGTCTTTAGATATTTTTATCAAGGCTTTAGATAAAATTTTACAAACTAGCACAGATTTATCATGGCAGGAAATAAAAGAATATGCTTTTGATGAATCATCCAAGGATCCAGAGATTATTTTAAACTCGGCAACTGAAAAATTATTAACCCCAGGGCCAACATATTTTAATCCAGAGATTTTTGATGTCATGGAGAATTATACTTATTATAAATCAAAAAAATTTATAAAAGATTTTTTAGAACTTAGTGACAGATTGAGTGTCTGGATGGGAGCTCACAATCCCACTTTGACTTTATCTGGGCCTAGTACTGGCTTGATGGAGGCAGCTATTAGTAATTTGACTAGAGCTGGCGATAGAGGTCTGATAATATCACATGGTAAATTTGGTGATAGATGGACAGAAATTTGCCAAGCCAAAAATAGAGATTATTTAATTTTAAAAGTAGCAGATGAAGATTGGGGTCAAGCTTTCTCGGCTAAAGAGATAGATGATTTTATAGCCAAGCAAGATAAACAAATAGATTTTATTTGTTTTCAGCAAAATGAAACTAGTAGTGGCGTAGCCTATAATCAGAAACAGATTGAGGAAATCAGTAAAGTAGTTCGTCGACATAATTCAAATATTATAATCATCATGGATTTTGTCAGTGGATCTTTTGCTCACGACATAAATTTTGATGAGGTAGACATTGATGCGGCTATTATTGGTTCTCAAAAAGGTTTAGGTATTTCTTCAGGCGTAGCTTTTTTAAACATCAGTGACCGAGCTATTAGACGTTTGTTAGATTTAATAGAATACAGTGGTAGCCTATCAGATTTGATAAAAGAAGAAACACTTGATAAATATTTAGACTTTTTTGAAAAAAAACAGCAAGTTCATTATTTGAATATTTTGCGATTATTAACTGATTTACATAAAAAAAATATTACAGACATGCCAAATGTTTTTCATATTTATTCCGCTTTAAAGTCTTTAGATTCGATGGATAAATTAGGGGGTAGAGATTATTTTATAAATCGCCACGCCAAATTAGCCAAAAAAACTAGAGACTACGTTGAAAATAAATTGGGTCTAAAAATATTAGGAGATAAAGATTATTTATCAAACTCAGTTAGTCTGGTTTTATTTCCTGAAAATATTGATGCTGTAAAGATAAAAAAAACACTGAAAGAGCAATATGGTTTTTCAGTGGCTGGCGCTCAAAGTGATTATTGGAAATCAAAATTTATTCGAGTAGGGCATTTGGGCTATGTGGATGAAAAAACTATAGACGATTTTTTGCAGTCGCTGGCCAAAGTTTTAAAGGATTATAAGTAATAAAATAAAAATTGTAGCCTAAGCTACAATTTTTTTGCTGATAGTTTTTTTCCAGAGAATGAATCTAAAAATTATAGATAGTAGCATACTAATTAATTTGGACAAAATTACACCACTTATTCCATAATTATATCCTAGATAGAGCATCAGTATAATGAGAGAAATATTTTGTAGCCAGGTATTTTTTTGTATTATATCAATCATTTTTTGTGAACGCAGTAGTGAAGCCAAGACAGAGGATACTGATTGCAGTAGTATCATAACAGAAAACATGATAGAAAAAGGAGTAGAGGAAATATATTGAGGGACAAAATATTTAAAGAAAAATGGAGCCAAAATTATATAAATAACTGTTAGTATTGATCCTAAAGCAGCCGTTAGCACTAGTTTACTAGTTAGCGTTTTATCCAGCTCTTGGGCTGATCTTTGTGATAATTTAGGTAGACTCAAAGGCACTATATTTTTGACTATTTGTTTTACCTGACTGACTGGGGTGACAGCCATAAAATATATAGCTAGTTGAACTGGCCCCAAATATAGGTAGACCAATAATTTGTCTATTTGAGCACTCAAAGTATTAACTGATTCGGCTACAGTTAGTGATAGGCCATATTTTTTTACTGGTTCATTTTTTATTTTGTCATCAGGAATTTCTTTTGTGGTTAGCCAAGAAACAATGTAGCGTAAAATTAAGAGAGTAACAAAATATACAATTATGATGATTATTATATTTTTGCTAATTAGTAGAGCAAAAAATATTAACAGGGAGTGTATAATTTTAATTATTGAATTTCTAGTAGCAATTTTTTTGAAAAGTTGTTTGCCATTTAAGGTAGCGGCATAAAGAGTCAGACCTTCAGTCAGTGGCACCAATATAGCCACGATTAAAAAAATTATAGCAAAGTCATTTTTATTAACTAGTAGGTAATAAATAGACATAACTATACTTATCAGAGAGGCTATCAGACCGTATCTTATTTTTGATAAGGTCAAATCTTTGAGGCTGATTTTTTCTCCTTTGGCCATAGCTTGAGTAACAGCGGTGTTTATACCAGGCAGAGTAAAGATGCTGATTAAAGCGGCTACAGATAGTATATATTTATAATCTCCATATAATTCTTTGGGCAGTAAATTGGCAAAAGCAATAGACATCAAGAAAGCTAAAATAGCAGCAATCCCTTGATCAAAAGTCAGCCAAAAACCTCCTTTGGCCAAATAAACCATATCAGTTTTGGTGTATTTTTCACTTCGGCGAAGTAGTCTGTAGGCTATATTTTTAAACATAATATTCTTTGTACCAAGTTACAAATTTTTTAATACCAGCTTCAATAGAAGTCTGAGGTTTAAAATTTAATTTGGCTTTTGATTTTTCTATATCAGCGAAAGTTTCAGCAACATCGCCAGCTTGTATATCTAGCATTTCTTTTTTGGCGATTTTGCCAATATTTTTTTCTATTGTTTCAATAAAATAATTTAGTTCAACTGAGCGATTATTTCCTAAATTAAATATCTCATAAGGATAAGAGTGGTAAAGAGCTGATAGAATACCAGCTACTATGTCATCTATATAGGTGAAGTCTCTTTTCATTTTACCATGGTTGAAGATTTTTATCGCTTTATCTTCCAAAATGGCTTTAGTAAATAGAAATAAAGCCATATCTGGGCGTCCATAAGGACCATAAACAGTGAAAAATCTCAGTCCAGTGCAATTCATGCCAAAGAGGTGATGATAGCTGTGAGCTATGAGCTCATTGGCTTTTTTTGTGGCGGCATAAAGAGAAATTGGTTGGTCAACATTGTCTTTGACGGAAAAGGGAATTTTATGATTATAGCCATAAACAGAGCTTGATGAAGCATAAATAAAATCTTTAATCTTATGATTTTTAGCTTCTTCAATCAAATTAGTAAAGCCGACTATATTTGATTGTATGTAGATATGAGGATTAGTAATAGAGTAGCGGACACCAGCTTGAGCAGCTAGATGGCAAACTTTACTTATTTTTGGATTTTCAGCCAATATTTTTTTGACAAAATTCAAATTTTTAAGATCGCCTTTATAAAACTGGTAA
>JBAYIR010000006.1:0-68454 GCA_041665505.1 Patescibacteria group bacterium
CCATCAGTAAAGCTCCTAAAGCTATTTTGAGTGATATTTTTTCTCCCAAAATTAAAAAGGAAAGTAAAATAGCAAAGACAATACTCAATCTATCAATTGGTACGACTTGTGAAACCTTAGCATTTTTTAAAGCCACAAAATAAAACAGCCAAGAAAGTGCTCCAGCTAAGCCACTCAGGACAATACTTAAAAAAGCCTTATGATTCATCAGTATTGGTTTGACGTCGTGTAGTTTTCCTTGGATCAGTATCAGACCCACTAGGAAAATAGCCATAATCACGGCGCGGATAGCTGTAGCAGTGTTGGTATCTATACCTTGCAGACCAATTTTGGCAAAAATTGCTACCAAGGCGCCAGTGAGAGCTGAGAGTAGAGCAAAAACAATCCAAAGATATTCCATATGTTTATTTTTTATAATCATCTTTTAATAATTGCCACCTTAAATCATCATGCCAGCGCTGATTTATTTTTAGAAATTTTTTCATATTACCAGCTGCTTGAAAGCCATATTTTTTGAGCAATTTTTGTGAAGCAATATTTTCTTTGATGGTACCAGCCCAAACACAATTGAGTTTTATTTTTTTAAAGGCAAAGTTCAAGACTAGTGATAGCGCTTCACTCATTATACCTTGGCGGTGATATTTCTGACCGAGCCAATAACCCAATTCGGCATATTGATGTTTTGGACTGATGTTATTTAAACTAATTATACCAATTATTTGTTTAGAATTTTTATCTTCAATGCCAAAAGTATAAGCTTCTTTCTTTTTCAATTTTTTTTGAACGCGGATTATAAATTTTTTGCTATTAGAGAGACGGTAAGGAGTGGGAGCTAAAAGATAACGTAAAATAGCTCTATTATTGATATTTTGGTAAATAGATTTGGCATCACTTGCCTTGGGTGTTCTTAAGTTTATTTTTTGACCAATGATTTTCATAATTATATTTTAGCTCATTTGGCTTAATTTAAAAAGGTCTAAGTTAAGAGGACTATAAAAATAAACCAATTTATTTTTGAAATTTTTCTTGACACATTAATAGAGCAAGGATAAGGTATAGTAGTCCGCTCCAGTCATTCACTCACTCCAAGGAGGCTAGAGATGCACCTTAATCAAGAAGAATTGGCTCTCCTGTCTCGTGGCATTGTAGATTTGCATGGCAATGTCACTGGAGACACTTTCGAATATGTTCGGGATTGTCTGACATCTTTGGCTGCTAAAGATTATCCGGATATTACTGTCTGGATTACCAGCGATGGTGGCAACATTGATGCTGGGTTGAACATTTATGATATCTTGCGCAATTATCCGGGGCGGGTCACTGGCCTGGTAATTGGTTCGGCTCGTTCCATCGCTCTGGTGATTCTGCAAGCCTGCAATGAGCGTCAGGCTCATACCAACTCTACGGTCTTTTTGCATGACCCTGTCTATATGGTTGGGCATTCCATTTTGGCCCAATGTGTTCGGACCCAGGATACTGGGGAATTTGACATCATGCGTCAGCGCATGATTGATATCTTGGTCGCCAAGAGCAAACTCAGTCGTCGCGAGGTCGTCAAAATGTGTCGTCAAAAGACCAATCTCTACGCCGATAAGGCCAAAAAGGCTGGCTGGATTGACACCTTGCTCTGATGAGCTCAGTTCGTGACCGATGCAAAGAGCCCACCCGCGTCAGACGCGTGTGGGCTCTTCTCTTTTTGTATAAAATATTATCTATTTTTGGCTGTCCAGATATTTTCCCACCATTTAGAAACACTGGCCTCTAGTATTTCTTTGCCTAGTTCTTTGGCCGAGGCAGTTGTTAGATTTTTATATTGGAAACTCTCTGTATTATTATCTCCTTTTCCAGCTAACCAAATAGCCGCTTCTTTGTTGCCTTGGTGGGCGTATTCTTTTAGTAGTAGCATTTGGTCAATTCTATCAGCATCTTTGGCTACTAGAGCTTCTGGACTTTGTCTGATTTCAAACTCTTTATCAATTTCAAACAAGTCATCAAAAGGTAGAGCACCTAGTTGGTCTTTGACAATTTCATCCTCAAATATTTTGACATATTTTTTGTGGACATAGTTATGATCACCACTTCGGACTTCTTTACTATCATGAAGCAAAGCCATCATCACTGTTTTGTAGGGGTCAACATTTTCTAGTTTAGCTAAAAACCAAGCTACTATGGCTACTCGATAGGAATGGCTGGCAATATTATCAGACAAATCTTGTGATAATAATGTTTGTTGATGCATTCTTGGCAGTTTTCTCATAGTGCCAATTTCAAACAAAAAGTTAACTATACTTTTGTTTTGCTCATCTTTTTCCATTTTCATATTATTATTGTAAATTGTCTAGTTTCTATATTCCATATTTATTTTTGACTACGTAGTTGTGACACCCAGCCTAGTCGTCGGTTTGTTTCATTATCTCGTTTAAGTTCTTGTTCAGCTATTCTTTTTTTCATAAGACCTGGTGTTGGTCCAAAAAGAGCTAATTTATCGGTTTTTATTTGAGCTAGTTTATCTATCTCCCCATTAATTTCCGCCTCTTTAGCTGTTTCACTATTTTCAAGAAAGTCGGCAATGTCTTCATAATTTTCCCCGCCATCAAGATTATCCAGTAAAGCTTTCAAATCATCAATTTCTCTTTGTGTTTTTTGCATAACAATTTCAGCGACACCAGGGGCTTTAAATTTTTTAGCCAGTTCACCAACTCCTACTTGCCAAGTTCTGGGTCTTGGTATTTCTCCTTTTTTTTGTATACCATGTTCAAGATATTCTAAAGCCTCATTTTGCACACTCATTTCCAATAGTAAAGCAGTCAATTTATTGGTAATTTCTTGACGAATTTCGGTTTTTATTTTTAAGGGTATTTCAGAAACAACTCTTCTATCTCTTGGCTGACTTGTTTCATTTGGGGGTGTTTCTACTGGTGGCGGTGTGGCGGCTGTTTCAGCAGAATATCTCTCAAATCCAATTGGTTTCATATTTTTTTATATTAATAATTTTTTATTAGGTCAGACCGTTATTAAGAATAATAATATAATTTTAACACTAGGGCTATCAGAAGGCAATTTTGTAAAAACTACTTGCTAGAGGCTAAGATTTTTATTTCAGAAATAATCTGCTCAGTATTATTTTCATGTAGCAGTAGATAGTCAGCTTCAGATTTTTTTGGCTCATCAAAATTTGGTTTTTGTATCTTTTCATATACATCTTGCCAATTATGTCCATGTGCTAGACTTTCATCAGCCACTTTGATATTTTTATAGAGTATTGCTTCGTCAATTTTGTGCCTGATAATAATAGTTTGCATATTAGTATTAGCTTCTTTTGCTTTAGCTAGTATTTTTTTGCGGATATCCATTTTGATATTACATGAATCCAAAAGCACAGAATGTCCATTTTCTAATAAAGCTGAAATTAAACCAATTTGCATATATTTATTGGATATTTGCCGGAGTTGATATGACGATCCAGTTATTGAATTATCATCTTGAAAAATTGGATAAGTTTTTGTTAGAAACTCAAGAATGGAATCAGAATCTATCTTAGTTAATTCGGGTAGAGATTTGATTATTTTATCAGCCAAAGTGGTTTTACCAGATCTAGAAAAACCTACTAGCATTATAAATATTTGTTTCATAATTTTGTTGTTATAAAGCTTTATGTTTGTGTAAAAATAAAATTGAGCTAGTGGCAAAGATAAAAAATATAATTCCTGAGGCGGTCAAAGCTAATTGCAGAGAATAGATATCAGTCAGCCAGCCAATTAGCGGTCCAACAATAGCAAAGATAGCTCGGCCAACTAAATTTTTGATAGACAATACCGTGGCTCTCATATCAGAACTTACTAATCTATTGACGTAGTCTTTGAGTATAGGGTAGCTGATACCTCTGGTAAAGTAAAAGAGAAATATAAATATTATTGACCAGAGTGATTGAGTGAGACTAAGTAGTAGGTAGGCAATAAGCGGAAAAAATATCAAAGAAATCAAGGCATATTTACGGCCAAGTTTTAGCTCATATTTGTAAGCCAGTAAAGAAAATATCCCAACTGATAAATTAAAAGTTGCCCAAACCACACCAAAAAAAATCAAAGGCAAATTTATTAATTGGAAATAGGGCTGAATAAAAAATACAGCTGTTAAAGTAGAAGCGCTAACAAAACCAGAATAAATTATTAACCATTTTATTTCATGATGGTGATGCAAAGAGTGTTTGACTATTTTTAGTATACCCTTGATATTGCCCTCAGGACTTTGGTAGCGTCTCCTTTCGGGTTCTACTAGACTTAGTGCTATAAATATAGTAACAAACACTAAGGCAGCTTCTATGAAAAATGGAGCCCGCAAACTTATAGTAGCTACAAATCCGGCCAGCAAACTGGCAATGCTTTCAGAAAAATTACCAATAGACATTAAGCGACCTTCTGTTTGTTTGTAATTAGTTTCTTGTTTCATTTGAGCCAAACTATCATACAACATAGCCGAGTCAGTGCCTGATAAAAAACTGGAGCTAAAACCCAAGATGATTTCAGCTATCAGAAATTGTGTAAAGCCATAAGCAAAGGAATAAACTAGTAGTCCAGCAAAGCCTAAAATACAAGCTATGACAATAGTAATTTTTCGGCCAATGACGTCAGAAAAATAGCCTGAAGGTATTTCAAAAATAATAATTGATACAGAAAAAGCAGATTGTAGTATCAATATTTCTTTCATTGATAGGCCATTTTCTTGGAAAAATAAAACAATAGTTGGCATTATCAACATAAACCAGCGCAGGGCTTTGATAATGTATAGTTTTGGGATATTAGCGGCAATATTACTAGTCATAGTTTATTTTTTTTGATTATCTTCTCTTGCACCCATTACTACAAAAACTATCAGGAGAATGACAAAAATTAAAATTCCGATAATTATCATATAATTTTTATTTTAAAATTATTTTAGCTACAGTCCTAGCAACTTTGTCTGGCCTTAGTTCGGAAGTGTCTACAATTGGACAATTTGACTGTTTAAACATTTTTTCCATTTGATCCAAGATATAGATATTGTCATCAATAAAAACGTTAATTGTTTTGCCAATAACTTTTTGAGATTCATCAAAAATTCCGTCTTTAGTATATCTTTTTTTCAAACGCTTACGAATTATTTCTGGCTGGGCGGACAAAAGTATTTTGACAATTTCTGGAGTTTTGTAATCTGGGAAGTCAGTCAATTTAACAAAACCACAGACAACTATACTTTTATTTTCCTTTGTTAAGCTAGCCTCTTTTTCTAGCCAGTATTTTATCTCAGAAATTCTCCAATTACTATCAGCTTTTTCTGGCACACCTCTTTCGTCAAAATCATGTATTTCAAATTTTTCTATTGGGAGCAATGAACTCAAATAGGGTATTATTGAAGATTTACCAACGCCGTTGACTCCACTAATAAAAAATATTTTATTCATTATATAATTTTATTTTTTTTAGCTCTATAAATAGTTAGTGCTAAAGATGAATTTAGTAAAACTAGATAAATTGGAAAAGCTAATTCAGAAAAGGCAAATGTTTTTAAAGCAAAGAAACTAGTCAAAGCATTAAATATCCCAGTAGAGTAGGCTTCTACTGATTCGGTCTCGGGATGTTTCCAAGATTTTTTAAAGGTAGGGAAAGCGGCGAACAGGTCGGCACTAATAGAAAATATAATAGCAATCATTGGCTCTTTAGTTATGCCCCAAAGAATCAAGGCCAAGGCTGATAAAGTACCACAAACATAATCAAATTTTTCTAATTTCCAGTAAGCTTTTTTGTTTTTAAAACTAACAATAAAAACCAAAAGTGGGGCAAAGCCAGACATAAAGACTGGTAAAATTGCCAGCCTTACTCCGTCTGATATTGCAGCAGCAGTGCCTATCAGTGGCGCGATAGACCACATTAGCCAAGTAACTCTATTGGGTTTGGTTTCTCCTTTTAGAGTTTGTCGGATATAGACATATATACCAGCTATTTGGACAAGGGCTCCTAAAAAAACTAAGTATGGAAACATATGGATAAATTAATAAAGTGTCGAGATTAAAGGAAAAAAGATTACATGTAGCATTATATCAGCAGAGAAGTGAGCTATTATTGCAAACTCTAAACCTTTTTTCCAATAGAGCCAACCAAAAACTAATCCGCCAACTCCATTTAGTAGTAGGGCTCGAAAAATTACCAAGGGGGTGATAGTTGTTAGAGCCGTGGTTATAGGCAGGTGTCCAAGGCCAAACAAAATTGAGGCAATTATAATAGCTGACCAGACTAAAAAATTATTTTTAACTAGCTCAGTTTTTACTTTTACCAGCTTGCTAATTAGCCAGAGTATAAAAGTCATAAAAAATAATCTCATTATAATCTCTTCGCTAATTCCACCATAAAAAGATGCCAAAAAACCTTGCCAGATTGGTATAGATGTTTGTCCCATGACATTTACACCCAGTTTGATAAATAAAAAATCTAGTAAAATTATAATAATGCCAGCTAGACAACCCAGTAGGATAGATATTTTAATAGGCGCCTTAATATTAATATCAATTTTTTGTTTATTAATATAGCCTTCAAGAATTGGGATTTTGAAGCCTAATTTTTTTGATAGTTTTAATCCTATAAATAATAAAATAGCAATTAGTATAAAGCTTTGGAGTATTGCCACTATTATTACCAAGGGCAATGGTACAGGAGCAGCTCTTAGTACCTCTCCTTGGACGGTCATTATATAGGGCATAATGGCAATAATAGAAAATAGACTGGCCGTTAGTAGTATAAAATATAATTTCCAGTTAATTAAATTTTTTAGGTTCATATTTTTAAAAATAATTTTGATGTCCTTAAGTAATTAGCTTATTCTATTCTAGCACTAGTTATTTACTTGGGCAATTCAATAGAAATAGAGGAATATAGCTATTTAAATCTAGTTGTAAAATAATACTAAAAGGGCTGTTATCATTGACAAATAGTCTTTTATATTATATATTGTTCAGTTGTCAATCACGGCAGCACTCAATTTTCGCTGGAGAAGCTCTAGTACTGTCTTTTTTCTGCAGGCCGCAGAATTATAGACAGGCTAGGTTAACAGGAAAGGACCAAGTATGTTCTCTACAGTCAGTTGGAGTGTCCCCGGGACCACAGATCCCGAATCCTGCAACATCTTCGAGATCATGGCCAGAAGTGCGCGTGGTGAAAGCACCACGGCGTCGGAGGTCTTCATCTCTTTTCACTACTTGCCCGAGTCCTTGGCGGTTGAGATTGCCAAACATCTCAACTCCCAGCAGGCCAGGATGTTCTGGAGGATTCGGGAGATCGACCCCATGCAGTTCCAGCCCCGCCGAAAGTGGTGGAAGCCCTTCACCAAGCCGCGCGTGGTTACCTGGCGTGATTACGCCAACCATCTCGGCTTCTATGATGACCAGTCATGGTGGGACGCCTGCAAGGGCATCTCGCATGAGGTACTGAGCTACCTGGAGGGCTACCTGGAGACTAGTAATCAGTCGAGCTAAACACAGCTCGAGCGAAGTCCGTAGATTGATGTCGTTTCAGACGACTGCGAAGGAGGGGGAGCTATTGGCACCTCTCCTTCTTCTTTTTGATTTTAATATTATTATAACAAGCTAGTTAGTAGCTAGGTTTTACAAAAAAACTAGCTTAAGCTAGTTTTAATTTTCTAACAATACTTTTTTTATCATCAATTTCTATTAAATCGCCATCTTTAAATATAGCAGTAGCATGTTTGGTCGCTACTATACAAGGTATTTTCATTTCGCGAGATATTATAGAAGCATGGCAAGTCAATCCACCGTAGTCTGTCACTATACCAGCCACTTTTTTTAGGCTAGGAATAAATTCGGGATTAGTCATGATAGTGATTAAGATATCTCCAGATTTTATTTTGCTCAGCTGTTCTTTTTTTAGAACTATTTTGGCTGGGCCAGCCACTTTTTTTGAGTAGGTGATAATACCTTTTAGCTCACTTACATTGGCTAGGTTTTCGCTAGCCAAATATTTAGTCAATGTTTTTTGAATTACTTGGCGCTTGATAGTTTTGGTTTTGAGATTAGTCATTGCCAGAAGGTATTCATTTTTTCTCTCCAGTAGAATATTTTGATTTGGTAGTTTTTTGCTAGCTAGATATTTGCTTATCTCTTTACTATTCAAAAGAGTTAAGTCAATTTTTTTATAATATTTTTTTAAGAAGTCATCTAATATTTGTAAATCATTTATTTCGTTTCTTACTCTAGCTACTAATTTGTAGTTTTTTTCTTTTATCAAATCAAGCTTTTTTCTTTCAGTGGCATAATTAAAATATATTCCAAACATGTAATGTAACCAAACTTTTTCTGCTAGTCTAGCCAAAAGTGACCAAGTTTTAGTATTTAACTTTAATCCGGGCAATTGTTTTTTTAATTGTTTGTATAGCTCTTCGGCTTTTTTTAGCTCTTTTATAATATATTTTTCATCTAATGTCTCATAATAATCTATCAGCTTATTCATTTCTGATTTTTTGCGGATTAGGGTCATGACACCATCTTGAGAATAAAACAAAGCATTTTTAAATGTATGCTTATATATTTTATGCATATTGTAATAGCCTTTGATTATTTGATTGGTAGAGAAAAAAGACATTTCTCTGGCAGCACTTTTGTGCCAATCATTTTTAGCTGATTTTTTTGATTTGGTATACATAAAAACTATTTAATAATAGCTATTATTTGTCTGATTATTAACTCATCAGCTTTTATATATTGTCCTTTAAAATCAAACCAAACTATCATAAAGTCAGTTTTCTTGATTTTTCTGATTTTGCCTATTTCCGGATCTTGAAGATAAATATATTTGTCATCTAGCCCGGACACCACCGAATAATGTCCATCTGAAACTTCTGACTCAGAATATTCTGACCTACCTTTGGTGAACCAGTCTACAATCACGGGGACTTTTCTGTCCAGCCATTTTTCAATATCTTTGAAACTACTATTGTTTTTGATGATGACTTTAAAACCTAAGCCTTCAGCTGTTCTTCTGATGTCTTTATCAAGGACACCTATGTTTTTTTTCACTTGGCAAAGTTTGGCTAAATCTTTTTCAGATTTATTAAGGCCATAATAATCCAAAACAATTTTTAGTGAAGCTGGTCCGCACATATTAGCGTTGAGAGTTTCTTGGAAGGCTTTAATTTTTAGGAATTTTTTCATAAATCTATTATTGTAAAATTTTTTCTAATAATTCAGGAAATTCTTCGGTGCCCATATCATCTAAACAATAATGTCTATGGTTATTCAAATTAATGATTTCTCCACCTAGGGCTTGATGGAAAATTTTTAAGCTCTCTTTACCAGATGCTTCTTCATTGTTGGAAGTAAACATTATTATTTTATCTACCCGTTCTTTGATAGTGCTATCAATATCATAAGTATAAAATTTCTTTTTAATATCATCGCCTGTTTTAGGTATTTTCCAGGGGGCAACTAAAATAAGTTTTGCCACTTTTGTTTTTGTTTCACCTAACCAACGGACCAAAAAATTAGTAGCACAACTGTGGCCTATTAGGATGGTATTTTGATTAACATTATATTTTTCAAATTCTATTTTAAATTTGTCGTAGATTGGCTGCCATGGTTCGGGCATTTGAGGAGTCTCAGTATTTATTCCTTTCAAAATTAATTGTTTTTTAAGCCAAGGCATCCAGTGCTTATTATAAGTCCTAGTTTTTGGATTTATTGCCTGTTCTTTATTAGAAACACAGCCATGAATTATTATACAATTTTTTGTTTCCATATTCGTAATTAATTAATAAGCAAACAGCTTATTTTAATTTTAACACCCATAATCTAAGAAGGCAAAAATTTTAGTAGAGGCTATGTTTTTAGTATTGACATTTTGTGATAAATATTGTATATTTGGTCGTTGTGATAATTTTGTCCCGTCACGTTGGTTCTTCACATAGAAGTTTCGAACAGTCCCAAACAGTCCTAAAGGGAAGGAGACAGCGATGTTTCGTTACTTGCAGAGCGGCAAGGCTTTGGTCGCGATGTTTGTGACGAGCGTGATTGTGATGATCACCTCGTCTTTCGTCCTGATCAACGCCGGCCCGGAGAACTCTCGGGTGGATTTTTTGACCATGGAAGGTCACGATTTGTTGAGCCTGCCGTCGGTCAAGCTGGCCTATGACTTCGCGCTGGCCGACAGCGTGCTCACCGAGAACATCGAGTTTCTCGAGCGGCAAGGGCTCGATCAGGGCCAGGTAGCTTTCTATGGCGACCTGTCCAAGTACTATCAGGAGCTTTGCGGGCTCCGCCAGCAGGTCCAGACTTTGGCTCTGGAGTACCCTGATTCGCTCAGTGGTAACCACAGAGCCAACGAGGAGCTCAAGCAGGTGGCCAAGCCTGTCATGGCTGCGGTCATCAATTTCAGATCGTCTTGGCTGCTGGCTCACGCCATGCAGCATGGACTCAAGTTCTGGAGCATGGCTTTCGGGCTGTCGCTTCTCTTCTTCATCTACGGCCTGATCTGCTGGAAGCAAGGCCGCTTCTAGCTCAAAGGAGCACACATGTTCATCGACAGTCCGACCTACAGCCGAAGCAAATCGCCACACTACAGGTTTTGGCGCTGGACATACCAGAACAGTCTCTGGAACCGGTCGGTGCCAAATTCCTACCAGACCTCACTCTGCCTGTACTGGCAGCGGATGTTCTGGGTGGGGGTGCTGATCTTGCCGGTGTTGCACCTCCTGTACTTCGCCACCGCTGCTGTGGTCTACGAGCTGCTCTATAAGAGAGTGGTCAGGCCCGTGGTTAAGTTTGATTTCCTGGCCGCCGTGGTCATCTGGCTGATGATTATGGGCATGGTGATCTGCGGGGAGGTGGAAGTACTTTTGTTCTACCTGGTGGTAGTGTGTAGTTGCGGCATCGTCGGCTTGCTTGCCATTGTTTTCTTCTGCATCTACGCCAAGAGAGCCGTGGAGTGGTTGCTCAAGAGGGTCATCGGACCTTTTCTCTGGGAGCCATTCATTTGGCTCTGTGATTTCAACTGGCAGGTTTATCGACGGTACTACAACCGTCGACATCCTCTGCCGGACGAGGAGTGCACGATCAAGGGTTACAACCAGCTCATGGTTCACAGCCTGTTCTGGCTGCAATCTGTTGTGGTGGCTCTGGCCTTGCACTTCGGTAGTGGTCAGGCTCATCCCGAGCTCTGGGGCTTGGCCTTGAGCTGGATCATCTGGTACGGGCTGGCCTTGCTGCTGGTTAGCTTGGTCATCAACCTGCTCATCAACCGGCACTACGACAAGCTGGACAAGGAGCGGTACTACGAGCTTTACCCGGAAAAGCGGCCGGGCAAGAAGCTGAAGATCAAGAGGGTGAAATCTAAGCCCTATCGCGAGCCTTCGCGGTGGGCGCACTGGAGGTACGACTTCAACCAGTGGCGTAAAGCCACCAAGGAGAAGGTCTGCCCTCTGGTGAAGTTCGTGGACTGATCTCGTCGAGACGACTGCGAAGGAGGGGTGCTAATGACCCCTCCTTCTTCTTTTTGCTTAAAATAAAAATTTAATTAATTTTGGGCTTTTAATATTGACAATATTGTTGTTATATGATATAATATTTTGTTAACCAAAATGACCAATTCTGGTCTTTGGTTGGTACACTCACAGCTTTTTTAAGGAGGCCATGATGGTTAGACTGTTGTTCTGGTTCCAAGTCGTCATGGCTTGGATTTATATGGTGCCTCAGGTGGTGCAAATCACCAGAGGTAAAACTAACGGGTTGACCCTAGCGATGTGGGCGATTATGATGGGCTATCTTTTGGTCAGTCTCTCGTTGGCACTGCTTGCTTGGCGAGAGAAAAAAGAAAAGATTCGCCTGTATACCGTTATTGTCTTCGCACAGTGGGCTGTGTTTGTCTTGGTGTTGTTTGTTATGAGCATCAAGTCAGTTCACTGGTCTGCTGGTGACACCGTAGTCTGCCTGGCAGTCAGCATCCTTTCAATCATCACGGTAATGCGAAATGGTCTGAAAGACCCCATGACCCGTGCTTGGTTGTCTGTTTGGTGTAAGGGTGTTCCACAACTTTGGGCGGCTTATGTAATGATGACTGCCCACAGCACAGAATGGCTACATCCACTCGCACTTTTTGCAAGCAACGCAACTTCGATTCCCAGGCTCGTTCAAGTCTATCTGCAAGGTAGGCGAGGTGGCTGGGACAGAGCGACTAAGGGCCTGTTTCTTGGTGAGACCGCCAATGTCGCCACTTGGACAGTGGTAACTATTGTGTGGTTTGTCCTAAGATTCTAGACCTAAACCAAAATGGTCAATTCCGACCACTGGTTTGTCCTTAGAAAGGGGTGTCTCGAAGATGAGAGAGAAACTGTTGGTTACGTCGCTGATGATGCTCGTCATGGTCAGCTTCACTGGTTGCAAACGGACTGTTGTTCAGCAGTCTGGCGAGCTGACCGAGTCGGCAGTGGTCGACGAGGTGATTTTCAGCCCATCATCGCACGGCTCTTCGGTCGGACCGACCATGTCAGGCGATGGTGGCATCGGCATCGCGGTGACTTCGGTCAGTATACCGGAGAAGTACGCAGTCGTGTTCCGTTGCCAGCACGGCAAGTTCGTCGTCCAGGGTACCAGCCAGAAATACAAGGAGCTCTGGGAGCGCTTGATCCGTGGCCAGGCCGTCACTGTTTACTACAAGGAAACCTACCGTGTCGTGTACGAAGGAGAAGAGCTCCTTTCCCGCGAGCTCATTGGTTACGATTTCCTCACCGCTAGGTAGTGCCACTGTCCATTCAGGAGGAAGAGATGCTGACGAAATACAGTCTGTCGAAGTTCGATCGTGGTAGCGCGGCCTATGTGGTCGCGCATGCTCGTTGGAAGCGGAGTAGGGGTCGTGGGCCTTCCATGTCCTACCTCACCGAACGCAACCCGGTGAAAGCACTGGTCAACGCTCAGACTTTCCTCGTGGCGTTCGGTCGTCGACAGGAGCTGGAGGAAATGCTTCAGTATCTTCCGCTCACGACGCCCAAACAGGCTGCGGCGATGGACAAGCAGACGATCGAGCTCCACATTCGCCGCATCGCCATCGAGTGCAAGTCTGAGACTGAGCTTGCTCAGCGTTTGACCGATGAGCTCGGCTTCAGTGGTGCTCTCATCAACTGGTACGAACCGACCGACCAAACCGGCGTCGAGGCGCGAGATCTCGTTCGTGCCTTCGGTGGTCTCATCTCCAAAAACGGGGCCATGGTCAGTGTGATGATCTACACTCTGAGTGATGATGTGATCATCGTGTGATTCTGGCGGTCGCGCCAGAACAAGAGGTCAAGGCTTTCTCCTCAGAGAGAAGCTATCGAGGGCCGCTGACGTAAGTCGGCGGCCCTTTCATTTTGTTTAAAATAAAAAAATCTGGCCAAAGCCAGAATTTTGCTAGTGGATAATTTATAAGAAGACAATTTAAAATGAGGCTGCAACCGTGCTACGGTCGCAGCCTCATCTGATCTCTAGTCCCGCAAGGGCCTTCTAGACGCTAGCAGAGCTAGCTTTCTTTTTGGCCTCTTTGTCGGCCCGGACTTCTTCTCGGTCGACAGGCACGTCATCGGGAGCTTCAATGCCGACCTGCACTTGGTCGCCTCTGATGTCGGCGATAATGATGACAATGTTGTCACCAATGTATATTTTTTCGTCTTTTTTTCTGGACAGGACCAACATGGCTTCCTCCCTGAACTTGAGTCTTCCTTGAATCTAGCCTTGAGGCTAGGGCGAAATGAACCGGGGATTATTATAGATTTTTTGGATGTTTTTGTCAATTATAAAAACTCCCCAGCCGAAGCTAGGGAGTTTTTTTGTTTAATATAGAGAAATAAAATTATTTTAATACCATAATAGAAATTCGCCTAATAATTGTTACTGCTGCTCCCCAAGCCATTGGTGCCCACAATGGTAATCCAAAAAATGTTGGATTACTATAATACCAAGCACCTTGATGGATTGTTAGACTTTCACCTATTGGTCCAAGTATAAAGGCAGTAAAATAATAAGATAGATCTTCTTTCTCGTGCCATTTTAAAAATATTAGAGCAGTAATTATCACAAAAACAATTGTTAGCCAAGTGTTGTTATTGTAAAGATATGTGATAGCTACAACACAAACTGCAAATAGTATAATTGCCAATAATAATTCTTTTATTTTTTTCATGATTTTTAGTTTATATAATAAACAATCAGCTTATTCCGATTCGCTCCTCAGATATCCAGCTTTGGGTAAGTAGTGCTACATCAAAGCCTTAATTTCCGTCTCCAATTTTTGTATTCTATTTTTAGCTAATTGAACTGTCTGTAAAAAGTCTTTATCATTTTTGTATCGTTTTTCAATATCTTCAAATCTTTCTTTTAAACTGACCCTTTCTTCATTTTGATTATAATACATATCAGCTAAAACAATGATTTTATTTTCAACAGTTTTAGGCAAAAATTTATCAGGGGCAGTATTTTTTGCTAAAGGTGTTTCGTAAATAAATCCGTGCATAGCAATTTTAGCAATATCATCAAGACCTTCTTTTTTTAAAACTTCAACAGTATTTAATTCATGGAGACCTTCTTTATAACGTCCTATGTCATGTAATAGGGCAGCAATTTTAACTTTTTCAGGGTTTATATCCAAGGATATATTTTTTTGTTTAATTTTTGTCGCCATCTCGTAGGCTACATCAGCTACACCTAGACAATGCTTGATAGTTTTTTCATCAGTCAAATAACGCTTTAACAAGAGCAGAGCTTGGTCATAAGTTATCATAAAATTTTAATCTTAGTATTTAACTAATGCCTTTAGTAATTTGCTATATTGGGCATATTTTTCTTTGTGAGATGAATAATAGGGGATTATATATAGCAAATGCAAAACAGCAAAATACTTTATTTTTTTCATATTGACTAGGTTTTTACCATAGCCATTAAGAATATGAGAAAATTTTTTATTTGGATTTTCAAGATATGCTTTGGCTAAATCATATTCTTTTGGCCCGCAACTAAGATCGCCAAAGTCTATAATCCCAGCTAGCTTATTATTTTTTACCAAAATATTATCGTCTATTAAATCAAAGTGTAGGAGGACAGATTTATCAGAGTCAAATAGAGAAATATTATCATAGATAAATTTTTTGGTATGCTGTAACAGCTTTTTATCAAATGTTTTTATTTTGGATAATAGAGGTAGATTTTCTTTAAGTAAAAATTCAATATGTTGAGTAGGATTTGCTTGTCGGCCCTTGCCACCAGTCATTAATTCTCCAAAACCACTCATCTTAATTTGGTGAATTTTTTTGATAGTTTTTCCTAAGGTATTATAAAAGTTAATATTTTGTGGTTTAGCTTTATTTAATGTTTCGCCGTTTATAAAAGTCTCAATCAGAAAAGTCCGGCCTTTTAAAATGATTTTTGGTAGTAGCTTAATTTTTAAATGACTACAAACAAAATTTTCTCTATAAATCATTAATTCATTACCTTTACGAGGAAATTTTATTATGTATTTATTTTTGTCCGTTTCAACAATTTTTACAACTTGGGCAATGCCATGAGAGCAGTCGTTTATACTTACAACTTCTTCATGTAGTCGTTGTTTAAAAATAAAAATTATTTTTTTATCTAGCTTGGTCATTTATGGTAATTTTTTTATTTTAATCTATTTGAAAAATGTTTTTTGGCTATTTTTATAAAATTTAGATCTCGATTATTCATTTTTATTTCAAAAGGGACTGTGCTTCTAACTTTTTCAAATAAACTTATTGCCTCCTCAAAAGATAACCATAATAATCTAAACTTATTGGCTAGTTCTTCTTCGGTAAAGTATGATGTCTGATGGTCTTTTATTTTTTGAGCTAAAAAGCATACAGAATGATGAAATAAATTTGGGTCATTTGGATCTGTGAATTTAGCTTCTCCAATCATTTCAATAAGTCGAACATCACAAGCTCCTTCTTCTAGCGCTTCTCTAATTGCTGCCATTTCCGCGCTCTCACCATTTTCAATACCACCTCCAGGGATTTTGTGATAGTCTCCATTTTTTACCTCCAAAACAGCAATTTTTTCTTGCTTTTCATCTAGGATAATTGTTCTGGCTGCTTCTCTAATATTTGGCATATATGTAAATTATAACATCCCAAATATTTCCAGGCAATTTAGCTAAAAAGCACAAAAATAGCCGCAAATATTCACGGCTAAATTTTAGGATTTTTATTAGGGATTATTTAATTATCAAATATCAAAATATCTTTCCCAAATTTCCTTAGCTATTATTTTAGCATTATTTTTATTAAAACCATCAAGATAAATATTATTTAGATAATTATAGATATCATTTTCTGTGCTAAAAGATTTAAAAGTAGATATAAATTGATGTATATATGAATCATATTCATCATGAGGTGCCCCACCATCTATAAGCTCACTAGGGACATTATTCATAAATAGGTTTTGGATAAACAAAAATTCTTCTTTAAAATTTTTTTCATCTATTTTTATGTAGGCTTTAATTTTAGGATCCAATGGCCTATGGAAATCTATTCCTTTATTTAATGGTTTATTTTTAAATTCGTGGTCAGTTATTGTTAATTTTATGTCATAATCACTATCTATAAATTCATAGTTATTAATATGGTTAACTAATTCTCCATCACTATCATCTTGCTTTGAATAAATAATATTGTCTTCCTTCTTATTTAGATAAAGATGCAGTATGCGACCATTTTTATGATTAAATATATGTGGTACTATAAAATCATTTTTTTCAAGTTTTTTTGTATTAATTTTAATATTTTCTAAGTTAAATATTATTATTTTTAATAAAAGAAATGGTTTAATAAATTTCTCTGGTTTGATAGTGGGTAATTTTTTTAATTTTAGTGCATGAATATTTTTATTTTTGAAATGGGATAGCCCTGCAACATAATGGTAAGAAAATTCTTCGAGATTTTTGTTTTCATATTTAAACTGTTCATAATAATTATCTACAATTTGTGAAGTTTTATCTATGTCATACAATTTTCCACCCAATTTATTTTTTGGAAAACATATTTTTATATAAGGTTCACCTCTCCCGTCGGATTGACTTAAAACTATAAATATTTTGAATAAGTTATTTTTCTCATCTTTTATAAATAGTCTTTCCAAGTTAATCATAAAATTATTTATTATTTTAAAGAACGGAGACTATAAGTCTCCGTTCTTGATTACTTCATATCACAACTACCTTTAAATCCACATTGTTTGGAGCATTCAGTACAGCCACCAAACTTGGCCATAATACCTTGTTTACACTGAGGACAGATTTTACCTACTTCTGGACCATATTTAGTGGGGTCAAGCTCTGCTTCATCTGGTTCAGGAATTTCTAGGTCAGCGTGCTTTCTAGCATTTTGCATTTCCGGGATTTCGGCTTTGACAGCTTCTTTAAAGGCTGGTATTTGCTCTTGCTTGGTCGGCTTTCTATCACCATTGTAGGCTAGGTTTTTCTCTTCAGTATCAGCACTAGTAGTCAGCACTTGCTCATCACGAGAGCTATCTCTATAGATTGTCACACCTTTACAACCCAGCTCATAGGCTTTTTCATACAGCTGAGCAGTTTGTTCTACAGTATAGTCAGCCGGAGCATTAGCAGTTTTGGAAATAGAGGAGTCAGTCCATTTTTGGACAGCGGCTTGGACTTTGATGTGCTCCATTGGCTCTAGCTCCATAGCCGAGACAAAAAATTCTGGTAAAGTGCCATTACTCCTATATTCTTGAGCTAGAGGAATCAGCACTTCATGAAAGCCTAGTCTAGACTGGCGATAAAATTTGAAAGCATAGTAGGGTTCTATACCAGTAGAAGTGGAAAGCATGGAGCCGACTGTGCCAGTAGGAGCTTGAGTAGTCAAAGTGACATTTCTAATACCATTTTCTCTAATCATTTGGCGGACATCTTCGGGCATAGTTTTCATAAAACCAGAGTCTAGGAATTTGTCAGCGTTGAATTTTGGGAAAGAGCCTTTTTCTTTGGCAATGCGAGAGGATTCTTTGTACATTTCCGAAGCAATAATTTTGTAGAGCTCGTCTATAAAGACCAGAGATTCATCAGAGCCGTAGCGCAAGCGTAGTTTGATGAGCATTTCTCCCAGTCCTAGTGTGCCCCCACCAACCCGGCGTTCTTTTTTCTGGTTATCTTCATTTTCTGGAAAGTGGTAAGGAGTGAGGTCAATGACATTGTCCAAAAATCTAGTCAAAGTGCGAGCGGCTTGCTTTAATTCTGACCAATTGACTTTGAAAGTTGGTCCCAGCTCATCACGGCCAGCTTCTTCCAAAAAGGAAGCTAAGTAGAGATGTCCCAAATTACAGACACCCCAACCAGGTAGGCCTTGCTCACCACAAGGGTTGGTGCAGATTATTTTGTTGAAATAATAGGAATTGGATTGTTTGTTGTATCTTTCCATAAAGACCACGCCTGGTTCAGCGCTAGCATGAGCAGAAGTGACTAGTTTGTTCCACAACTCGCGAGCTTTGATAGTTTTGTATATTTTGGTGGGGTAGTTGGCTTCTTTCCAAGCTTGCAAATCGCCAGTCCATTCTTTGTCGTAGATATCAGCAAAAGCTGGATTTTCATAATCAGGAAATTCCAAATTCCAGTCTAGGTTGTTTTTGACGGCTTCCATAAAGCTATCAGAAATCATGACAGATATATTGGCATTTTCAATTTGACCAGCCACATTTTTGGCGGAAATAAATTCTAGTACATCTGGATGCCAATCCCATTGCATGAGCATCAGTGCGCCTCTTCTAGAACCACCTTGCTCTATCAGACCAGTGGCATAGGAAAATAGTCCAGCCCAAGATACTGAGCCTGATGATTTGCCGTGTACACCTTTGACATAGGCGTAGCGAGGGCGTAGAGCGGAGAGAGTCATACCAACGCCACCACCACGACTCATCACTTCTACCATTTGGTGTAGTGAGTCTTTGACAATGGCTTTTCTAGAATCTAGAGGTGATGGTAAAACATAGCAGTTAAAGAGAGTCAGGTTGCTAGTGTAGTTGCCATGTTTGTCCAAATTGGCGCCAGTCATAATACGGCCACCTGGTTGAATATATTTTTTAGATAAGGCTTCAAAAAAGTCTTCAAAGTATTTGATTTTATTTTCTTCGGTTTTTTCTACACTAGCTACTGCTCGAGCAATTCGGCGGTGAGAATCGGAAATAGCCTCGCGGGGTTTGTCACATTTGAAAATATCTTGTTCAAATTCAAAATTATTGACTGCTTCGGCATAAATGCCAGTCAGCATGTGTATTTTGGCGCGGTCACTGCTAATCATTTCTTTGATAATACCCAAATCTTTTTTGGGATATTTTCTATCTTCTTTGGTAATGACAATCACTAGGTCACCTAGAGCAATATCTTCTCTTTTGTCTTTGATAGAATAGCGATCCAAAAAAATAATCCGACCCAATTGATCAAAATTGGTAGAATTGTTGATTATGTGTTTGGCTTGTTTAGAAAGATTGACGCCAGCTTCTTGAAGTTTTTTGACTTCTTCTGAAGTAATCTCTTTACCCTGCTCAATACGGATTTTTTTTCTTTGCTCACGATAGAGGATAAAGTGTTTGGCAGTTCTAGCCCAATTGGACTGAATCAGGATGATTTCAATGATATCTTGTATTTGTTCTACCCCTGGAGTCAGGTGGTCGTTAAATTTGTGCTCCAAAATAGCAGTGACTACATCAGCCAATCTTTGGGCTTCTTCTCTATTATATTCACCAGAGGCTTGTCCGGACTTAAATAAAGCAGCAAAGACCTTATCTTTATCAAAAGGCACAATAGAGCCATCTCTTTTTTTGATTTGTTTAATGCCGGTGGCTATTTCTTTTTCTTTGACGAGCTTTTGACCACGAGTTTTAAAGTAAACCTTAGCTACTTCAGGGTAGTTGTTGTCCAAAAGTACTATATTAACAGCACTTCTGATGTCATCACTGGTAATGTTTTGATTATTAGAGTAGCTATCTTCCAAATATTTGACCACTTCTTTGGATAATTGGCCAGAGATAGGATTATCTTTTAGCCCAGTGCTAGTGATTGATTGAGATAGAGAAAAAATGAGCTTATTAATGTCAAAATTTTCTATTCGACCATCACGCTTTTTGATTTCCTTTAACTGCATGGGGATATATTTTAATTTTTTTTATTAATTTATCATGACAGATAAAAAAAGGACAAAAATTTTTAGCGATTTTTTACTATATATTGTGTCCCAAAGTATTATAGCACACAAGATATGGCCTTGCCAAATTTTCGTCTTTTATTTTTATTTTCGCCTGTTTGTCCTAGGGACAAGCGTCAAATTCTTTTGACCAGAGCGCATATATTATAATAGATGAAAAAATATTTGTCCAATTATGACATTTTTTGGGCTATTGTCACAAGAAAAAGTATCTGCTATGATGTTTGGTATACAAATATATGGCAAAAATATTCAAAAAATTTAATAGGAAAGCCCAAAATCCTAGACCTCCAGTTAAAGCCCAGGCTCCAAAAGTCAAAGAAGATATCATGGACCCCATTCTTTATAGTGGGGGACTTGATAAAGAGAAATATCCACAGTTGCCTCTAGAAAATAATGAAAAGCCAGAAGAGGAAGTAGAAAACCCTCTCAATCAACGCCGAAGTTTATAAAACAAAAAATCCCCACACTTTTTTCTTCTGCTTATAGGCAGAATTAGTCAGTGTAGGGATTTTTTATTTAGCTAGCGATACAAGGTCCACCTTGGGCTTGTAAATACCAAGTAGCTAGTACGACATAAGTTGTCAGTATAAAAGCTATTACGATATATAGCATCAGCCAAGCGAAAGTTAGTTTTGATTCTTTTTTTGCCATATTTTTTGTTTAAGAATTATTAATTAAATTTTTATTTTAATATGATAGGATGGTTATATTTTATTATTTCTGCTTCAAAGTTCAGCTGTTCTTTTATTAGTATAGCAAATTTTTCCAAAACGCGCTTGTCGCCATGGCTAAGGAGTATCTTTTTTGGTTTAGCAAAAGCTTTCAGCCACTTGAGTAATCCCGTTTGATCAGCGTGAGCCGAGAAGCCATCAATTTGTTCAGCTACTGCTTTGACTTCAATTTTGCGACCGTAATAGTCAAAAGAAAAAGCGCCATTTAATATTTTGTGTCCCAAAGTGCCGGGCACTTGAAAACCCATAAATAAAATATTATTTTTGGCATCACCAATATACTGAGACAAGTGATGAATCATCCGACCGCCTTCCATCATACCAGAACCAGCCAAAATTATTTTTGGTGGTCGAGCGCTATTTATTTCTTTGGACTGTCTGATATTATTGGTGATTTTTAGGTGAGGGAAGCTGAATATATCTCGATCTCTTTTTATATCATCTTGGGCATCGCTATTTAAATAGTGGAGATATTTTTTGTATATTTTGGTTGCTTGAGAAGCCATGGGGCTATCCAAAAAAACCGGCACTCGGAAATCCAAATGAGATTCGTAGTAGTCATTTAATACTTTCAGGATATCTTGAGTGCGCTCTAGAGCAAAAATAGTAATCAGTAGAGTAGAGTGATTTAAGGTAGCTCGTTGGACAGCTTTTATCAGCTCTCGATCGCGAGTCTTAGCATCATGATGAGCCCTATCACCATAGGTGCTTTCACAGATGACATAGTCAGCTGATTCAAGTAGGTCTATATTTTTTACCAAGGGCATATTTTCTCCACCAATATCGCCAGAAAAGACAATAGTTTTGTTGGCTATTTTTATTTCTACTATGGACGAACCCAAAATATGAGCGGCATTGTGCAATTTAAAACTAATATCAGGATGGAGTTCTTGTTTCTGATAATAGCTTAAAGGCACAAAACTTTTGAAAGTTTTATTCAGGTGAGCCTCACTAAAAAGCTTGGGCATTTTTTTGCGAAAAGCTTTTTCTTCCATGATAAAGTAGCTATCTTCTAGTACTATCTTGGCCAAATCAATAGTAGCGTCAGTAGCATAGATAGGACCATTATAGCCATTGGCATAGAGTTTGGGCAGACGACCACAATGGTCTAAGTGAGCGTGAGTGAGAATGACAGCGTCTATATTTTTGGGGTCAAACAAAAAGGCATCCCAATTTTTTTTGTAGTTATCCCAATCACCTTGCCACATACCGCAATCAATTAAGATACGGTAACCATCAACACTTAGAAGATGACAAGAACCAGTTACTTCTTCGGTGGCGCCATGTGATGTTAGTTTTATTTCCATTGTTTTGTTTTTACTTATAGATATTTATTTTATAAATGGATTGGGCATATCAAAGACAATATGAGTAGTTTGAGTGTTGATTTGTTCCAGAGTGACACCATATTTGGCTGCGTATTGAAAATCAACTGAGCCAAAAATAGCTTGGGAATAATCAAAGTCCAATAATTTGGCTACTACTTGGATAGCTTGTTCATTTGGTCCTTCTATTTCGACAAATGGTTCTAGAAATGGCCACTCATCAATAGTTATTTCTACTTGACCAATTTTCCAGAGCTCGCGTTTGCTCTCTTGGTAAGCTATTTCTTGACAGCCAATGGTATTTATTATTTCTCTAGCATCTTCAAAGCTACTGACAGTCAGGCAAGTTTCTTTTTGGTCTTCAATATGTTTATTATCTTTGATGATTTTGACGCTCATGGTTACTTTGTCAGCTTCTTGCCTGACTCTGATCCAGCCGCCTTTGATTTCATACCCTTTGGGAAAGTGCCAGACATATCTTTTCATCAGAAATTCTGGGTAGATCATTTGGGCACCTGCTTTTTTGAGCCGAGAGCGGATATCGTCTTTATCAATATTTGTAAAACTAGCTTCGTATTCTATTTGCATAAGTCTTTTAGTAATTGGTTGATATAAGTAAAGTCTTCATCTCCTTCTATCACGATATCAAAGTTTTTTAAAAAGTATTTTTTTTGCTGGGGTGTATTATAATTTAAAAAACCAATTTTAATCAGATTATCATAATCAAAACCTTTGATCATATCTACATCAGCTAGGCTATCTCCCAAGAGTAGGACGTTTTTTCTGTTTTTAATCTGTTGGTATATTTTGGGGAAATCTTTAATTAGAGTTTCGTCTTTACTTAAAGAGTGGATAATAGGTTCTTTGATAGCTATAGCCTGTCCAGCTTTGTTCCAAACTAAGGAGCTAGTAATATAGTGAATATTAGAATAATTTTTTTTGTTTTGTTTAAAATAAATTTTGACGGCTTCGCCCACGCCACTGGCTGACAATATGACTAGGGGAATATTTTTTCTTTGTAAAGTATTTAAAAATGAATTAAGTCCTTTTCTAAATCGAATTTGTTTATCGGAAGCAATAAGCTCTAAATCTTTTTTATTAAGGCCAGATTTTATTAATAATTTTATGTGGCTGCGCCACCATTTGTTCATAGCAGTTTTTTTGGCTGCCAAGCTTAATTGCGGGTCAATTTCTAAAGGGTGATATTTATCAAAGAGAGCATGAGCTTTTTGGGCATAGTCTTTACTTAGGTAGTGACCATTTCTAAGTATAGCTATCAGTGAAGGGACTTTTTGTCCATCAGCATAAGCATAGGTCAAAGTGCGATCAAAATCACTCAAAACATGTAAGTTGTCTGGACCGGCTACTTTTATTTTAGCTATAGCTTGTTTTAGCTTTTTCTCGTGGCTAATTATAACTGACATAGTAGTATAGAAATTATAGCATTTTTGTAAGGAAAATAAAAAGTTTGCCCGATATTAACCTCAGATAACATTTTTTATTTTTTTATGTTAAAATATATAATATAAATTAATATTTATTTATGAAAAAAACACTAGTTATTTTCAGCCTATTTTTAGGGCTTTTATTTTGTCCAAATATTAGTCAGGCCGAGAGCGATAAAATCTCAGATTATAAAGTGGATATTTTTGTAAATCAAGATAGTAGTATCAAGGTAGAAGAAATAATTGCTTATGATTTTGGTGATAATTATAAGCATGGTATTTATCGGGAGATACCTTTAAGTGATTCTGTCCTCTGGCCGACAAAACAATTGGATATTAGTGATATTTCAGTCCATGATCAAAAAGGACAGCCTTATCAATTTGATGTATCAACGGCCAATAATTTAAAAACAATCAAAATAGGTGATCCCAATCAGACTGTTTCTGGAGAGCAGGTCTATGTTATCAAATACCAAGTAAAGCAAGCTATAGATTATTATGATGATCATGATGAGCTTTATTGGGACGCCATTGGTAATAATTGGATTGTGCCGATTTTAAATTCACAGCTTAGTTTGCATTTTTATGAACCTTTAGCCATTGAGCAGTTTAAGCTAGAGTGTTATTTTGGACAGTTTGGTAGTAGCAATAAATGTGTAGATAAAAATATTTATTCTGGTACTAAGGATAAATTGACAGACTTTGTTTTTCAAGCTGACCAGCTTAGTGCTAATTCTGGGGTGACTGTCCGGTGGCAGTTTGATAAAGGTTTAGTTTTAGAGCCAAATGCTAAGCAAAAAGTAATATTATTTTTAAAACAATATGCTTTGTTATTTTTGCCATTTTTAGCTTTGATACTGATGTTTTTTTATTGGTATAAACGTGGTCGTGATCCAAAAGGCCGAGGCACTATCATTGCTCAATATGAGCCACCAGCTGATTTGATGCCAGCTGAAGCTGGTATTATCTTGGATGAGAAAGCTAATAGTCACGATATTTCAGCAGAGATAATACTACTAGCTATTTGGGGTTATATAAAAATTAGTCGTATAGAAAAAACTGGCCTTTTGTCATCAACAGATTATTTGTTAGAGAAAATAAAAGATGAAAATGATTTGCCTCGGGGGTATCAAAAAGAATTAATGGCCAATTTGTTTAGTAATTCTAGCGCAGACAAAAAACCTCAAAAAATAAAAAATATAGAATTAACTACCGGGGCTACTTCTAGGGTGTTGATGTCTGATTTTAAAAATAAAGCTTACAAATGGATTAAAATTGTAGAAGATGGTCTATATAAATCAGTGGTGGATAAAAAATATTTTCCTAAAAATCCACACAAGATTAAATCAATTCATGCTTTTATTGTGGCTTCACTTTGTGCAGTCTTGATAGGATTTTTCCGCGACGTAAGTGTTTTTGCTAATCTGGCTAATCTTTTAGCTACTGGTTTTACTTTTGTGATACTTTATATTTTTAGTCTAAAGATGCCTCGTCGCACTAAAGAAGGGGTCTTAGTTAAAGAATATCTTTTGGGCTTAAAGGAATATATCAATGTAGCAGAAAAAGACAGAATTGCTTTTCACAATGCTCCAGAGAAAAATCCAGCCTTGTTTGAAAAATTACTGCCTTATGCCATGGCTTTTGGTTTAGAAAAAAAATGGGCCAAGCAGTTTGAGGGTATTTATACAGAAGAGCCCAATTGGTACCATGGTGCATCTACTGGCGCTTATTTTAGTGCTGCTTCCTTTGGTGATAGTTTAAAGAGTTTTAGTAGCAGTTCTGGTTCGACATTGTCTTCCTCTTCTAGCAGCAGTGGTGGTGTTGGTGGAGGTGGCGGAGGCGGCGGTGGGGGTAGTTGGTAACATTTTAAACAAAAAAAGAAAGGAGTCCGCGGTCGGACTCCTTTTCGCACTCGTGAGCTCTGTGAGAAGCTCGCGTTCAGCTCACCGGCGTGTTCCAAGCACTGATGATGTTGCCGACGAAACTCGCCAGCACCAGTACCACGGCGACCGCCATGACCTTTTCGATGAGAGAAGTCTCCTGCCACTTCACCTGAAACCATTTCAGGAAGCTGTGTGCAGGAGTTTCCTCCCAATTGTATTTGACCTGCATTAACGTCTTACCTCTCGTTGGAGTGAGTCAGCTGGGGAACTTTGTATCTATAGTATAGTACCATATTTTTGATATTTTGTCAATATAGTTCAAGAGTGGGGATATATTTATTGAACAAACAAAAAAACCGCCCCGAGCGTAGTCGAGGGGCGGTTTAAAATAATATTTTATATTTTACCTACCAAATCTAAACCTGGTTTTAAAGTATCTTGACCTGGTTGCCAGTTGGCTGGGCAAACTTGATCACCGTATTTGGCAACAAATTGAGCAGCTTGGAGTTTTCTAATCAGTTCATCACTACTTCTACCTATACCATTGTCATGGACTTCCATAGTTTTTAGTATGCCTTTAGGATCAATGATAAATGTACCTCTTAGAGCCAAACCTTCTTCTTCAATCAGGACATTATATTTATAAGATATTTCATGAGTGGGGTCAGCTAGCATGGGGAAGTTTACTTTTTTGATAGTTTCTGATTCATCGTGCCAAGCTTTATGGACAAAAATAGTGTCAGTTGAAACTGATAATATTTCAGTATTTAACTTTTTTATTTCTTCATAGCGACTGGCCAAATCACCCAACTCAGTTGGGCAGACAAAAGTAAAATCAGCTGGGTAGAAGAATAAAATTACCCATTTACCTTGGTAGTCAGATAATTTAACTCTTTTGGTTTTATCTTCATGATAGACTTCTGCCTCAAAACTGGGGGCTAGGCTACCAATTTTTAGTTCATAGTTGTCACAACAACCATGGCCACAACAATCTTCGCCTTTGTCACAACAATTTTTTTCTTCCATATATTTTTTTATTAATTATTAATTATCTTCAGGTGGTATAAAGCCTATTTTTTTTAAAAGTTTTTCTCCTTTACTGACGCCGTGCTTATAGGATAGATAAATTCTTTCCTGACTTTTTTCTCTTTTGGAAGTGCAGGCTTCATCATAGAGCACGTGGACATTTTTGTATCTAACTAGAGTTTCTATATAAGGGTAGTTAAAAATATTAAAAAGATGTTTGAGACCATATATCAGCCCTAGGTAGCGAGCTTTAAATAATATATCCAGTAAATCCCAAAGTATATATTTGAAGACTCGAGCGAGGGTTTTTTTGTCATTGAAAATATAAATTATTTGTTTATCAGGATGTTTTCTGATGACATTTTTGATAAAATCTCTAGTGGGCATAATACCACCATCATAGTAGAGCTCATTTTTTATTTTGGTGTAGGCATAAGGTGGCACTTTAGCTGATTGAATCAGACGATTGATGGTATCTACCTTGCCATCTAGATATTCCAAGCGTAGAGTCTCTGGATTAAACACTCGCACATAAAAATTAATTGGTGAGGTGCGAATAGTTTTGACATCCAATTTAGTTGGTCCCATAGTTTCCAACTCACGAGCATAATCTAAATCAATAATATCAAAAGGTTTTTTGTGGATTAATAATTGCCAAAATTTTTCCCAGATTATTTTAGGAGATAAATCTTTTAAAAATCTATGTCTTTTGTAGAGATGCTCATAATATATACTAGAACCAATTTTGGTTTGATGAGCTAGAAAATAAGCGGCATTATGAGCACCTGAGGATACTCCATAAACCGAGTGAATACGAGGGTAAAGATCGTGTCTTTCAAAAGCCGTTAACACTCCAGCGCTAAAAACTCCTTGGATAGTGCCTCCTTTGACGATGATAATAATATCTCGCTCTGTTTCCATTGGTCTTTGTGATAGATTTTTAGAATTTATCTTTTGCTAGCTGCTTGATATTTTTCAGCTACCTTTAGCCAGTTTATCACATTAAAGAAGCTTTCGACAAATTCTACTCGTCTATTTTGGTATTTTAGATAATAGGCATGTTCCCAAACATCAATGCCTAGTATTGGCTGATGTCCTAGAGAATAGGGGCTATCTTGATTGCTAGTTTTTTCTATCATCAATTTGCCGTCAGACATAGAGAGCCACGCCCAGCCTGAACCAAAAACAGTCATAGCGGTGGTAGTAAATTCTTCTTTAAATTTTTCTAAGGAACCAAAAGTTTTAATAATGGCTGCTAGTAAATCTCCAGTGGGTTGATTATTTTCTTTAGCTGGAGCCATGATTTCCCAAAAGAAGCTATGATGGACATGGCCACCACCGTGATTTTTGACAGCTGGACGGATTTCTTCTGGTAAGCTAGCTAGATTTTTTAAAATTTCTTCAGCAGACAGCTGGGCAATATCTGGGTAAGCTTCTAGAGCTTTATTAAAATTGGTAGTATAAGCGACATGATGCTTATCATGATGAATTTTCATTGTCTCTTCATCTATGTATGGTTCTAGAGCATTGTAAGCATAAGGTAAATCTGGTGTGGTAAATTTATTCATATATTTTTATGTTAGTTTATTATATATTATTAACCAAAATATTTTTCAGTATAAAATCTAATTAGTTGCTCAACTTCTGGTATCACTTCTGGGTTACCAATCCCGACTTTGGTCTTTTTTTGGACGGCTTCTAGAGTTTGAGCACCCTCTAGTACAGCTTCTTCAATATCATGGTCAGTTACTTGAGCACTTTTATCTATCATGCGAACTTGTTCTTTGACCACGCGATCTTTTTGTCCGGATTTTATAAAATAATTATTAATAGCACTACGCAAAGCCTTGTCTCCTAGTACTGAACAATGAATTTTTCTGGTTGGCAAGTCACCTAGGCGTTTGGTAATATCTTGAGGCTTTATTTCTAGAGCCTTAGTTATTAACATACCACCTTTTTCAGAAGCCATGACCGATAACATAGAAGTAGCAGCAATAGCACTACCACAACCAAAAGTTTGCCATTTCATTTTTTTGATACGGTCAGTCTTTTTGTCTACTTTTATCCAGATTTTCATCATATCACCACAGGCTGGTGAACCGACCATCCCTAGACCATCATAGCCTTTCATTTTGGAAGCGTCCATGACCAAATTTTTGGGGTGGAAAAAATGATCTTTGACTATATCAGTGTAAACCCAGACGTCATTGGTACCTTTGGGCACTACGTCTACTGAACTAGCTAGGTTAGTTTTATTTTTTTTGGTTGAGGCTTTAGTTTTTAAATTAGACATATATATAAATTGTATTAATTATAATTCTGTTATTTTACGGGGAGCATTTTTAATAGCCTTAGCTACTTCATCCATATTTACTATGACTGGGGAGGCGGCGCGCAAATGAGCTACTATCTTTGGTAAATGTTTTAAGACATATTTGATATCTTCAACTTTGGTGTCTTTACCTAAAGTGAATCTCATGGAGCCGTGAGCTACTTCATAAGGGCAACCTAAAGCTCTAATAACATGAGACGGTTCTAAAGTGGTAGAGGTACAAGCCGATCCAGTGGAAGCTTGAATGCCTATTTCATCCAAATAAAGGAGCATAGCTTCACCTTCAATATCTAAGATGGAAATATTAACATTATTAGCTAGTCTTTTAGTAGGGTGACCATTTAATATAGTTTTAGGGATAGTTGTTAAAATTCCGTTTATCAATTGATCTCTTAGTTTAATCAAACGAGCGTTTTCTTTATCTTTAGAGGATTGGGTTAATTCTAAAGCAGTAGCTAGTCCAACAATACCTGGTACATTCTCAGTACCAGAGCGCAGATTTTTTTCTTGGCCACCACCATCTATAATTGGATTGAGAAGGGTACCGGTTTTTATATATAAAGCACCAACTCCTTTGGGGCCATATATTTTTGAGCCGTTAATAGTCAAGAGATCTACGTGTAGTTTTTTGACATTTAAGTCTAAATTGCCGCTAGCTTGGCAGGCATCAGTATGAAAATATATTTTTGCTAAGCCTTTTTGCAGACGAGTGTTATTGATTTTCTCTATGAAGGCGCCAATTTTTTGGATGTCTTGAATGACACCAATCTCATTGTTGGCCATCATAATAGAAATCAGTCTAGTATTGTCCTCTATGGCTTTGCTTATATCATCTAAATTGACAAAACCTTCTGCATCAACTGGTAAGATAGAAATTTTATGTCCAGATTTTTTCAGAGTTTCGGCGGCGTGGAGCACAGCGTGATGCTCAATAGAGGAAGTAATCAGATGACCTTCTTTTACTTTAGACATCACTCCTTTTAGAGCTAGATTGATACTTTCTGTTCCCCCACCAGTAAAAATTATTTCATCAGCTTGGCAATCGAGTATTTTGCTGATTTTTATTCTAGAGATTGATATAGCTTCCTTGCTTTTCAAGCCTAGATAGTAAAGGCTAGAAGGATTACCATAATATTTTGTCCAATATGGTTCCATGGCTTTGACCACTCGAGGATCAGTAGCTGTAGTCGCAGCGTTGTCTAAGTAAATATATTTTTTCATATGTTAATAGATTTAAAAGGGTTATTTTAGGGCGGAAAGCATTTCTTCATCTTTTGGTAGACCACGTTTTAAGAAAATAATTTTTCCTTCTTTGTTTATTAAGACTACCGATCTTCTGATACTTTCATAGCCAAACATAAATTTAAGAGCTTTATATTTTTTTGATACCAGGCGGTCAGTATCTATCAGTAAATCAAAAGGATATTTTTGTTTGTCAATAAATTTTTGGTGAGATTTGGCATCGGCTTGGTTAATACCAAAAACCACTGTGTCTAGTTTTTCAAATTTGGAAAAATCATTTCTAACAGCGCAAAGTTGTTTGGTACAACCAGGCGTATTATCACCAGGATAAAAAATTAGTAGGACATTTTTTTCTCCTTGATAATCACGAAGAGAAATTTTTTGTCCAGCTTGATTTTTTAGAGTAAATAAGGGAGCACTGTCACCGACTTTGATAGCGGCTATGTCTTTGTAGTCAGACATGATTTATTTGATAGGCGGATGAATTTGTTTACCATTGTCATCATAAACAATGATGGCATTAACTGGGCAACTTTGGGCAGCTTGTAAAATAGTAGCTTCATCATCTCCTTTAGGGTCCTTGATAATAGCAATACCTTCATCATCTAGTTCAAAGGTATTAGGGGCTACAGCTACGCAAGTAGCAACGCTAGTGCAAAGTTCTCTGTCTACTTCAACTCTCATAGTTTTATTCTTTTAATTATTATTAATTACTTATTATTTTAGCATTTTTTCTTTAAAAATGTCAGATTGGCATGGCGTCTTGTCTTTACAAGTGGCACAAATACCAAACAAATCTAGTTTAAAATCTCCTATTTGATAATCTTTATTGGGTAGATATTCTTTTTTTAAAGGATATTTTGGGACATTATAGATATTTTTACAGCTATAGCAGATAAAATGGTCATGATCTTTGAGGTGACCATCAAAACGACTAGGACCATTTGGTACAATTATTTCTCTAACCAAGTCCATTTTGGTCAAAAAATGGAGGTTTCTATAAACAGTAGCTATTGATATTTTTGGCAACTTTTTCTTAACTTTTTCATAGATTTTCTCGACACTGGGATGTGAAAAATCATTTTTTAATATATCTAAAATAAGCTGCCTTTGTCTAGTCAAGCGACTTTTAAGAGGAGAGTAAGTATAAAATGCAGATTTTCTCATTTCTTATTGATAATTATTATCAATAATATAATTTAAACACTAAAAAGTCAAGTTTTTTGACTGATATGATTGACAAAGGCCTTTTTTTGTGCTATACTGTATTTGTAAGTTAGAATTGGCAACAAATCCCAAAGGGGATTATGCCAATTTTTTGTTTTTCTAGAGCCTTTTAGAAAAACAGCCCCAATAATTTAATAATTAACAAAAACTTACTAAAAACTTCTATGTTTTTATCGTCAACAGTGGCAGGAGGGATAAATCTATGATAAATAGCAGTGTAGAGTCCTTTAAATTAGTTGTTAGACCAGGTGATAGAAAATTAAGAAGCAGCGACTATTGGGCAATAGTGGTTTTATGCTCAGTTGGTGCTTCAGTTCTCCTTTTTGTAGTAGGAAACTCTGTTTAATTAATTAATAAAATAAATTATGAAAAAATGTAAATCTTTTCATTTAGCTGGCTATCGGTGTAGTCCAGAAGTAGAAAGTCATGAGAATTGGGCAATTCTTAGCTTGCTTCTCTTCAACTTATTATTTTTGGTAGTTTAACAATTGAATAAATGAAAATCTCAATTGGGGATAGTTGAGATTAGTATCTAAGTCCAAGTAGTGACAAAATTTAAGCAAAAATAAAAATAAAAAAATGCCACAATTAATTTATGTCCTATTAATTTTTTCTTGGACACCACTTATCTTGTATTGCTAGTCCCGCAGAGCGGGATCCCGTACGCGGGATAGTATAAGACAAAAATAAAAACAAAAATAATTCATCTGCCTCCTTTAGCTGTTTTTAGCTCGGGAGTAGGTGAAAGAACATTAAAAATTTAAAATTATGTCATTTTGGAAAAAATTATTTAAGCTCTCTAAAAAAGAGACACAAATAATACAAGAACCAGAACATGATTTAGCACTCAAACCAGTAGATGATTTGATGGTGCTAGAAAAAAAAGATGAATCAAATAATTTAAATAATAAAAAGGGAGATCTAGCTAATCGGGATTCTCCTTGATAATCTGAAATAAAATTTTTAGATTTTAATAATTAAAAATTTAAAATGGCAGAACAATTAAAAGCTAACCCAGGAGCTGATGAGCTGGGTCTTGAAGGTCAATTGGTAGAAGAGCCGCTAGAGGCCGAACCAGTCTTTCCTCAAGCAGAAGAACCACTCCATGAAGATGGAGAGGAAGAGGCTCTAAAAAGAGCTAGAGAGCAAGTAGATAAAAATGCTTCTCAATAAAATTATATTTTAATAAAGAACCTTGTCATATACAGGGTTTTTTATTTTGTCTGAAAAAATGTTATAATAAACATGATTTAAATTTAAGAGCATTTTCTAATAATTTTATGGTTAATAAAAAACAAAATAAAATTTTCAGTGCTAAGAGCAGAAATAATTTGACTTGGAAAATTGGTGGTGAAGCTGGTTTTGGTATTATGTCAGCTGGACTGATGTTTGGTAAAATATTTATGCGCACTGGCTATGAAATTTTTGATTATACGGAGTATCCTTCACTGATCAGAGGCGGACACAATACTTATCAATTGGTAGTAGACACCAAACCAGTCAATAGCATCAATAGGCAAGTGGATATTTTAATAGCCCTAAATCAAAATACTGTTGTTCAGAATTTTTCGGAGATTAATAATGGTGGGGCTTTGATTTATGATAGTGATAAGGTCAAAGTAGTAGCGGCCAAATTAGCAGATAAACAGATTAAAGCTTTGGCTATACCACTAACTACACTAGCCAAAGAAGCTGGTGGGGAATTGATGAGAAATGTAGTAGCTCTAGGAGCTAGTTTATGTTTAGTCGGTCAAACTTTGACTATTGCCAACAAAATTGTCAAAGAAAATTTTTCCAAAAAAGGTCAAATAATAGTAGATAATAATATCAAAGCGCTGAAAGCTGGCTATGATTTTGCCAAGAAAAATATCAAGGAAGAGTTTGTATGTCAACTGCCAACTTTGCCAGCTAAAGACAATATTTTAATTAGTGCCAATGAGGCTTTGGCCTTGGGAGCAATAGCTGGAGGTTTAGGTTTTTATGCGGCCTATCCAATGACACCATCTTCATCTATTTTACATTATCTAGCCAGGATAGCTGAAAAAACTGGTTTGGTAGTCAAACATGCGGAAGATGAAATATCAGTAGCCAATATGGCGCTAGGAGCAGCCCATGTGGGAGTCAGATCAATGATTGGTACTTCTGGTGGTGGTTTTTCTTTGATGACAGAGACTTTGGGGCTAGTGTCTCTGACGGAAACACCACTGGTGATGGTCAATGTGCAAAGAGCGGGTCCAGCTACAGGTCTACCTACTTGGACCGAGCAAGCTGACTTGCAATTTATACTCCACGCCGCTCAAGGAGATTTTCCTAGGATAATAATGGCTCCTGGTGATGCTGGTGAAGCCTTCACTATGGGCCATCAAGCTCTCAACCTAGCTGATATGTATCAAATGCCAGTAATAATATTGTCAGATAAATTAATTGGCGAAGGCTATACTACTATAGCTAGGCTAAATACTAAAAATGTCAAAATAAATAGAGGTAAAATTTTGACCCAAGCCCAACTGAGTAAAATAAAAGAATATAGACGGTATAAATTAACGGCTGATGGTATATCTCCTCGGACTTTACCTGGTATGAAGGATGGTTTGTTTATAGCCAATAGTGATGAACACGATTCTTATGGATTTTCTAATGAAGATAGTCAAAATAGAGTAGAGCAGGTGGATAAGAGAAATAGAAAATTACTGGAGTTTGCCAAAACTATGCCCAAGCCGTTAATTTATGGTAATCCGAAGGCCAAAAAAACAGTAGTTTTTTGGGGGTCAAACAAAGGAGTAATTTTGGATTCTTATGTGGCTTTGCCAGATAAAATAAAATCTAAAATTAGAATAATGCAATACCAGTACCTCTGGCCTTTTGATGGAGAATTCACTAAAAAAATATTAAATACTTCTAAGGAAATATTGATTATTGAAAATAATCCCAATGGTCAATTGGCTAATTTGATAGCTCAGGAAACGGGTATTAAAATACAAAATAAATTACTCAAGTATGATGGCCGTCCTTTCTTTAGGGAAGATATAATTAATGCTTTAAAGAAATTTTAAATATATGAAAGAAACAGATTTTAATACAAGTTATAAACCTAGTTGGTGTCCAGGTTGCGGAAATTTTGGAATATTTATAGCTTTAAAAAATGCTTTAGTAGAATTGGGATTAAAGCCAGAAAATGTTTTATTAGTAGCAGGTATTGGTTGTTCAGGTAATGTAGCCAACTTTCTCAAATCTTATACTTGGCATTCTTTACACGGCCGAGCTTTGCCGAGCGCTATTGGGGCAAAATTAGCTAATAAAGATTTAACAGTCATAGTTATGGCTGGTGACGGCGATGGCTACGGTGAAGGCATGGCTCATTTTATTCACGCTGTCCGTGGTAATGCTAATATCACCTATATTACTCATGATAATCAGTTATATGCTTTGACTACTGGTCAATCAGCTCCAACTACTGAAAAGGGCACTAAAACAAAATCTACTCCCGATGGTCTGATAGATGAGCGAGCTAATCCGATGAGTCTAGCTTTAGCGGCTGGTGGTGGTTTTGTCTCTCGTGGTTTTTCGGGTAATGCTAATCATTTAAAAGAGTTGATTAAAAAAGCCATTACTCATGAAGGATTTTCTCTGGTGGATGTATTTCAACCATGTGTGACTTTTAATAAAGTAAATACTTTTAAATATTTTTTTGATCGGCTTTATAATTTAGATGAAAAACCAGGTTATGATAATACTAATATTTTGATGGCCTATCAAGAAGCTCTGGTTTGGGGTGATAAAATTGCTTACGGCTTGCTTTATCAAAATCAGCGTCCTAGTTATGATCAGGGTCTGCCTCAATTAAAAGGTCAGGCTTTAGCCAAGCGTCTAGTGAAAGTTAAAAATATTGATCAACTAGTTAGAGAATTCGCTTAAACAAAAATGATGTCTGGTAAAAACAAACAAGGTTTTACTATGGTGGAGTTGATTGTTGTCGTAGCCGTACTTTTAGTTTTGTCAGCGGCTGTTTTTAGCTGGATTGATCCTTTAGCTAGAGTGGGCGAGGCCAAAAATAAAAGAAGAATCCAAGACATAAATCTTTTGTCAGCCGCTTTGGCAAATTATGCCACTGCTCATGAGGGGGTCTTACCAGTTTTGGGCTCAATAAGCACTAATAAAAAAGTTTTATGTTCGGTCCAAGGAGGGAGTAATCTTAGTTGTGCGGGAGTCAGCCAGCTTTGTTTGACAGTGGACGATGATTTTTATAAATATTTAGGAGCCTTACCATATGACCCAGATAAGACTTCAGCGGTTGATACTGGTTATTATTTACAAAAAGATGCCAGCAATAATTTGATAGTTGGCTCTTGTGCAGCGTACAATTCAGAAGTAATTACTAAAAAGCCTAACTTGAAAGTATCTTGCCCGGCTTATGGGGGAGGTTATTGTTGGTATGCTGCAACGGAAGATACTATAAATTGTAATCAAGTTTGCTCCAACATTAATTTAGATTGTGTTGATGGAGCCAAAGCCATCTTAGATGTAGATGCCGGAGGTAATCCATTTTGTGCTCTGCAAAAAAATATAAGTGCTAGTTATTGTACAGCTGGTTGTGGTTTGTCTACAGCAGTAGGCTTCCCACCCATGTTTAATTCTCAACCAGCTTGTGATGTTCAAATAACAGGCCCTTTAAATTGTGAGTTTGTTATGGATCAGGGAGACTCTCCAATTTGTCCTTGCCAGTAATTGTTATTAATTTTATAAAAATTCTGCTTTAGACAGGATTTTTTTATTTTAGCTAATTTGTGCTATAATAACTTCGTTAATTAATAAATTCACCCCGTTAAATAAATTTGAATTTAGCGAGGAATTAAGAGGAATATTAAAAATAATTCGACATTAGAATTTTTATAGGTATTTAATAATTCAAATTTAATATTTAAGTACTTAAATATTATTTAATGGGGTAAATTATGATTTTAGATCGAATTCAGCGTTATTTAAGCCTGGCTTTTTTCACTAGTTTAGTGATTACTCAAGCTTTGATTTTTGTAGCAGTTAGTGCCTCCAATAACAATAATCAACTACCAGTGGTCTTTGTAGAGCCCAGCTCGGAAAATATTGAGCCTAAGCAAGCTTTTTATTTTCAGGCGATGATTTCTCAAGATAAGCTAAGTTTTGACTCAATAAATTTTCATCTAGTCAGTCCGGCCTTAGGAGTGGATCAAATGTATGAAGCTAGTTTACAAGCTGATGGTAGTTATAAGGCTCAGAGTATTTTTGATGCTTCACTTTATCCAGCTGGTGCTTATTATCTAAGTTTGAGAGCTTATGACTATGAGAATGATATACCAGTAGCTATTTATGATTCTCTACCACAGCTTATTAATATTTCTGGCACCTATCAGGCAGCCGCTCAAGATGGTGTCCCGACTGCCATATCAATAGCTAATTTTAATTTACCACTAGCTAATAGTGTATTGAACCCCCAAGTAGATAGCCAAATGGAAATAGAATTTTCTGTCGGGGGCAGTACAGCTAGGGATTTAAATGCTTTAAGTTTTGTCATACATAGTAGTGCTGGCTCGGATGGGCAAACGCAAGAAGTATATACTAGTCGAGAAATTTCGGGAGTGGCTTCAGCTGATGGCACAGAAATTTATTCTGATACAGTAGATATTTCTAATTTTTCAGACGGTGATTATGTTATTAATATATCTTCTAATTTGCCAGATGTTAATAGTTTATCAATTTTCTTTATAAGTTTTTCTATTTGTAGAGATTGTGATCAAGTTGTCCAAGATTTGTCTAGTCTAACTTTAGATATAAGTTCACCATTAGCTGGGGCTAATATCACTAGTAATAATTTGAATGTCATAGCTAGCAGCTCTGCTATTTTGCCGGCTAATTATACATATCTAGCGGAAATGAAATATAGACAGAATGGAGTAGTTTTTGGTACTTATGAATTGGCTACTACTGCTAGCAATCCGCTTATTTTTTCTACTAATATAAATCTACTTAGTCAAAATATTCCTAGTGAAGATGGGTTAGCTCCTTTGAACTTGGTATATTTATCTGGTAATTATGACTTAAGTGTCTACTTAGTTGAATCAGGGGGAGTAAGACGACTAGTGGATTCTCAAGTAGTTACTTTATCTTTAGATACTGATGTGCCAGAACCAGTTTATGAAATCAGTTTAGCCAATCTTTCACCAGTATCAAATGGCGATCTTTTGGACTTAAACTTTACTACTAGTTGGTCAGCTAGTAATTTTCAATTTTCTCTAGTCAATTTAGATGACCCTACTATTGCTCTAGAGAGCACTATTGCTTTAGTGGGATCTGGTACTAGCTGGTCACGTCAAATATCAGCTCAAGAAGCCAATCTGACCAATGGTAGATATAGTCTATCAGCTACAGCTAGTGATACTTTGGGCCACAGTGCTCAACTTGATCCTATTACTTTTAGTTGGAATATTACACAAGAAAATGTAGCCATAGATCCTAATCAAGTGACTTTAACTGTTTATCAACCGAGTAGTGGTCAGCTTGGTTTAGGAGGAATGTTATTTGCTAGTGCCAATATTTTGGATGTGGAATTTATATTGCGTAGTGTGGGGGATACTAACTTAGGTCACACTTTAGCCCATAATTATATTAGTTGTAGTGACCAAACTATTTTAAGCCAAGAAGTCAGAGAACGAGCAGCTTTGTTAGGGCATCAATATTGTTTTTATTCTTTGATTTCTGATGATATAGCTGGCCAAATAATTAATGGTAATTATAATTTTTTCGTCCAACACGTGGCTCTAGATTTTACGGCACAAAGTGGTGCAGTGCTACTGACATATTTTAATGCCGACAATCAAAATATAGAAGAGCCATCAGAAATATTATTAAAAATAAATAATAATTTTGTCTATGGTGGGGATAAAAGAAATATTATTTTTTATATAATGTCTAATATAGATAATGCTCTTCGCAGTATAATATTTTATATTGAAAATTCAAAAGGAGAGCTAATATCAGATTATACATTTAGCAAAAGGGATTGGGCACAGACTGCTATGTTAAAGGAAGACTATCCAGCCACTCCTTATTTATATGCGCATGATATCAATATTAGTGAGGAGGGGAGAGTTTTTTTAGAAGATGGTGATTATAATGTTTATGCTAAAATATTATCACTTGATGACAAAGAAGTTTTAGCTGAAAGTAATAAAGTTTCTTTTAAGGTAAAAGATGGTAAGGCTGTAAATAATGAAACAGAAAATATTGATAAAACAGAAGAGACTCCAGATGTGACTACTAGCACGGCTAGCCAAAATTCAGCAGTAGCCAACAATAAAATAGCTATTGATTTTTATAGCACTTGTATCGAACAAGGTATTAATAATGAACAAAGCTGTTCACGATTTAGAGCTACTATGGACTTGCTGGATGATACTTGTGTGGAGCAAGGTATTTATGAGGCTGTAGCTTGTGAGGACTATCTCTATCGTATTAAGACAGACTTGGAGTGTCAGGAAAATAAGATTATTGATAAAGAGGAGTGCAAAAATTATTTATTAGAAAAATATGGCGGTCAAGTAGATTGTCAATTAGAGGATAGAAATTTGTGCGACAATATTTTAAGAAATGAATATCTTAATCGTTTGGTGGCTGGTCAAAGACTGAGTCAAAATATTAGCCGAGCCACTGATTCTTGGTTGGGTAAAAATATTAGCACCAAAGAATTAAGTAATCTCTTACAAGAAAGTGGAGTAGATAGCAAAAAGGCTTTACCGCTTTTAGCTAGCCAAGATATCAAAGTATTAGTAGCTAGGGCACAAAAAGAAGTAGTGTTGGAAGAAAAAGATAAATTGACTATTTTAAACCAAGCCGTTTTGATATTGGATACAGACGGTGACGGTCTGTCTGATGACCTAGAAAAATATTATGGCACCGAGATAAACAATCCTGATACAGACGGTGATGCTTATAATGACGGGTTAGAAATTAAAAGTGGTTTTGATCCTTTAGGTCCAGGGGCTTTGTTAAAAACCAGAATAGATTTAGATAAGGTACTTTTAGATGATGAAAAAAAATTGGAACAACCAAAAATTAAGTCCAAGAAAATAGACAAAAAAATGGCAGTGGAAGATGTAGTTGTTTCTCCAGAAGAGTTTAAGTTCAGTGGCAAGGCCGAGCCAGACACTTGGGTTAATATTTATTTATATAGTGCTTTGCCTTTGGTTATGACTACCAAGACAGACGCTAGTGGTAACTGGTCATATGATGTCAAACACTCTATAAGTGATGGTCATCACAGGGTTTTTGTGACCGTCAACGATGACACTGGAAAAATAGTCAAACAATCTAGACCAATTTCATTTTTGATCAAAGAAGCTCAAGCCGTAACAGCTGACAATTATTTTGATCAGAGTTCTGGCCAAACAGCTGTCAAAAATTCATTTATCTATTATATATTAGGAGGAGCTTTCTTAGTCTTTTTAGCTCTAGGAGTCATTATATTTCTTCACAAAGGCAAAAACAAAAATTTGGAAGTATAAGCTATGTTAAAAAAATCCAATACTTTTTTACTCAAACAAAGCCATCAGGTGATATACGCTGTGGTTTTAATTCTTTTGATACCACTAGCAATTATTTTAAATACTATTTGGTCGGTAAAATCTTTTCAGACCAATATTGATATATCTTTACAAAGACAAGCTCTGATGGTCGGTCAGCTTTTTGATAGTGCAGTTTATCAAGGCCTAGAGAGTAATGATGAGATTCAAGCTAAAGTGCAAAAAATAAAAGATTCTGGTATTGAGGTGCGAAATTTTGATATTTTACTTAGAGAGGGTGAAAGTTTTAAAGTAGTAGCCAGTTTTGATGAAAATAAAATAGGCAATTCAGCTGATGATTTAAATTATGTAATTTCTTGGCATCAAAACGAAGCAGTAGCTACTTTGGTGGCAGCGCCGACTGGCAATGGAGCAGAAGAGGAGCGTCTTTGGGAGATAGCTATGCCGTTAAAAAATGCCAGTGGTGAAAAAACTGCTTTGCTTAGTCTGCGTTTGTCATTAAAATTAATTGATGATTTGGTGGCTGATACCCTGACACAATCTTATGTCATCTTAACTATCACCGTCTTGATTGTTATTTTGCTACTAGCTCTTAATACTAGACTGTTTGAGCACGCTTTGCTTTTTAGAAAGCTCAAAGAAATAGATCAGATGAAAGATGAATTTATTTCTATAGCTTCTCACGAGCTGCGTACCCCTATTACTACGCTCAAAGGTTATATCTCTATGGCTTTGGAAGGTGATTATGGTCAGCTGGATGAAAAAGGAGCTAAAGGATTTAAGATTATGGAGGCTTCAGTCAATCGTTTGGGATCCTTGGTAGAAGATCTTTTAAGTGTCAGTCGTATTGAACAAAAGAGACTATCTATTTCACCAAAAGTCATTAGTTTGCCAGAACTGTTGGAGAGCTTAGAAGCAGAATTTGAATTTCGGGTCAAAGAAAAAGGTTTACAGTTTAAATTAATCAAAGAAGATAAGTTGCCACAGATTTGGGCAGATGAAGATAAACTCAGACAGATATTAGTCAATCTGATTGGCAATGCTATTAAATATACTAAACAAGGAGAGATTGAGTTGATTGCCAAAGTGGAGGATAGTAAATTTGTCACTTTAAATATCAAAGACACTGGTATTGGTATGGATGCCAAAGATAGAGAGGCTTTATTTACAAAATTTTATCGCGTCCAAGGTGAAGAAACTAAGGGTATTGTTGGTACCGGCTTAGGTCTTTGGATTACCAAACAACTAGTAGAGCTCTTGGGTGGCAAAATTTATGTAGATAGCATCAAGCACGTTGGCTCGCAATTTTATTTTACTGTGCCCATATATAATGCTTTAGTACATAAGGTAGTGGAAGCTAAAAAATAAAAATTTATGTTTTATTTCAAAAATGTTATTAGCTCTGTTACTAGGTATAAAATAAATTTAGTAATTAAAATTTTAATTATTTCTGATTTTTTGTTTTGGTCCGCCTATCAATTGTTGGGACCTTTTTTTGCTATTTTTATTACTGATAATATAAAAAATGGTGGCTTGGAGGCGGTAGGAATTTCGGCGGCTATTTATTTGATTTTTAAATCGGTTTTTGAAATACCAGTAGGCATATATATTGATAGATCAAAAGTTGAAAAAGATGATTTGTATACGGCTTTTTTTGGTACTTTGTTGATGGGGTTTTTATATTTTGCTTATATATTCATAGATTCTATTTGGCAACTTTATTTATTACAAGCTTTGATGGGGATTGCTGCTGCTTTGTCTTACCCTGGTTGGTGTTCAATTTTTACTAGACATATAGATAAAGGTAAGGAAGGGTTTGAGTGGAGCATTTATGATATTCTATCTGGAGTTGGTATGGCCGCTGCTGCCGCTTTAGGAGGTTTTATGGCGCAAGAATTTGGCTTTAATTTTTTATTTATTTTGGTAGGGATTATTAGTATTTTTAGTGCTTTTATTTTACTTTTCATTAAAAATAAAATATATTATTGTAGTCCAAAAAAGTTAGTAAAAAAGAAAAAATAATCCAGCTGCTCGCGAGAGGCTGGATTATTTTAATTTAGCTAGTGAGGCTTTGATATTTTTTGAGTTTTGTAAGTATGATCCAGGACAGACTATATTGGCGCCAGCTTTGACAATAGCTTGAAAAGTTTGATCATTTATGGCGCCATCAACTTCTATATTCAGTTTAGGGAATTGCTGGCGCAGATTTTTTATTTTAGTTAGTACTCGGCTTTGAAATTTTTGACCTTGACGACCAGGAGTGACAGCCATGATTTGGATAGTATCAAAGTGAGGAATGAGGCTTTTTATTTTAGCTAGAGATGTCTGCGGATTGATGACCAAGCCAGTTTTAATTTCTTGGTCTTTTAGATATTTATTTAGTGCTTCGATATGCTGAGTATTTTTGTCGGCTTCATAATGCCAGATTATTTTTTGGACATTTTTGAGCTGAGACCAAATAGCGATATATTTTTTGACATCTTTGACCATTAGATGAATTTCCAATTGGTGTTTTTTGGTCAAAGTTTTTATGTCATCTGGGGTAATAGAATTTTTGCTTTTGACAAATTGACCATCCATAATATCAATTTGAGCATAATTAAAATAATGGCTGATGTGTTTCCAATGTTTTGTAAATTCAGCTTTATTTTTAACCAAAATAGAGGGAATTATTTTTATTCTTTTTTTGCTCATTTAAGTGCTTATCTTTTTGATACGTCTTTTGTAGCGAGGTAAATTACCAAAATCAGTGCTAAGCCAAGTGCGGACAATTTTTAGGGCTTTTTCATGACCAAAACTCCAAGCTGGCAGGCAAATTATATTGGCATCATCATCATGGCGAGCCCTACGAGTAGCAGCTGATGACCAGCCCAAAATAGCCCGGATATTTTTGAATTTGTTGGCTACTATAGTCATACCGTGTCCACTACCACAGATCAAAATGCCACTAGAATTTTTGTCGGCTTGGACCTTTTTGGCTACGCGTTTGGCAAAGTCTGGATAGTCATCGGTTCTTTGGAACTTGTTGTTTCCCAAATCACTATAGGCAATATCCTTGTCGCTAAAGTATTTTTTTAAATATTCTTTGGTCTTAAAACCATTGTGATCAGCTGCGATGTAAATCATATTTTTAAAATTATTTGAGTCTTAAATTTTTTGATTTGCGAGAAATGGCAAAGATGCCAAGCACAGATAGATAGGTGGCTGTGAATTCAGCGGATAATTTGTATTGATTTTTGTCTATAGCTGACATGAGGATAAAGATGAGTATTAGTATAGTCCAAGAGATAATGAATATTTCCCCGTGGTACTGTGATAGGTATTTTTTGCTTTTCCAGCGGCGATATTCTTTGAGGCCGGTAAAAATAGATAGAATAGATAGATAAATAATAGTGATATCAGTTAAAATATGGGATAGGTCATATTTTCCTAGGAAAGTCAGTAGAAAGAAGATGGCAGTTACCACGCCCCAAAAGTCACTTAGTATTTTCCAAAAGAATAATTCCTTAGTAGGTTTTTTCACGCGTTTAGAAATTAATGATTATTTTTATTTTTTAATAAATTGCTATATAATATATTAATTATATCAAAACTAGAATTTATTTAACAGAGTTGACTTAAAAGCTATTTATTGGTATACTTGCTCGTGTTTTAAAATATCCGCTCCTATAGTTCAACGGATAGAACAGCGGCCTTCTAAGCCGTAGATGTAGGTTCGATTCCTACTGGGAGCACCACTCGATTCACTTTGTTCGCTCGTGGTCTTCGACCATTTGATTATGTAATAAAATTATTTATATGGTGCCTATGGTGTAGAGGTAACACAGCAGGTTGTGGTCCTGTTATCGAGAGTTCGATTCTCTCTAGGCACCCCATAAGAGCTTCTCGCGTAAGCGAGGAGTTTTTGTATTGTTTAAGTAGCAATAATGTAAAATATACCTTACGTAAAGTAAATTTGACATTATGTTTCTAATACTATATCATAAAACTATGAAAGAAAGTATTTCTAATGAAGTCTATGAATTTAGAACTAAGGCTAAAATCAGACAAGAAGATTTGGCTGAAGCTATTGGTGTGACTAGACAAACTATTATAGCTATAGAGCATGGTAATTATTCGCCTTCACTTATTTTAGCTATAAAGATAGCGCGTTATTTTAATACAAATGTTGAAAAAATATTTACTTATATTTATGACAAAAAAAATATTTAAAGAGATTATTATTAGTTTAGTTTTAGTGGTGTTGATCATTAGTTTTTTGGATCCTTTTATGCTTTGGATGCCCTCTCAGATTTTAATGATGGTTTTGTTTGGACTAGTAGTTGTTTATATTATCTATACAGTTTTTCTTTGGCGTGAGCAAGCTAAAGATGAAAGAGAAGAGTTACATCGCTTGCTGGCTAGTCGTTATAGTTGGTTAGCGGGGTCAATAGTATTGATAGCAGCGGTTATTGTTCAAGGTTTGAAGCACGACATTGATCCTTGGATATTATATAGTTTATTAGTCATGGTTTTAGTAAAAACTATAAGCAGAATATATGGTTCATTTAAGTATTAATTTAATAAATATTAAGAAAAAATATATGAAGAAAATATATAAACAGGAAGGCAATACTGCATTAATTGCCATAATTCTAGGCTTGATTATTATTGGTGGTGGGGCTTATCTTCTGTTAAATAAATCAAATAATAATCAAGCCTTAGAAGAGCAAGAAAAAGCTATGATGCAGGAAGAAAATTCTAAAAAAGATGAGGAAACTATGGAGGAAAATAAAAATGCTATGATGGAAAATACTAACATCAATATAAACACTAATGATTCCATGATGGAAGAGGATAAAATGATGGCTGAGGCTGGTGCCTATGTCAGTTATAGTCAATCTGCTTATGAAGCTGCTAAAGACAAAACTAGAATTTTGTTTTTTCACGCTACTTGGTGTCCAACTTGCAAAGCAGCCAATGCGGATTTTGAAGCCAATTTGGATAAAATTCCTACTAATGTTTTTTTATTCAAAACAGATTATGATAAGGAGACAAGTTTAAAACAAAAATACGCTATTACTTATCAGCATACTTTTGTTTTGGTAGATGCTAGTGGTCAGGCTATCAAAAAATGGTCAGGCGGAAGCATTGATGAGTTGATAAAAAATATTTTATAAAATATTTTTATGTTAATTCTCATTATATTTGCTTTTTTCGGTGGCCTGATAACAATTTTATCACCATGTATTTTACCAATCTTGCCAATCATACTGGCTGGGTCAGTCGGTAGTGGCAGGCGGAAGCCTTTTGGCATTGTTAGTGGTTTTATTTTGAGTTTTACATTTTTTACTCTTTTTTTGACCGCTATAGTACAGGCTACTGGTATTTCAGCTGATAGCTTGCGTTATATTTCTATATTTATTTTGATTATTTTTGGTCTTACCTTGGTCTTACCAAGTATTCAAGCTCGTTTTGAACAATTGATCAGTAAATTTTCACTTAAGCCAAAATCTCAAGGAGAACACCATGGTTTTGGTGGCGGTATGATTATTGGCTTTAGCCTTGGTTTATTATGGACGCCTTGTGTTGGTCCAATATTAGCTTCAGTTATATCTTTAGCCTTGACCGGCACTGTTACTGGTAGTGCCTTTATTATTACTTTTGCCTACTCTTTAGGTACAGCTTTGCCTATGCTAAGTATAATCTATGGCGGTAGGCAATTACTTAATAAGGTGCCTTGGTTACTGCAACAAGGAGCTTTGATACAAAAGATTTTTGGTTTGATTATGATTATTATGGCTCTGCTTATTTATTTTAATATTGATCGCCAGTTTCAGAGCTATATTTTAGAAAAATTTCCTAATTATGGTTCACAATTAACTGGCTTGGAGGACAATGATATGATTAAAAAAGAATTGAATAATTTATCACAGCTAGACAGTCTAAATAAAGCAGATAATTTAGCTCCAGAATTAGTAGTTGGTGGTCAATGGTTAAATTCTCAAGCCTTGAGTTTAGCGGAGCTAAAGGGCAAGGTAGTTTTGTTAGATTTTATGACTTATTCTTGTATCAATTGCATTCGTACTTTTCCTTATCTACAAGCTTGGCACGAATCTTATCAAGATAATGGCTTGGTGGTTATTGGTTTGCATAGTCCAGAATTTGAGTTTGAAAAAAATCCAGAAAATGTAAAGAAAGCTTTAACAGAATTTGGTATAACTTTTCCAGTGATGCAGGATAATGATTTTGCTACTTGGAAAAATTACAATAATAAATATTGGCCACATACTTTTTTGATAGATTATAATGGTCAGATAGTCTATGATCATATTGGGGAGGGAAATTATGATGTGACTGAAGCTAAGATCAAAGAGTTATTAGAGCAGAGACAAGAGGCCTTGGGTGAAGTAAATAGTATTGAAAAAAAATTAGTCATGCCTACTGATCAGTTAAATACTTTACCCCAAAGTCCAGAAACTTATTTTGGTTCTAGTCGCAACAATCTACTGGCTAATGGCAAATCTTTAACAGAGGGTATTATGGACTTTGAAATGCCTAGCGATATAAAAACTAATCGTTTATATTTAGTTGGTAAATGGCGCATCTATCCAGAATATGCAGAAAACATAGATAACGATGCTAAAATTATATTTTCTTATTCAGCTAAAAAGGTTTTTTTGGTAGCTGGTGCTGACCAAGCTGTGGATTTGAAGATCAAACAAGATGGTCAAGATATAGCTGATCATATTAAAGTATCTGATGAACAGCTCTATACATTGATTCAAAATAGCGCACCTGGCAATCATACTATAGAGATTATTCCTCAGTCAGCTGGTTTTAGGGCTTTTACCTTTACTTTTGAATAAATAATTTATTGGGTTAATTTCGGGATACTATATTGCAATTTACCCCAATCTAGGGTTCAGAATTCATCCCACAGTGGATCCCATCAAAAAAGCACTTAATAATTTAAGTGCTTTTTTGTTTTAAATAATTTTATATTACATAATCATATCAGGTGGAGGTAGACCTGGATCATCTGATTCAGATGTTAAAAATTTACCTAGTTTAGTCTTACCAAATTTAGAGACTTTGATTGTTTCAACAAGACCTTGTAGAGCAAGAGCTGTGCCGCCACCAAGCCCAGCAACTCCGCCAAATACTAATGCTAATTCATTTGAAGGCGCTCCACCTAAAAGTTGTTTCATTGCATAACCGCCTCCTAAAATACCAAGAGAACCAAATATCAACATTAATTTACCTTTAATAGATTTTGCTTCTACCTCACTAAATTTTTCTGGGTCAGCTTGGTCTATTAGTGTGGTGACTTCTTCTAGGTTATTTACAAAGGCAACTTCTTCTCTCTCAATCTCATTTTCTATTGTTTCAGTTTGATTTTCAGGATTAATAGGCATTTCTGGTGGTGGTAAATTTGGATATAATTTTTCTTCTTCAAATCCCATATTTTTATAATTTAGTTTCTAATTCACTCTTTAATTCCTTAATAATTTTATTAAGTTCTTTAAGGTAGGCCAACTTTTCTTCTTTAGAAGCAGTACCATTTTTTAATTTTTCCGCAAGTTTTATAAGATAATTGTTTGTGTCCATATTTTTTATATTTATATACTTTTTATAGAATACCAAAAATAGCTAAATAAGTAAACATTATCTAATTCTCTAAACATCTTAGTCCCGATAGCTTTTACTAAGTTGCCCCATCAAAAAGTGAGCTAACATTAGCTCGTTTTTTGTTTTGTGGTATAATTATTATGTTATTAAAATAAAAATATGAAAAAAACATTCTTATTTTTAGTATCAATTTTTTTATTATTTAGTAATTATGTCTTAGCTGCACCAGCGCCACATGTTTTAGTAATTAATGACCAAACAAAACAATGCGATTCTTTTTGGGCTGGTGATGAATTTGGAGGTTATGATTTAAATAGCGGTTGGGAAGGATACATGCCGAAAGTTTATTATTACATTGATACCCCTTTTGGTACTTGTCCTATTGTAGATGGTTCGTCATACCAAGACTGTTGTAAACAATTAGGATTGAAAACTATTGATTATAAACAAATTCCTTTTTCAGGTGAGGAATTTTATCTTCCTGGTTCGGATAAATCTAAAAGGGACGATGGCCCATATAGGTGTGTAATTAGTGATTTTGTTAGATTAAGTAAGTATACTGGAATTTCTGTAAATCAATCTACAAGAGAATGTACCGCTGAACTTAACTATTATTTTGTAAAAAAAACTAAAGATGGGGAAGTGCGTAAAAACGGCGCTTCGTATGAGTGTTTAGCTAATGTTAGAGATTGGCATATATATCGTGTTAACAATGATTTAACTAAGAGAGTTTATGAAACTCCTTACGGTAATTGTGAGTTGACGGACACAATTAGAGATCAAAATTGTTGTGAAAAATTTAGTTTGACTTGGGCTAGCGGCGCTTCATTCGGTGCATACCACAAGGCGCCCCTAAGTTTTTTACTTGATAATAATATTATTCAATTTTTGTATTATTTTTTGCCACTTCTTTTTATATTAATAGTTATTTTTATTGTAATTGTTATTAGAAAAAAACGTTCTAATAAAAAATTATAAGTATCACAATTTAATACTATCCCAATCAAAAGTTATAAAAGTATTCCATAGAGGACCCCATCAAAAAGTGAGCTAATCCTAGCTCGTTTTTTGTTTGCTATAAAATAGTGGTATAATAAATATATTAAAAATTTAATTTAAATTATGAAACTATTTAAAAACCAAAAGGGATTCAATGACACTATAGTAGTAGCCATACTAGGAGGTATAATAGGGGCTATATTTATTACAGGAGTTTTTGTTTGGCAGGAAATAGATAAACAAAAAGAACTAAATAGTTTAATAAAACAAATTGTCCATGTCTCTAATTCCAATGAGACGTCTATTGTACAGGGGAATGATGGTACTTTAGAGGAAGAAAGTTTAAAACCAGAGGAAGTTTTTGGGGAGATGATGATTGCTGCTAAAAATGTTGATGTTGATAAATATTTTTCTTATGTATATTCATCAGCCAGTTTTTTAAAAGCAGCAAAAGAAATGGCGGCATTATATCCTGATATTAAAGAACTTAGTTTAGAAAATACACTGGTAAGTCAATTCAATAATTTAGAATACACTATAGATAATGTTGAAATAAAAGATGATATAGCAGTATTAAAAGTTAATATCGTTAAAAATAATCGTCAAAAAAAGCCTCAGTATTTTAATTTAATAAAAGATAAGGGGGAGTGGAAAATTAATAGCTATGGATGGATGCATCCGGCTGATGGGATAGTGGAAAATTTGGATGCTTGTAGGGAAATTTGTGACAGTAGCCCAATGTTTGTTGAGAATACCAATGAATGTTTTTGTTTTAGAGAAAAGCCATCGGTGGTAGATTTATCTTATTTAGAAGTTGAAAGATGTGAAAATCAGGAAATTCCGTTTAGAAGTACTTGCTACATATCCTACGCAAAAGAAACTTTAAATGAAGAGTATTGCAAAAAAACTAGTCTGATGAATATGAATGATTGTTTTAGTACATTAGCACTTATTAAAGATGATGATGCCATATGTGATTATTTATTGGATGATGAACAGTGCTTAAATGGCGTGGCAAATAATTAGAAGACAAAATAGATTTTTTTACTTAAAGTATTAATATTAAATATAAAATTATGAAAAAAATTATAGTATTAATAGGTTTTATATTTCTATTATCAGGATGTTCTCTTCCTTTTGTCAATAATAAAAAAGAAGGAGCTTCGGTAGAGAAGTTTAGTAAATGCGTTTTAACTAGTCGTTATGCCAATAGGGCAGAAGATATTTATATTGATATAGGGGAAGACTGTAATATCTTATTAAATGAGACGGAGTGTTCACAATATTGTAAGATAAGTCAAGATTGTCAGGCAGGTAGTCCAGCTACTCATTGGGCTTTGGACAGAGAAGTGAGCAGCCCAGTTCTAGCTGTAGGCTCAGTTAAAAATATAAATGAATGTTGGTGTAGATGTGAGGCTTTAAGGGATTAATATTTGTATAAATATTTAATGATTATAAATTAAAAATTATGTTTAAAAACCAAAAGGGATTCAATGACACTGTAGTAGTAGCAATACTAGGAGGAATAATTGGAAGCATATTTATTATGAGTGTCTTTGTTTGGCAGGAGGTGAAAAAGACCAATGATATGAGTTATTTTTATAATAAGGCGTCTGCTATTATCAAAAATAACAATAAAGTATTAGAAGAGTCACTTAAAGAAAATAAAAGTGATAATATAAAATTTGTCAGCAATGAGCTAGGTATTTCTTTTGAGTATCCAGATAGGTATGGTGAAGTCAAAATAAATTTTTCTGATTATGGAGATGATGCAAATGCTGCAGCTAGCGGAAAATTATTTATGGGTACTTTTAGCAGCGAGACAGATATAGTGTTTGGGGGCACTTCATTAGATTTTCAGGCAGGTAGAGGAGGTTCTATTACAGATTCACAAGGCTATACTTTTGAAAATGATAAATACTACAGTAGGATGCCTGGTTTAAAAAAGCGCATAATTGCTCCAATATCAACTTTAAATAATAATAGCAATATAATTTTGGTGATAAGTGATAATAGTTTTAGTGATAGTTCTGGTATAAGTGGTTGGGGTTTAGTTCCTAATACGAGAGCAGCGCTTATTAATTTTGAAAGTGACAATGAGTATGCGGGTATGGCTATTTATAATAAAAATACAAAGAATATTAGCGAGGGTGAATTTGAAAAAATTTTAGTCTCTTTTGATTTCTTAGATTAGTTTGACTCAAAGGTGAAAGTATTAAATACTAAAAGTGGCATTTCAGATGCTTGGAATGTCACTTTACGAAATGTCGCCCCACAAAACAGTCTTCCTCTGGGAGGGTGTTTTTGTTTATGGTTTTTTGATATAATAAACTTAATATCATTTAAATTAAAAAATATGGATGTAAAAAATAGTCCGGCAACACATTTTATTGTTAGTTTTTTTTCATTACTCTTGGTGCTTATTATGCATTTTTTGTTTAATATAGAATGGACAACATCTTTTGCTCGTACAGCCTTTATTCTCTTATTTCTCATTCTCATTATCGGACCTTTAGTTAGAATAAAAGTTCCCAGCAAAAAAATGTCCCCTATGATGAATCCATGGAGCTGGCGGGGTGAATTGGGTATTTGGTTTAGCATTATGGCTCTAGCTCACTTTACATTACTACTTATTGAGCAACCACTTACACAACTAATAAAAATTGGTGGATCTGGATATAGCCTGGCAAATTTTATTGGATTAATTGCCCTGATTATATCAATAATATTATCCTTTGCTTCTTTTGGAAAAGTAATTAAATTTTTAGGCGTCATATCATGGAAATTATTACATACTCTGACTTATGTAGTTTTTTATTTAGTAGCTTCTCATTTGATTTATTTTCAATTTTTCTCAAGCTACGGAGAGGTAGGCCCTGATTGGTTTGGGTGGACATCGGTTGTTGCTATGAGCTTAGTCGTTATATTACAGATAATAGCTTTTGTTAAAATAGTTAACCAACAAAATAGAATCCGATAACATAATTTATATTAACAAAATCATATGAACACCAATCCAAGGGCAAAAACAGTAATATGCTATGGCGACTCAAATACTTGGGGAGCTAATCCTTTTAAAGATGAACGTCTACCGGCTAATGTGCGTTGGACAGGGGTACTTCAAGATATTTTGGGTAAAGAATATGAAGTTATTAGTGAAGGTTTATTTGGTAGAACTTTCATAGCCGAAGATCCAAATAAACCATATAAGTGTGGAATAACACACCTTAAATCGATACTAGCTACTAATAAACCAATAGATATTATTATCGTAATGCTGGGCACTAATGATCTCAAAAATACTTATGGTTTATCAGTTGCAGATATAGCTAATCATCTTAAACAAACTATTGAATTTATAAAAAAAGAGTTAGAAGGAGATGACTCTCAGATTTTAGTTATTTGTCCGCCACCAGTTGTAAATCCATCAAGCAAAGAGCTTGATAAGCGCTTAGTGGATGCACCTAAAAATTCACTCTTATTACCACCTCTGTATGAGAAGGTAGCAAAAGACTTAGGATGTTTATATTTAGATGCTGGGAAATTTATTAATTTGGAGAATACAGATGGTTATCATATGGCGTCAGAACATCATAAAATATTAGGCGAGAAAGTAGCCAGTGTAATAAAATAATAGTTAATTTATGAAAGCAGAAGAAATAAAAAAGGTAGTCAAAGACAGTTACGGCCAATTAGCTCAGCAGTCTTCGGGTTGTGGTTGTAAGTGCAGTTGTGGCTCAGATACCAGCCAAGTAATTTCCAAAAGTATTGGCTATTCTGACGAAGAGATGAGTGCTGTGCCAGAAGCTAATATGGGGCTTGGTTGTGGTAACCCTATTGCTATTAGTAAAATTAAAAGCGGTAACATAGTCTTAGATTTAGGTAGTGGAGCAGGCTTTGATGCTTTTTTGGCAGCCAAAAAAGTTGGTGAGACTGGGAAAGTTATTGGCGTAGATATGACTCAAGAGATGATTGTCAAAGCTACTATTTTAGCTAATAAATACAAATATTATAATGTGGAATTCAAATTGGGAGAAATTGAAAATTTGCCGATAGATGATAATTCTATTGATATTATAATTAGCAACTGCGTAATTAATTTAGCGCCGGATAAATTGAAAGTTTTTAAAGAAGCTTATAGGGTATTAAAACAGGGTGGCCGGATGTATATTTCCGATATTGTCTTATTAGAAAGCTTATCAGAGGAGCAAAGAAATGATGAAAATTTAATAGCTGGTTGTGTGGGCGGGGCTATTTTAAAAGATGATTATATCAAAATAGTAGAGCAGTCTGGTTTGCAAGTAAATATTTTGGGAGAGAATAAAGAGATTAGTAAAGTTCAATACCAAGGCTTGCCACTGGAAAGTTTATCTTTGGAAATCATTAAAAAATAATTTTAATATTCTCAATAAAAATAGTTTTATAATTTATAAAGCTATTTTTTTGTTACCTTTTTCCTTTTTATCCGTTATAATATAGTGAGAGAAACAAAAATCCATGGAAAATAATGAATTAGCGTTAATTTATGCCTGCCAGCGTGGAGAGGCTGAGGCTTTTGGTCAAGTTTATGAGAAGTATTTTAAAAAAATATATAGTTTTGTTTACTATCGAACTAGTCACAAAGAAAGCACCGAAGATTTAGTTTCCTTAATTTTTAGCAAAGCTTTAGAAAATATCAACAAATTTCAAAGTAGTAAAGGGAGCTTTTCTTCTTGGTTATATAAGATAGCTAGAAATACAGTGATTGATTATTACAGGGGACATAAAAATATTCAAAATCTGGATGATATAGAAGATCTTTCTGACTTCAGTGATATCTCAGATAATATGGATAGAAAAAAAGCTTTATCAGATATCCAAAACAAGCTCGCTCAGTTAAGTTCTAATCAAAGGGAAATAGTAATTATGCGTGTGTGGGAAGATTTATCTTATAAGGAGATTGCAGAAATAGTTGGTAAATCAGAAGCTAATTGCAAAATGATTTTTTCTCGGGGTATTAAAGAGCTTAGATTGTCTCTAGCTAGCCTAATTTATTTAGTGATGATGTTAATAGATTAAATATATGGATAAAAATATAAAAAAAATTTTAGAAGACTTGTATTCTCTTGATCAAAGTTTAAAAAAGCACGAAAATGAGTTGTTAAAACTCATTGAGGAGTTGATAGCCTCTAAGCCAAAAATAAAGTTTGATGAAAACTTTAAAAAGGAGCTTTATTTGGAGCTTTTAGAAAAACTAGATCAATTAGAAAATAAAAAAAATAATTTTAATTTTATGAAAAAACTAAATTATGCTTTCGGAGCTTTAGGAGTTTTACTTTTAATACTCATACCTACATTATTAAAAAATAAACAGCCTATAGCTAATAATATAAATGTTAATAGACCAGATGATTTTAAGGTACAAATAGCTAAGTTGGACAAAAATGCTTTTGGACCACTCCTAGCTAATAACATAGAACCACAAAGAGAAGCTGTAGCTGGTTTTGGTGGGGGAGGAGGAGTGGCTATGGACAGCCCCAAAATGGCAGCTGGCTCGGATATGATCTGGCCAGGGCCAATGGCTTATAAATATGTTTATGTCGGAGAAGATTTCTCAGTTGATGGCTTGGATATGGCAGTTCTTAAAAAAATAAATGGCTTAGCCTCTCAATCACAAGGGGCACAAATTTTACAGAATTTGAATTTTGATAATATAAATTTGCAGTCTTTAGATAATGCCAAACTGAGGAATTTTACAGTGTATGAAGATAAGGATTTTGGCTACTCAGTCAATGTAGATTTTTATGAAGGGATGATTTCTATCAATGAAAATTGGGAGCGTTGGCCAAATAATATAGAACTCTTAGAGCGAGTTATGAAAATTGATGATATGCCAGCTGACGATAAGCTCATAGCTATGGCTGATAAATTTTTGCAGGATAGAAATATCAATGTCAGCACTTATGGCAAGCCTTTAGTTGATAATACTTGGAGATACAATTATGAGAAATATGCTGATAGTGGAGAATTTATGGTGCCAGATATAGCTACTGTTATTTATCCTTTATTGATAGAAGGCCAAGAGGTCTATGAAGAGGGTGGTGAAATACAAGGTTTGAGAGTGTCTATCAATCTTAGACACCAGAGAGTCAGTGGTTTGTGGAATTTGACTAGCCAAAATTATCAGAGCTCTGTATATGATATGGAGACTGATGTAGCCAAGATATTGGAGCTGGCTTCTAAAGGTGGTGCTTATTATCCTTTTCCAGAAGATAGTAATACGGAGTTGATAGAAGTAAAAATAGGTACACCACATATCGCCTATACTCAGATTTGGAGTTTTGAGAATAATGTTAATAGTCAGCTTTTGGTACCAGCTCTTGTCTTCCCAGTGACAGAAATTCCAGAGCAGGCCCAATATTTCTATAAGAAAAATGTGGTCATTCCATTAGCTAAAGATATACTTGGTCAGAGAATGGAGATATTGATGAAGAGTTAAAAATAACTATAGCAAAAAATCCCCCAGCTACGTTTGACGTGGCTGGGGGATTTTTATAACTAACTTAAGTTTTAATTTTAATCGTCTTTTTTGCTTTGTTTTTTGATTTTGATTTTTTCTATCTTTGATAATATATTATCTTTTTTGTCATGACGGTCATAATGATCATCTTCGTCATCTTCATCTTCGTCATCTTCATCATCGTGGTCATTATTAGCTTTTCTTGTCAGCGTAGTTATAGAAATTATATTAGAGTCGCTAGACATATTACCAGCCTTATCATAGGCTCTGACAGTGTAAGTATAAGTAGTAGCTGGATTTAAACCAATATCATTGAAGTGATTTCTTTTCACAGTAGCGATTTTGATGCCGTCTCTAAAAATTGCATAGCCTTTAATACCTTTTTTACGCTCAGGAGCTTTCCATTTTAAATTGACGTGTGTATAGGAAACAACGTGAGCTTTGAGTTTTCTAGGGGCATTAGGAGCTGTGTTATCGCCAGAATTTTTTAGAGTGGTGGCTGAGGCAATATTAGAATTAGCTGACATGTTACCAGCACCGTCGTGTGCTTTGACAGTATAACTATAAGTAGTTGAGGCTGTTAAACCAAGATTGTTGAAAGTGTTGCTGGTAACTGTAGCGATTTCAGCACCATTTCTAAAGATAGAATAACCAGTGACAGCGACATTGTCTGTAGAAGTTGCCCAAGTCAAATTTATTTGGCTAGTGGAGATTGGGTTAGCTGTTAAATTGGTAGGTGCACTAGGGCTAGTAATATCTGTGGAAGTGGTTAAAGTCGTAGCGGAAATAGAATTAGAGTTAGCTGATTTATTTCCAGCGGCATCATAGGCTTTGACAGTATAAGTATAGGTGGTAGAGGCAGTCAGACCAATATTGCTAAAAGTAGTAGTAGCCGTAGAAGCAATCTCTGTGCCGTTTCTAAAGATAGTATAGCCAGTGACAGCGACATTGTCTGTAGCGGCTGACCAAGTGAGATTTATCTTGGCTGATGAGATGACATTGGCTGTTAGGTTGCTAGGAGCAGATGGCTTGGTAGTATCAGCAGTCGTAAGGTTGCCTAGAAAATAATTATTTAATTGGGCATTAGCAGTAGCATTGCCGCTGTGTTGTCCAGAAAAGGCTGCTGTGCCATTGGTACCACAGAGACTAGTGATAGCCGCTGCTCCACCGGGGTGCTGGGTAATATAGTTTGTGAGGTTATATACTTTATTGTTTACTATAACCCAACAATTTGTGCTGGTATTGTGAGCTTGTACTTGTTGTAAAGTATAGCTAGCGGCATTGGCTCTTAAGCCTTGTGATATTGAAAATATCATTGCTACCAATACTGCAAGTATTGTAAATGTTTTTTTCATATTTTTTGTTTATTTTATTAATAATTAGTCTTATATAAATTAATACAAAGTAAATAAAATTTTGTTACACCATTAGACAAAGTTTGATACTTTGCTATAATGGCATTTTATGGTGAAACATTAGTTGCTAATATTTGTATATTATTATGAATAGCAAAAGTGACAATTTCATTAGCTATTATGACCAGTTTAAAAATAAAATATTTGTATATTTTTTATATCGGGTCAATTTTAATCGAGAGGTGGCCGAAGATCTTACTTCGGAAGTTTTTTTAAAAGCTCTAAAAAGTTTTGAAGATTTTGACCAAAGTCGCTCTTTTCAATCATGGATTTATGCTATTGCCCATAATCATTTGGTCAATTATTATCGGGTAGCCAATAGAGAAACGCAGCTGTTGGAAGATAGATATCTGACCAAAGGTGATATTGATAAAGTAGAGTTGGAATATGAGCTAGAGGCAATAATGAAAATTATCAAACTAATGGACAGTAGCGATCGGGAAATATTATTGATGAGATTTGTAGATCAACTGAGTAACACCGAGATAGCAATGCTTTTAGATAAAGACGAAGGAGCAATTAGAACCAAAATCAGTCGGAGCTTGGCAAAACTAAGAGAACTATTAGACAAATAATATGGATAATTTAGAAAAAAACTTATCAAACTTACCAAAACCATCGCTTAGTAAGCAAGCTGATTTTAAAATTAAATTTAAAATCTATAGTTTTATATTGCACAGTAAGTTACAAAAATTAGGTCGGGTATTTTTCCGACCATATTCAATGTTGGCTAAGGTTTCTTACACTGCTTTATTAGTGGTGATAATTTTGGGTAGCACAGCAGTTTATGCTGCCAATAATGATAATATCACACCGGGACATTCTTTTTATCCTTTAAAGAAGACTATTGAAAATGTGGAAGAAAATTTATCTTTTACCAAAAATGCCCAAGTAGATACTTTAAATAAAATGTCTGAACGTCGCTTAAAAGAAGCTTTAAATATGGCTCAGGAAAATATTGCAGTGGAGGACACTAGTAGCCAAGGAGAAAATAATAGCAATATCAAACAAAGTTTGGATGAAGTAGTTGATAATCTAGAAGAGGCAGTAGCTACCTCCAAGGAAATAAGTAATGCCAAATCAGCCAAAAAAGCCAAAGAGGCTATTAAGAAAAAAAATAAAGATATTATTCAATACTTAGATAATATTGGTGATATGGCAGAGAAAAATCAAGATGAAGGAGTAATAAATAAAATTGATGAGGCCAAAAAAGCTATTAATAAGTATAATGATGATTTAGACGAGGATAGTGAGAAGGATTCTGAAAGATATGATAGCTTTATAGAAAATAGGAGAGATAAAAATACTGATAAGCAAAATGAAGATTCGGATAAGGATTCAGAGGATAGAAATTCTAATAATGAATCAGGTAAAGACTCTAGACAAGATAGAGAGGACAATGATTAGAGCACTAATATTTTAATAAATAAAAAATCATCTTTTGGCTTTTGCTTAAGATGGTTTTTTGCTATACTGAGGTGGTTATAAATTAATTAAAAAATAAATGCCTTATTTTATTCTTATCTTAATTATTATATTTTTATTGACATTTGCCTATGCTTTTATTCGGGCGATTGGTTGGGTACCAATGTGGCATAAAGATATTGACAGTGTTATGAAATTAGCTGATATAAAGCCAGGAGAAAAATTTTGTGATTTAGGTTGCGGAGATGGCAAAGTAGTTTTGGCTGCTGGTAAAAAACAGGCTAAGGCAGTTGGTTATGAAATATCTTTGTTGTTATATTTTATAGCTAAAGTAAGGGCTTGGTTTAGTAAAGGGCAAGTAGAAATTAAATTTAGAGATTTTTGGCTGGTTAATCTAAGAGATATGGACATAGTCTTTTTCTTTCTAATTCCTAGAATTTTTCCTAAAATGAAAGCTAAGTTGGAAAAAGAGCTCAAACCCGGTTCGCGAGTGATTACTTATGTTTGGCCTATGGAGGGTTGGACAGCCATTCAGGTAATTAAGCGTGAAAAAGGTCCAGCTATCTATTTATATAAGATAAATTAGTAATATATTGGAAATTTTTAGTTTTCTACCTCGCTTCGGGCGGGGTTTTTTGTTATAATAAGCCTGTCTTTGATTTTAGGCATTATGATAGTAAATAGACAAATAAAAGCACTTATAGTTTTTACCCTGCTAGGCTTATTTTTGTTTGTTTGGCTTTTAAAATTTGGTTATTTCTTTTCAGATGACTTTACTTGGCTCTGGCATGCTCAGAAAATGCAGAGTTTTAGAGATATCATGACTTTTAAAATGTCTAGTTATTATTCACCAGTCATGAATTTGTTTTATTATGTTAGTTACAAATTATTTTATTATCAAGCCGCTTATTATTTTTTGTTTACAATATTGGTGCATATATTGAGCACTTTTTTGGTCTGGTTATTACTGAGTAAGTTTGTAAAAAATAAATTAGTAGTTTATTTAGGAGCAATATTATTTTTAGTAGCGGGCTCAGCTTATGAATCAGTTATTTGGATATCAGCTAATATTCATAGTTTGACGACTTTATTTATTTTATTAGCAGTTTATTTTTATTGGCTCTTTTTAGAGGATAATAAATTAAAAAATGCTATTTTAGTCTGGTTGTTTTTTATTTTGGCTCTAGGCACCAAAGAAATAGCTTTTATTTCTGGGCCTTTAATTATTTTAACTTTTATTTTTTTTGTTATCAGCAGAAAAAAGCTAGCGTTGACTTTATATCATAAATTTTTATTGTTTTTTATTTTTATTATCAATGCTGTTTATGCTTTTTTTGAATACCGTTGGCAACAAGGTAGTGTTAATATCAGTAGTGGTTATTGGCAATTAGACTTCTGGCAAGTGTTGCGCTGGCCAGTGATAATTATTGATACTATTGTGCCTTTTGGCAAGTTGATTGATATTAGCAATTATCGTTATTTTTATGTGGCTAGTTTTCTACTCTTGATATTGGTTATATTTATTCTAAGAAAATCTTTATTATTTTATTATGGTTTATTTTGGCTACTAATTGCTTCTTTACCAACTATTTTTGCCGTAGATAAATGGTGGATGCCTCTAGTTTCGCGCTATACTTATTTGCCAAAAGTAGGAGCAGTTTTAATTTTTGTGCTTTTGCTAGAAAAAATGTATCGCGCTTGGCCCAAAAAATATTTTTATGCTTTAGTTTCATTAATTATAATTTACAATTTAGCTTATTGGGTTATTATTGCTAAAAATGATTATCCTTATGTTTATCAAAGTGGCCGTAGCTTAAAACAAATGGTAGAAGAGGTGGGACAAAAAAATCCAGTTAGAGTTTTTATGGTTTTCCCTTTTCCTTTTGAAAATAATAATGCGCATGTGGTTGGGGCTTTTTCTACTTTAATTGATTTTTCATGGGAGCGGATTATTTTTGTAGAGGAAAATCAATTAGAGGCTGCTTCACCTAGTCCCCAGGATGCAGTAGTATATTGGGATAATAAAAATAGGCTTTATCATATTAAATAGTTATGACATTAGTTGGTATAAAAAATTATATAGCATCAGCTAAACATCAAATTTTTAAATTTTTGCTGATTGGTGGAAGTGCTACTTTAATTGATGTGGCGTTATTATTTTTGTTAAAAGAAAAAGCTCATTTACCTGCTGTCTTGGCTGTGGCACTAGAGCAGATTTTGATTATTACTTATAATTTTTTGTTAAATAAATATTGGACTTTTCAATCAAAAAATATCCCTTGGCAACAATTGCAGCGATATTTTGTCTTGGTAGCTGGCAATTATTTAGCCGCTATATTTTTGATGTATTTTATGCATCAGATATTAGGCTTTAATTATATATTAGTGAGGTTAATTACTATTGCCCTGATGGCGCTTATCAATTTTATTTTGTATAAGCATTGGGTCTATAAAGAAAAAATATGAATTTATTTGATGTGCAAATGTATCTAATAATAAAATTGTTGCTGGTTATTTTTTTAATAGCTAGTTTTTTTATTATTTATAAAAAATATCAGCCAATTTATTTTTTAATACTATTTGGTCTAATTAGTGCCATTTCATATGCTCTGTTTGTTAATAATCTAGGGCTTTTACTTTGGGGTTTGCAAGGTGACGAAGTCACTATCAGTGCTATGTATAATAATTTTGCTAGTAGTGGTATTTTTGGTTCGGATTTTGCTTTTCATCAATTGTCGTCTTTTTATCCGCCAGCTTTTTTTTGGTTTTTTGGTCAAATTGGGAAATTGATGTCTTTAAATGGCGTAGTTATTGCTAAATTAGCCAGCATTACTTTTTTCTTTTCCTTCCCCATAGTTTTATACTTTTTTCAAAAATGGATTTTATCAAAAAATGAAAGATTTTTTAATAATGATCTACCAGGGAAAATATTTATACTCTTGTCGCCACTTTTGATAATGACTATTTTGGATAAAGACGTACTAATTGGAAAACCTTATGAGGTTTTGGCAGTTGGCCTTAGTATTTTTTGGTTTTTAGGTTTGTACTCGGCTATTAATACTGATAAATGGGGTAAAGCCAAAGCATTAATTTATGGTTTAGTGGCTGGCCTAATTTTTATGCTTTATTATTTATGGCTTATTTTTGCTGCACTGGCTCTTTTGCTTTTAGCTTTTAATCAAGATAGCAAAAAAATAAAGCTTTATTTTTTTAGATTATTTCAAACAATGTTAGTAGCCATTGTTGTGGCTGCTCCTTTTCTCGGGCCACTGTTTTTAGATTATTGGAAATTTGGCATGGAAAGTTGGCAAACTGCTTTATTTATTCCTAGCGGTTTGGATTTTTGGTTGCCGATGTTTAAAAGTTTGTCTTTTATTAATATTTTTTTATTATTTGGTTTAGGCACAATGATTTATTATAGAAATAATAAATTTATCAAACCATTACTGTATCTTTTTTTGACAACTTTTATTTGGTGGGCAGCGGGTATTATTTTATTATTGTTTTTTAAAAAACCTTTTCAAGAATTTCGGGGTTTTTATATTCTGGCGCCAAGTATATTGTCTATCACATCTGCTTATGGACTAGAGCGTCTTTGGAATTATTATGGACTAGCCAAAAAGCAAAGTTTTTATTATTTAGCTTGTGTCTTAGCCACTGGCTTATTGGCTAGTCAAGCTATTTTTGGTTTTTTTATTGATGATCCAGCTATAAAGAATCGTCGAGTAGAGTCAAGAAATATTCCAGCCAAAATTGTTAACTTATCAAATTATTTGCAGGCTGATCCTCAAACCAGCTCAAAACTAACTTTACAGACCATTCCACAAATTATGGCTTTTATCCCTATAAATAATTTATTGTATTATAATCAGCACAATAATCACCCATCGGCTATTTTTTCCAAGCGGTATCAGTACGTTCAAGACTTAGCTGATTCAAGCTCAGCTGAAGAATTGTATAAAAAAATTAAATTATGTCCATATGGTCAATTGGAACAATTTATTTTTCATAATCCAGATCAAGCATATTATTATTTGTATTTTCATGTAGATAAGTTTATAGAAGGTACAGAGGAACAAATAATAAAATTTGATAAGAGTTTATTTTCACCTGATTTTTTTGAAATAAAGTATGATAGTGATAATTTAGTAGTAATTGATATCAAAGTTAATAATTAAAGCAATAGTCAGCAAATATCTCAAAAATTGAAAAAGCAAGCTTTGTCTTTTAATTTAGATGATTTTTTGCTATACTTTATTTACTTATTAAATAGTAGGGACCTTGTATCATAATATAGCTATGCCAAAAAAATCAATTTTATACATTTTTTTTCTGAGCATTTTTACACTGATATTTCCAAATGTTTCACAAGCAGCTGGAATTTTAGATGGCTTGCCTTGTATCGCCTGTGGTAGTTGTGGTTTTGCCGACATCGCCAAATTCTTTTATGATTTTATAGTGCTGTTACTGGGAGCTATGGGGGCTGTAGCTCTAGTGTATTTTGTCTGGGGTGGGATACAATGGTTGACCTCAGGCGGTAGTGCCGAAAGAGTTAATAGAGGTAAGCAGATTATGATCAATACAGTTTTTGCTATTATTTTGGCTTTTGGTAGTAATTTACTAGTCAAATTTTTTATAGATGATGTTTTGGGTGTTGATAGGACACAAATAAGCGCCGATGTAGGTGCAGCTGGCGTTTGTAATTTACCAGCGAGCCCCAATATAGCCATTCAAGGACTGCCAGCCGGAACACCAGGAGCTTATGGCTGTACTTCATCTTGGGAAGGTGGTACTTCTTGTGGTGGAAACTGTGCGGGTTTTACTACTAGTGGTATAAAACCTGAGCAATGTTCAGATGCCTCGCCTAGTTTAGTGGCGCTGCTTGCTTGTCTAAAGACTGGAGTGGATGTTAGTCCAGTGCTAAATCCTAGTGATATTATTATTACTTCTATTAGTCAAGATGTTGGTTTGGCAACTTGTAGAGATAATTGGCTCGCTTCAGTTTGTGTCCATGCTAGAAGATCTTGTCATTATGGTGGGCCATCAGTACACCTAGATGGGTCTTATGCAGCTGATTTAAGGAGTACTAGTTTTGGTCAAGGTCAGAGGGACACTATTAGAGATATTATTGAGGACTGTGGAGGAAATTATTATTATCATCCACCATCAGATCCACCAACCCATATTCATATTAGCGCTGGCAGTTGTGGAGCTACCTAAATAAAACTCCTCCAAGTTTACGGAGATGCTTATAAGCAGGAGCTAGTGTTAATAGTAATTTAACTTAATTACTTAGGGCATTGATTTTATTTGAATAACAAGCTAGAATAGTCTATATTATATAAATAAATAATACTTATATGGCCAAAAGACAACATGCCGCTGGTAGAAAACAAAAATCAAGTTCTCATAAAACTCCTAAAAGATTGGAGATAAAAAGATTGATGTTGGAAGCTAAGGCTAAGAAAAAACATAGTAAATAAAAAAATTGCCACTAGGGCAATTTTTTTATTTTAAGAATTACTATTTCTGCGTCTTGATCGGAAAGTTTTTGGTCGACGACTTCTAGAGCCGGAATTTCTACTTGGTCTGTTGCCTGGTTTATTGCTTGGTCGTCTAAAATCTGATTCTCTAGGCATAGCAATATGTTCTTTCATTTCTGGTAGGGCTTTGATTGGTAATCTGACTCGAACTAATCTTTCTATAGTAAAAATATCTCTTTTTTGTTCAGGCACAGCAAATGATATAGCTTTACCATTTTTACCAGCTCGGCCAGTTCGTCCAATACGGTGGACATAATCTTCAGGATTATCTGGCAAGTCATAATTAATTACTACTTCTATATCTTGGACATCAATACCGCGAGAAGCAATATCAGTAGCCACTAAGATTCTAGTAAAACCAGATTTAAAATCTTTTAGAGCTTTGGTTCTTTGAGCTAGGGATTTATTGGAGTGTATTTCTGCTGCTCGGTGGCCCATGAGTTCTACAGCTTTAGTTATTTTTTTAGCACCGTGCTTGGTGCGACTGAAAATAAGGATACGTTGTTTATATTCAGATAGTAATTGATTCAGTAAAGAAAGTTTTTTGTCTTTTGGTACAATAAAAACTTCTTGTTCTATACCACTGGCGCTGGTGCCAGCTGGGGCTACCTCTACCCGCAAAGGAGAGCGCATATAGTTTTTAGCTAGTCTGGTTATTTTTTCAGGCATGGTGGCTGAAAAAAGCATAGTTTGACGTTGGCCAGAGGGGATAGTAGCTAATATTTTTCTAATATCTGGTTCAAAGCCCATATCCAACATCCGGTCAGCTTCATCTAAGACCAAAATTTTTACATTACTCAGGATAGTTCTTTTTCTACTTAGATGATCTATCAATCTACCCGGAGTGGCTATAATTATATTTGGTCGATTAGCTAGAGCTCTAACTTGTGGACCAATAGGGGTACCACCAATCAAAATTGCAGTACGTAGTCCAAAAGAGTGACCAAGAGTTTGGAGGGATTGATCGACTTGAGCAGCTAGTTCGCGAGTTGGTAAAAGCACTAGACCAGTGCCTTTATTTTTGTCCAAATTTTGGATCATAGGAATACCAAAAGCCATAGTTTTACCAGTGCCGGTCTGGGCAATACCCATTAAATCCTGTCCACTGATGGCTATTGGTATAGCTTGATGCTGTATCGGAGTAGGAGTGTTGAAACCTAATCTTTGTAGCTGCCCTAAGATACTTGTAGAAATGCCTAATTCGGCAAAACCCAGAGCTTTGTTGCTTGTGTTTGTCATATTTGTTATGTATAAAATTACGACCCGATATTACATCTGGTCGTATAATATATAAAACAAGAGTTTTCGAGTCCAGCCCACTTAACTACTGGGGCATAATAATCGTGTACTATACACTACAAAACTATATTTGTCAAGAGTAGCTATGATAGCTGTTAATTTGTATTAATTTTAGTGGCTAGACTAGATTTTTGAAAGTTATTTTTCTGTGTTATAATATGACTACATTATATAATTATTAAAATAAAATTATGAGAATAGCAAAGAGGCTTTCTATCATATCATTAGCATTTTTAATGCTAATTACATATTATTCTCCTTTAACCACTACTGCTCAAGCTAGTTATGGTGAAGGATCACTCCTTAAGATAAAGGCTAACCCAGCTGTTTATTACATAGGAGCTAATGGCAAAAAATATGTTTTCCCAGAGGGTAAAACATATAAGACTTGGTTTGATGATTTTTCTCAAGTGAAAGAGGTCTCACTTGGTGAATTGGATAGTTATCCTGACGGTGGTGCTATGCCAGCTAAAGGTGGCGTCAAACTAATTACTCATAGTAACACAGCTAAGATCTATGCATTGGAAACTGGTGGAATACTGCGACACATACCATCTGAAGCTAAGGCTAGAGAACTTTTTGGTGATGACTGGTATACCAGAGTGATTGATGTCTTACCGGGATTCTTTGCCAGCTCATATAGATTGGGTGAAGAGGTGACAGATCTTTTGCCAAATGGTTATTTAGTAACTGATGGCAGTAAATATTACTATATTGAAAATGGCAAAAAAAGACCAATGACAGAGAAATCATTAAAGCTTAATAATCTAAAAGAAAGTGATGCTTTACGTATTAAAAATATAGCTAAATACGGAGATGATGACTCAATATATGAGAGAGAAGAATCATTAGTAAATTTTGTACCACCGATTACAGAATTGGAAGATCAAAAAATTACTATTTGTCATGATAGTCAAAATCTGAGTATTTCCAAAAATTCTTTAAAAGCTTATTTGGCTATTGGAGACGCTCTGGGTGAGTGCCCACTGAGTACTAACGAACAAACAGAAGTAGTTGAGCCAAAACAATGGTGTAGTGTGCTTTTAGGTTTATTAAATGGTCAGTTCACTACTAATCATGGACTTTTAGATTTAAATAATGATGGCATGATTAATCTAGTAGATAATTCTTTGGCCATTAATTTATACAATAGTGGTGCTGATAGTGTTTGTTTAAATTATATATCAGGAAATTATACTTCTAGTGATTATCAAAACTTAGATTGGTGTCATAGTTTGGTGCAAGGTGTGGCTGATAATATAGGCGATACTAGCCCTTTTGAGCCTTTTGATTTAAATGCTGATGGCAGTATTAATCTGTCAGATATTGGTATGTTGGCTAGCTATGTTTATGAAGCAGACCAAGCTCAATGCTACAATCAATATGTGCCTCTTTTACCAGCTATGACTAGTGGGGGAATGCTGGATAATGATTCCGATAATGATGGTTATAATACTATAGTTAGTGGGGGTACAGATTGTAATGATAATAATTTTGATGTTAATCCAGGTATGACTGAAATTTGTGGAGATACTATTGATCAAGATTGTTCAGGTGCTGATTTAGCTTGTGTGACATCAGATTGTACACCAATTACTATCACTAACTTAACTTCTAATATCGGTACTAGCAATCCACAAACTACAGCCTCAGTCACAGCTACAACTGGCAGTGTCATGTATCTAACTGTTGGTTTATCTTTTATGCCAGTTAGCTTCCCCACTGACTCTATTAGCATCTCGGGTCTTGGCGCTACATGGGACAAAGTAGCTACTAATACTTTTGGTTATCGTCGTAGAGTCTGGCTCTTTAAAGGAGTAGGGGGCTCTGGTACTGGACCAGTGACTATTAACTACACTGGAGCTAATGCTAGTTCATTTCAAGAAATTGGTTGGGTGCTAGACAGGGCTACTGGTTTAGATCTCACTACTCCAAATGATAATGTTGTCACTACAGAAACAACGGGTGTGTCTCCAAACTCTCTAGCCATCAGTACTAATGGAACTCCTGGCACTTGTGATGTCACTTATTCAAGCTTGGTTTTAGAAAATCAGCAGACTACTAATGTTGAATCTGGATGGTCATCTTTAGGCCAAACTTCTAGTGGTTCTTTAGGTGTTAGAAAAGTAGCTAGTGCTTGGGATGATGCTAGTGACACTAGTCACACTTGGACTTGGTCAAGTGGTAGTTATGCTTCTGCCTTTGTTACCATATTAAATAATGGTTCTAGTGTTCAGCCACCAGCTAGCGATCAAACTGTGCCAACTACACCAAGTAATTTAAATGCTACAGCCTCAGATAACCAGATTTCTTTGAGTTGGTCAGCTTCGACTGATAATGTAGGTGTGTCCAGGTATTTAGTAGAAAGATCTACTTCTGCTTCTTCAGGCTTTACTCAAATAGCTACTCCTACTAATAATTCATATAATGATTCTGGTTTGGCAAATAGCACTACATATTATTATAGAGTAAGAGCTCAAGATATATCTTCAAATAATTCAGCTTATTCATCAACTGTTAATGCTATCACTGGAGTTGGTACTTTACCTCCAACATCAAGTGGCAGCCCAAGTATATCTAGTGTCAGTGGGACTGTTTCTAATGGGCAGACATTAACTATTTCTGGTACTAATTTTGGGACAAAGTTAGCTGTAGGCGGAATAGCTGGGCCACCTGTGTTATGGGATAATTTTGAAGATGGCACAGCTGGTAATTTAGTTCAACCAACAGCTGCTAAGTGGGATAGAGTACGTAGTGATAATACTAGTGGCCCTAGATATTATGCTGGTGCTATTGATAGTTCGATGGGGGTTCGGACTGGATCGGGTATTGTAAATGGTGTGACAGCTGGTAACACTAGAACTCTGATGGAAGATGATGAATATCGTAATTTATATTTGGATTATTATATCAGAGCTTTCAAAGGTGAAGGATTAAAACAAAGATCAAATAAGCAAGTGATGATTTGGAGTGCTAATGCTGGTATTAGTGAAGACGGTCCAAACACAGCTTTTTGGCAAATCACTCAAGGTGGTGAAGAGCCTCCATTTACTTTTTCAGAATATTCTTGTAGTAATGAGCCATTCTCCATTACTTATGCTAATGGTTGGGGAGTAGATGAATTTACCACTGCCCGTCATGTGCAGATTGAGTATCGTCGACCCTCGGTAATGGGAGTCAATAATGGACACTTGCGTATGTGGTATGATGGTGTACTAGTGTCTGAGGATACTTCTTTTGGTAGCTACTCTTGTAATCCAGAGACAAATTATTTAGATAATCTTTTTATTGGACATTATCAAGATGTAGACTCGGCTATTGAGCCACAATGGAAGTGGATTAGTTGTCCAGGCGATGCTCGTTGTGATCAGTGTCCAGCTGGAGCATCAGGCTGTTCAGTAGATAATGATGACTGGTTACCAGCTAGGCAAGATGAATTTTTCTATGACAATATTTATATAGATAAATCAATTGCTCGAGTAGAAATTGGTAATGCTTCAACTTATGCAGCCTCTAGTCGTCGAGAAATTCAAATTCCAACAACTTGGAACAACTCTTCTATCCAAATCACAGTCAACCCAGGTTCCTTCACCTCAGGCCAAACAGTCTACCTTTATGTTATAGATAGTAATGGTAATGTAAATACTAGTGGCTATCCTATACAA
>JBAYIR010000007.1:0-55716 GCA_041665505.1 Patescibacteria group bacterium
AATAGCTATTATAGCTTTACTAGCTGCTGCTACCTTTGTGGCAGTCAATCCAGCCAAGCGTATTGGTGATGCCAATAATGCTCAAAGGTGGTCAGACGTCACAGCTGTAGCTGATGCTTGGGCTCTTTATTTGGCTGATAATAGTGGCACAGCAGCTACGACAGTAACTAACGGTGTCACTTATGCTGTAGCTACTACTACCAAAGCGCATGCAGCTACCTGCGGAGCAACTACTACTACTAGAATAGTTAATATGAACGCTCTGGTCACAGCTGGCTATATTGGTCAAATTCCTTCTGATCCTTCTACTGCTTCAGCTAATACGGAATATTATTTTTATACTGATGGTACAGGACTTATTAAAATAGGAGCTTGTGACACTTATAATAGTGCAGAAATTGAAGTGGTAAGATAAAATATTATTTAAAAAATCTAGGTAGTTGATTTGAGCCTAGATTTTTTGTTTGCTTATTATAATTTTAAGAGGGCTTAAAAAATATATTAATTTAGGGTATAATTTAGCCCGCTAAATCAATTAAAATCATTATACTACAAACAATATTGTAAATATGTTATAATATTAGTAATTTAATAGCAATAAAAAGAATTTAAGGCTTAAATTAAAAAATATGGTGAATAAACTAAAAAATAAGTGGATTTGGATTATATTGGCGATAATAATTGTGGCAGTAATTGTTGCTTTTCAATTTTTTAAAAAGCCAGAGTCAAATTATATTACTGAAAAAGCTGCTATTTCAGACATTGTGCAAACAGTGGAAGTGACTGGTTCGGTAGAATCAGCTGATAATATTGATTTAAATTTTAATAAAACCGGCACTTTACAGGCTGTTTTGGTCAAAACTGGTGATCAAGTCAAAAAAGATCAAGTTTTAGCTAGACTTAATGCTGGTGATGCTGCTTCTCAGGTGGCTGATGCTAGAGCTAGTGTGGAGATTGCCAAATTACAATTAGATCAACTATTAGCTGGAGCTAGTAATCAAGATGTTGAAGTAACTAAAAAAGAATTGGCCAGTGCTGAGGCTAGCTACCAAAATACTTTAGATAGTTTAAAAAATTTGGAAGAGACGCGTGATCAGGAACTAGTAAATTTAAAAGAGGAAGCCAATAATATCCTTAAAGACAAAGAATCTATTGCTCAATTTGCTTTGGATTTAGTTTATGATATTATCATGGACGAAGATGCTGATAATTATCTTTATGTCAGCGATGTGGTATTACTTAGCAACACACAAGTTTTATATAGTCAAACTCACAATAATTTTTTGTTATTGGATAGTCTAATAGCCAAAGCTAAAGTAGGTGATACAGAAGAGATATTAATAGCTACTCAGGCTATGCAAAATAATTTGGCCAATATTTTGCAACTGCTAACTAATACTTATGAGATAATGGGAGTGACAGTCACTAATTCCGTCTACACTACTACAGTGGTTGATGCTTTTAAAACTAGTATCAATACTAAAGTCACTAGTATTAATTCCGCTATTTCAGCTGTGCAAACTAGTAGTGCTAATTTGCGCACTAGAGATTTGTATTATCAGACCCAAATTTCAGAAAAACAAAATAGTATCAATTCCTATAAAATTGCTATGGATTTAGCTAGAGCCAAATTGGATTTTAAAACTGCTCCGCCTAGAGATTTTGAAGTATCTTCAGCAGAGGCCAATATCAGAAGGGCACAAGCTACTTTGGATAGATATTTGAGTAATTTATCGGAAACAGTGATTAGTGCCCCAGTAGATGGCATAGTAATAGCAGTAAATTTTGACGCCGGTGAGCAAACATCCATGTCTGAACCAGTGATATCTATGATTGGTCTTAGCACTATGCAGATAGAAGTAGATGTACCAGAGTCAGATGTCACAAAATTAGCTGTGGGTGATCAAGTAGAAATTAGTCTAGATGCTTTTTCATCTGGTGAAAAATTTATTGGTACAGTCACTTTTATAGATCCGGCCGCTACCAATATTGATGGTGTAGTTTATTATACTACCAAAGTATCTTTTAATGACAAAGATGATCGTATCAAATCAGGTATGACAGCTGATCTTACTATTTCTACTGACAAGCGGGAGGGAGTATTGACCGTGCCTTCTAGAGCTGTAATTTATAGAGAAGACAAAAAATATATTCAAACCTATGATGGAGTAAATTTGTCGGAGATAGAGGTAACTACAGGTTTGAGAGGTGATGATGGTTTTACCGAAATTATCAGTGGTTTGGAAGAAGGAACAGAAGTAGTTACTTTTATAAAAGCTACTAAATAATTATGATTGAATTAAAAGACGTCCACAAAGAATTTGTAAATGATGAAGTAGTCACCAAAGTGCTTCATGGAATTAATATCAAGATAGAACAAGGAGAATTTTTGGCTATTATGGGGCCTTCTGGTTCTGGTAAATCAACCTTAATGCATATTTTGGGTTTTTTGGATACTCTAAGTTCTGGTAAATATTATTTTGATAACAAAGATGTCTCTAGTCTTGATGATGATACTTTAGCTAAATATCGAAATAAAAGAGTAGGTTTTGTTTTTCAAAGTTTTAATTTATTACCTAAAACTAGTGTTTGGGACAATGTGCGTTTGCCCTTACTCTATAGTGATGAAAAAGTAGATTTGAAAGTCGTTGATGAAGCTATCAAGAGTGTTGGTTTGGAACACAGGAGAGATCATTTATCTAATCAGTTGTCAGGTGGAGAAAAACAAAGAGTGGCTATTGCTCGGGCTTTGGTCAATAAACCAGATATACTTTTTGCTGATGAGCCGACTGGTAATCTTGATTCTAAGTCAGGTATTCAAATCATGGCTATTTTAGCTGAGCTTTCTAAGATGGGTAAAACAGTAATACTAGTTACTCATGAATCAACCACTGCTCGCTATGCCAAAAGAATTATAAGTGTCAGAGATGGTTTGATTATTAGTGATGAAATAAACAAAGAAGTGATTAAGACCGAACAAATAAACGGCCAATTAAAATAAATTATAATTTCTAAGATCATGCGCCTTGATTTGAAAACATATCTAGGTATCGTGCAAGCATTAAAGCGTAATAAGATGCGCTCTTTTTTGACTAGTTTGGGAATTGTGATAGGTATTTCATCGGTAGTAATTATCATGTCTGTCGGAGCAGGGGCCCAGAGTTTGGTGGTCAATCAGATTCAAGGTATTGGAGGAGATCTTTTGGCTATACTGCCAGGAGCTAGTGATGACAGTGGCCCACCAGCTGCAGTGATGGGTTTAAATATTACTACTTTAACAGCTGAAGATATTGAAGATATAGCAGTCAGAGTGCCAGAGATTACAGCGGCGGCTGCTTATGTGCGTGGCGTAGCTACGGCTACTTGGCAGAATAAAACAGACGATACTAGTTTTTTGGGTACGACTGGTAATTATATGCAAGTAGAAGAGGGAGCCGAGCTACAAAGTGGTAATTTTTTTAGTGAAGAGGAAGCTCAGTCTACTGCTAAGGTAGCTGTTTTAGGTAGTAAGGTAGCTGATGAACTTTTTGGAGGAAATAGTGACCCGATTGGTGAACGTGTTAAGATAAATAAAGAGTCTTTTCGAATAATAGGCGTGATGGAAGAGAGAGGCACAGCTGGTTTTCAAGATCAAGATGATCAAATTTTTATTCCTATCTCTACAGCCCAAAAATTAATGTTGGGTATTAATTATCTTACCTTTGCTAGAGCCAAAGTAGCTCCCGGTTCGGATGTAGATTTTGTGATAGAACAAGTAAAAACTGTTTTGAGAGATAGACATGGTGTAGATGATCCACAAGGTGACGATTTTTCTGTTAGATCATCAGAATCAACTTTGGATACCTTAAAAAGTATTACAGATGCGCTTAATTATTTTTTGGGTATGGTAGCGGCTATATCACTCTTAGTCGGAGGAATTGGTATTATGAATATTATGCTGGTTTCAGTAGCTGAAAGCACCAAAGAAATAGGTTTGAGGAAGGCAGTGGGTGCTACTCGCTTGGATATAAGTTTGCATTTTTTAATTCAAACTATTATTTTGTCATTTTTAGGGGGTTTTATAGGTATAGTATGGGGGATACTGATTTCATTTTTAGCTAGTGTGGTGGCTCAGGCTATGGGTTATAATTGGGATTTTGTCATATCAGTTGCTTCTATTGTAATTTCTTTGGCTTTTACTATTGTAGTGGCTCTAGCTTTTGGTTGGTATCCAGCCAGTCAAGCTGCAAGATTAAATCCGATAGAAGCATTACGTCACGAATAATATATGAAAGCGCATAATATAATTAAAATAGCTACTAATGCTTTGAGCAAAAATAAGTTTAGAACTTTTTTGACTATTTTAGGCGTGATGATAGGCATCAGCTCGGTAACGGTGATAATTTCAGCTGGCGATAGCATCCAAGGTTTGGTCTACAATCAAGTAGCTAGTTTTGGTTCAAATTTTATTCAAACTGAAGTCAGGGTGCCTGCTACTAGTGGTGGAGCTACTAGCCAAGCACAAGGTGTAGCTATCACTACTATGAAAGATAGTGACAGAGAAGATATATTAGAGTTGCCTTATATTGATAAGGCTTATTCAGCTGTCACGGCTCAAGAAATTATCTCTTGGCAAGGGGAAGTTAAAAAATCTTTAATTTATGGGGTGACTGAGGATTATATTGATATTGATAGCACAGAAATAGCTGAAGGTAGATTTTTTACCGATGAAGAAGGAGATGCTTTAGCTAGAGTAGTAGTTTTGGGTCCTAAGATCAAAGAAACTCTTTTTGGCTCTAGCCCAGCTATAGGACAAAATGTAAAAATAGATAAACAAAATTATAAAGTGATTGGTATAGCCGCTCCTCGGGGGGCAGTATTTTTCTTTGATTTTGATGAACTAGTATATGTGCCACTTAAAACTACACAAAAATTTCTTTTGGGTATAGACCACGTCTTATCTATTACTTCTCAATTATCTGATCCTAGCCGTGAGGATGAAGCAGTAGCAGCTATTCAAAATATCATGCGAACCAATCATGACATTAGTGATCCTAGCCGAGATGATTTTGAGGTTTCTTCTCTGGCTGATGCTCAAGAGATGCTCAATACTATTATTGGTGGAGTGACTCTTCTTTTGGTAGCTTTGGCGGCCGTATCTTTGGTAGTGGGCGGAGTGGGTATTATGAATATAATGTATGCCACAGTTTCAGAACGTACATTTGAGATTGGACTGCGTAAGGGTCTAGGAGCTAGTAAAAAAGATATTTTACAACAATTTTTGGCTGAGGCAGTAGTGATTACACTACTAGGAGGGATATATGGTATTGCCTTAGGTGTGGCTTTTATTTATATTGTTTATTTACTAGCCAATAAATATAATTTAGATTGGGATTTTTCTATATCAATCATGGGTTTACTATTAGCTTTGGGTTTTTCAATGGCGGTTGGCCTTATTTTTGGGCTTTACCCAGCCAAAAGGGCCGCTGACCTTGACCCTATCACAGCCCTCAGGAGGGAATAAGTCCTAGACAATTTTAGAGTATCTATTATTAGCACTCCTTGACTTAGAGTGCTAATTTGTATATAATACTTTTATGGAGGATAGAAGCCAAAAATTATTAAAAGAAATCATTGATATTTATATCAAGACCGCTCATCCAGTTGGTTCGTCTGTTTTGTCCGAGAGCAAAAGATTTGATTTATCTCCAGCCACTATCAGAAATGAAATGTATGAGTTGGAAGCACAAGGATATATCGCTCAGCCTCATACTTCGGCTGGCCGGGTACCAACTATTATTGGTTACAAATTTTATTTAGATAATTTATTGAACGTTAAAACTTTAAATAGCAAAGAAAGTAAAGAATTGCGCGATGCTTATAAAAATGACATGCGTGATTTAGCCAAACTTTTGGTAGCCAAGACCAATTTAGCTGCCATCGTTGGTTTTTCACCAGGTGATTTATATTTTACAGGTTTATTTAATCTTTTTTCTCAACCAGAGTTTGAAGATTATAAGATGGTTCTTTCGATGACCAAAGTAGTTGATTCACTGGAAAAAGCTATGATGGATATTTATACTCAAATAGATAAACCAGTAGTACTGATTGGCAATGATAATCCTTTTAGCTCTGATTGTTCGGTTGCTATTACACCTTTGGGGGATAAAAAATTATTGGCTATTTTAGGTCCAGTGCGTATGGATTATAATAAAATATTAGCTTTACTAGAAGAAACAGTAAAAATTATAAAATAATATAATGTCAGATAAAAAAAATAAACCAATAGATAAGTCAGCTGAAAAAAATAAAGATAATCAGCCTAGTCAAGAAAGTTTAGCCACGGAAGCGGCACTAAATTTAGCTGGCTGGCAAAAAGCTTTAGCTGATTATCAGAATTTGCAAAAAGATATGGACAAGCGTTTATCTAATATGAATGATTATGTGTCCGCCAATTTTATCTTAGAACTTTTGCCAATTTTTGATAATTATCAGATAGCTATCTCTCATATCCCAGCTGATGAGCAGAGTAAATCTTGGGCAATTGGACTTCAACACATACTCAAAATGTGGGAAGGATTTTTGGCTGAACACGGCATAGATAAAATCAAAACTACTGGTAGTCAATTTGACCCAAATTTTCATGAATCAGTCGGTCAAATCACAGACGAAAATCAAGCCGATCAAATGATTGTGGAAGAAAAATTGGCTGGTTATAGCATCAAAGACAGAGTGCTTCGTCCAGCTAAAGTAATAATAATTAATAATTAGAAAAAATTATGCCACTTATACCATGGAGCCCACTTTTAGACACTTTTGATGCCTTGGAAAAAGGTTTTAGTAATTTTTTACCGGCTATGGATGTCTATGAAGAAAAAGAAAATGTCATAGTCGAAGCTACTTTGGCTGGTATTAAACCAGAAGACGTTAATATTAATGTCCATGATGATGTTTTGACTTTAGAAGGTAAAAGAGAAACTTCTAGTGAAGTAGAAGAAAAAAATTATTACCGTAAAGAAGTGCGTAGTGGATCATTTAACCGCAGTGTTGTTTTACCATCAGCTGTTCAAGCTGATAAAGCTATGGCTAATTTTGAAAATGGTTTGCTCAAGATTGTTTTACCAAAACAAACAGAGCCTAAAGCAAAAAGCATCAAGATTAATGTAAATAATAAAAAATAAATGATAAATAATTATAATTCACCGCTTAATCTAAAGCTAATCAAAAAATGTCCAATTTGTTCATCTGATTATCAAGAATCAATGATTCAAATTTTGGACGAAAATGAATTTGGGGTGCTGACTTATGCCACTTGTTCTAGTTGTCAGGCCAATTTATTGACCAAGTTTAGTTCACTGCCACAAGGTATTATAGGTAACGCTATACTGACTGATTTAAATCCCCAAGAAGTATTGGATTTTGCTCTAGGTAATGAGATTGATGCGGACAATGTCTTGGATATCCAAGCTATGTTGTCAAAAAAAGAATTAATCAAAAATTTAAAAAAATTAATATAAATATTTTGTCATCCTGAATTTATTTCAGGATCTGGAGTGCAGATTCCGGAACAAGTCCGGAATGACAAGGTAAGTTTAAAAAAATTAATATAATAAAAAAATATGGGAAAAATTATTGGAATTGATTTGGGAACCACCAACTCCGCTCTAGCTATTATCGAAGGTGGTAAACCAAAAATTTTGGAAAACAAAGAAGGCAACCGTACCACACCGTCTATGGTGGCTATTTCCAAAAATGGGGAACGTTTGGTAGGTATTTCCGCCAAGCGTCAAGCAGTCACCAATCCGAAAGGCACTATTTTTTCAGTCAAAAGATTAATTGGCCGAAAATATAGCGACAGTGCTATCAAAAAAGATATTGACACTGTGCCTTATGAGATTGTGCAATCTGGAGAAGGTGTCAAAGTGAAGATGGGGGATAAAGAATATACACCTCAGGAAGTCTCAGCTATGATACTACAAAAAATCAAAGCAGACGCCGAAGAGAAATTGGGTTATCCAGTGACTGAAGCAGTCATTACGGTGCCAGCTTATTTTGATGATGGTCAGCGTCAAGCTACCAAAGATGCTGGCAAAATTGCTGGCTTGGAAGTCAAACGTATTATCAATGAGCCAACGGCAGCGGCCTTAGCTTATGGCTTTGACAAGAAAAAAGATCAACAAGTGGTAGTTTATGACTTGGGTGGTGGTACTTTTGATGTGTCTGTTTTGGAAGTCTCAGCTGATACCGTGGAAGTAAAAGCTACCAATGGTGATACTCACTTAGGTGGTGATGACTTTGACCAAGTGATTATTGCTTGGATTTTGAGTGAATATAAAAGACAAGAGGGTATTGATTTATCAGGTGATCCTTTGGCTATGCAAAGACTCAAAGAGTCTGCCGAAAAAGCCAAGACTGAGCTTTCTTCCTCAATGGAAACAGAAATCAATCAGCCTTTTATTACTACTGATGAATCTGGACCAAAACATTTGGTCATGAAAATTACTAGAGCTAAATTGGAAGAATTAGTTGGTGATTTGGTCGAGAAGACTTTAGAACCATGCCGTAAAGCACTAGCTGATGCCAAATTAGAAACCAAAGATATTGAAGAAATAATTATGGTCGGTGGTATGACTAGAATGCCACTAGTGCAGAAGAAAGTAGAAGAATTTTTTGGTAAAAAACCAAATATTTCTGTTAACCCTGATGAAGTAGTGGCTTTGGGTGCCGCTGTGCAAGCTGGCGTGTTACAAGGTGATGTCAAAGATGTATTGTTACTTGATGTTACACCATTGACTTTGGGTATTGAGACTATGGGTGGAGTACGTACCCCACTGATAGAGAGAAACACTACTATCCCAACTTCTAAGTCACAGATTTTTTCTACAGCCGCTGATAATCAAGACACTGTAGAAATTCATGTCTTGCAAGGTGAACGTCAGATGGCTCAAGACAACAAGACTTTGGGTAGATTTACTCTTTCTGGTTTGCCACCAGCTCCTCGTGGTATTCCCCAAGTAGAAGTTAGTTTTGATATTGATGCCAATGGTATTTTAAATGTCAAAGCAGTAGATAAAGCTACTAGTAAAGAACAGTCAATCACTATCAAATCATCTTCAGGTTTGAGTGATGAAGAAGTAAAAAATATGACCAAAGACGCTGAAATTCACGCCGAAGAAGACAAGCAGAAAAAAGAAGAAGTAGAAGTCAGAAATGGTGCTGAAAATATTATTTTCCAAACAGAAAAATTCATCAAAGAAAATAAAGACAAATTAAAAGATGATGACAAAAAACAAATGGAAGATAAGATGGCCGCTCTTAAAAAAGTCAAAGACAGCCAAGATTTAGAGCCGATTAGAGTAGCTATTAAAGATATGGAAGAGGTCGTCCAAAAAATTGGTGCGGCTATGTATCAAGCTGCTTCCGCTGAAGCTACAGCTAATAAGCAATCAGAAGCTGCTGAAAAGACTGAAGATAAAAAACCAGTTGAAGGTGATTTTGAAGAAGTAAAAGAAGACAAAAAATAATTAATATTTTCTAGTGCAGCTACCCTTTGCGTAAAGCTACGGGTAGCTGCATCTTGGATAAAAATAAATGGCCAAAGATTACTATAAAACCTTAGGAGTTGATAAGACAGCTAGTGAAACGGAAATCAAAAAAGCTTTTCGTAAATTAGCTCACGAGCATCATCCCGACAAAACTAATGGCAATGCCGATAAGTTCAAAGAAATAAATGAAGCTTATCAAGTCTTGTCCAATAAAGAAAAACGTCAGCAGTATGATCAGTTTGGTAGTGCTTTTGATGGCGCTTCTGGTAATCCTTTTGCTGGGGGCAATCCTTTTGGAGGAGCCAATATGGGTGGCTGGGATTTTTCTGGAGCCCAAAACATGGATTTTGATTTGGGTGATATATTTGGCCAATTTTTTGGTGGTGGAGCGCCTAGTGGAAGAGCTAGAAGTCAAAAAGGCCAAGATATTCAGGTGGATATAGAAATTACTTTAAAGGAGGCAGTTTTTGGTAAATCAGCCAAATTTTCTTTGCGTAAGCAGACAGCCTGTAAAGCTTGTCAGGGGACTGGGGCTGATAAAGCTAGTTCTTATGAAAAGTGTGGCACTTGTGCTGGCAGTGGCAAAATTGCTACTACAGTTTTGGGCACTTTTCGTACGCAGACTATTTGTCCAGAATGTTTGGGTCAAGGCAAAGTAATAAAAAATAAATGTGGAGCTTGCCGTGGTCAAGGATTCAATGAAGAAAATGTAGATATCAAAGTAGAGATTCCAGCTGGTATAGATGATGGTCAGTCAGTGCGTCTGTCTGGTCAGGGTAATGCTGGAAAAAATGGTTCAGCTGCTGGTGATTTGTATGTCACAGTTCATATTCAAGATGAAGCTGGTTTTGTCCGAGAGGGCAGTGATTTAATTAGTGAATATAGCATTCCTTTTACTATCGCGGCTTTAGGTGGGGAGCTAGAAGTCAAAACTATTGATGGTCAAGTAAAATTAAAAATTCCCGCTGGTACGCCATCTGGTAAACAATTTATTTTGAGAGACAAGGGAGTGACTCATCTTAGATCGCACGGTCGTGGCCAGCAGATAGTGATAGTCAATGTTGATGTGCCAAAAAAATTGACCAAAAAACAAAAACAACTTTTGGAAGAGTTGAATAAAGAATTTTCGTCTAATAAAAAATCTTGGCTATAATATATGTCTGAGCAGATTATTTTGGTAGATGAAAAAGATAATCAAATTGGCAGTGGTGAAAAATTAGCTGTTCACCAAAAAGGTCAATTGCATAGAGCTTTTTCTATTTTGGTTTTTAATTCCCGTGGTCAATTGTTGATTCAGCAAAGATCTGATAGTAAATATCATTGTCCAGGTCTTTGGGCCAATACTTGTTGTTCACATCCTGTAGTTGGAGAGACCATAGATCAAGCCGCTCATCGTAGGTTAGAGGACGAAATGGGTTTTGATTGTCCTTTGGAAGAAAAAGGCAGTTTTATTTATAAGGTAGCTTTTGATAATAATTTGATTGAACACGAGTTTGATCACGTTTTAGTTGGCTACTATGATGGGGATATAAAAATTAATCCTCAGGAAGTCAAAGATAGTCTTTGGCTAGAATTAGCTAGTTTAAAGAAGGATATGAGTGATTTTCCAAATAAATATGCCCCTTGGTTTAAAATAATAATAGACAAATTTTTTTAAAAGCCAAAGACTTAATCCTTGACTTTTTTCTCATTTTTGCTTATAATTTATTCCGTTATTTATCTACTGTCACCCTAGCTTCTATTATAGAATAGCTAGTAAATTAATTAAGATAAGTAGCTGATAGATAGAAGATATAAATTTTAGCTTAAATAGCATTTTACATTATCGTAATTACGCCACCCTAGCTCAGTTGGTAGAGCAACGGTTTTGTAAACCGTCGGTCGTCGGTTCGAGTCCGACGGGTGGCTCCATTATTTAAAAATTATTAAAAATACTGACATGTCACAAGATAATTTAGCCAAATTGGAATGCACACAGTGTCACAGTATCAATTACCATAGTCACAGAAACAAGAAAACGGTAAAAGAAAGACTGGAAGTCAACAAACATTGTAAGAAATGTAAGACACACACAATGCATAAAGAAACTAAATAATCCCAACCCAATCCTTGGGAGGGGATTATTTTGTAAGGGGGCGTAGTATAGTGGTAGTACACCCAGTCGCTCGCGAGCAGCTGGGACAAGGGTCCCTACCCAGCCCTTCGCGAAAGGCTGGGTCAGAACCTAGCAAATCAATACAAATATCAATTAAGAAAAGCGATTATGTATTATGTGTATATTTTAAAATTAAATAGTGGTAAGTTTTATATTGGTTATACTAAGAGTATTAAAAGGAGATTAGAAGAACATAAAGCTAAGAAAACATATTTTGTTGGTAGAGAAAAAAGTTTTAAGTTAATCTATTTTGAGGCTTTTAGTGAGATAGATTTAGCAAAAGAAAGAGAGAAAAAGTTAAAGCAATACGGTTCAGCTTATCATGGTTTATTAAAACGTATAAAAGTTTTATAAGTAATTAACAGGGGGGCGTAGTATAGTGGTAGTACAAGGGTCTCCAAAACCTTTAGCGTGGGTTCGATTCCTACCGCCCCTGCCATTCGACTCCGTCGCGTTAGACGCGACTTCGCTCATGACCTTCGGCCACCAGTAAGTATTGTAATACGGGTGTCGAATGTCTTGAGTGAAATCGAAAGACAAAAAATCAAGATATTAATTATCTTGTTTTTTTGTATAAAACAAAATGACAATAGAATATTTTTATGATAATATTGAATTATGAACGATTTATTTAATACTTGGCAACTGTATATAGTTGGGTATTTGGTAAGTGTTGTAATTTTTTTTCAATACTACAAATTGGCTGTCAAAGAAGCAAAAAATGATGGGGCGGCCACTATTTTATTACAAGTAATAGCTGGTTTGAGTATTCTTATATTTATTCCATTTTTTCCTATTCAATTTCCGACAGAGATAAAATTTTATATTATTTTATCTATTGCCTCTATATTCTATGCTTTAAATGATAGATTGCAGGTTACTGCCCGTAAGCATCTTGAGGTTTCTGTATTTTCTATTTTGAACATGCTTAAAACATTTTTTTTGTTTGTTTTTGGGTTATTATTCTTTAAAGAAAATTTTATTATAAGTAAAATGTTAGGAGCATTGTTAATTTTGCTTGGTAATGGTTTTTTATTTTACAAAAAGGGGAAATTTAAATTTGATAAATATGCAATAATAAGTATAATTGCTACTTTTATATTTGCCATAGCAATGTCAATTGATATTGGTATTTCTAAAAAATTTAATTTGCCTATATATATTTCTTTTACACTTTTAATTCCAGCGTTAATATTATTTTTATTTGGTAGACAGAAATTTAATGATATTGTAATTGAATATAATTCTGTGTCGAAAAAACATTATTTTATTACAGGAATATTTTGGGGATTGACTGTATTGTTTACTCTAAGAGCATATCAATTAAGTAGTGTTACAACTATTGCTCCAATTTTAGCTACTTCTGTTTTATTGAATGTAATTGTTGCTTATATTTTTCATAAAGAAAAGGAACATTTCATCAGAAAAATAGTTATTTCAGCGTTGATTTTTTTTGGTGTTTATCTCACTATAATATAATAAATAATCAATCAGCAGAGCAAGATATTATTTATCTTGTTTTTTTGTATAAAAGAAAGCCGGGGCGCGCGTTGCGCACCCCGGCGTGGATCCTCAGATCCAGTACTTCAGCTCCTGGCGGCTGAACTGTCTGATCTTCGCCGCCTGACGGCGGGAGATCCCATGTCGCTGAGCGAACTCAGCATTGGTCTCCTGGTCGGGACAGTCAGGACCTGGCGTGAGCTGACGAGCTCTCTGCTGAATGGTCTCGAAGCGATGATGCTTGAGAACATCCCAGCTGAACTGAGAGTCGTAGCAGCACTCGCATCCCCAACGCCGGACATTGTAGAAGGTGACCTCCTGACACTGCGAACAGGCAGTACTCTCCCAGTAGTAGGGATCATTCATACACCTGTTCAGGTATTCGGTCAGCACGACATGTTCGTAGCTCCAGCGGCGCTCGGATTCCATGGTTGGCTCCTTCTGAAGAATGCGTGGTCGAGACCAGCACCTTCAGAAAGGAGAGAGAAGGGGAAGGATGAGACTGAAGGTGCTTCAGATTTGCACCTAGCCTTAGTGAAATTCCCAGTTCCAAGGCATTTCTGCCTCTCTTTCATTGAAGAACGCACTCCGTCAGAAATACGAATATTTCTGACCCAAAGTAAACATTATATACTAACATATTTAAGCTATTTTGTCAATGATATTATTTATCTAAAACAAAAAGCCGGTACAATATTTCATGTACCGACCAAGATCATCACTCGGGGGTGGATGATCAAAACCCTTTGGTCTGGCTCCCTACGGAGCCTCGAGATCTTGATGCTCGAAGGGCAGAGCGCCCATTTGCTCCGCGTCCAGGAAGAACACGGGAAGATGCATCGTAGGCAAGCCGAAGTGTCGACCCGTCAGCTCTCTGGTAACCTCGGCGACCAGAGAGGCGTCCTGGCAGAGAATCAGCAGCTGGTTGCCCAACTTGAAGTCGGACCACAACCTGTTGTGGGGGATGCTCGTATCCCTCACTTCAACGTTGACAGTCATGCGTTCTCGGAGCTTGAGCACCTTGATGACCCTCTCGAGAGTCCCGGCTGTTGCGGGGTTGAGGTCAACCGTGCTCAGGTTGAGGTAAAGGATAAATAGGATCATGTCCCTTCCTTCCGTTTTGGCCCAAGAAGGACCGTGTGAACGTGCGAGCTCAGGCGAGAGTTACTGCTTCTTCTGGAGCTGCTCCAGGCAGTCTTGAATCTCTGCATAAGCATCACGTTCGTCTTCTGTGACACCTCTCTTATAGAGAAGCATCGTTGATTGGGCTTGTCTTTGCTCGAAGTTTCCACCCTTGAACTCAAAAGTGTATTTACCAGGTCGAAAAAAAGGAAAGAAAAAATGACCAAAACCACTGCGTACACAGATGATCGTGTACGAATAAGTATCCGTATCGCATTGTTTGAGTACCTGACCATTTTCACCACAACCAGCCATGGCGACCAGACTGACGGTGAAGACGACGAGCATGAGGATCTGCCAGAACTTGCGCATTCTCTTCTCACTCTTTCCTTGTTTAGCAGTTCTTACACTGCCGTGCTTGTGCCAGAACGCAGAATTATCTAGGCACTATACTGGGCTTAAGTTTTTTTAACTTATTCTTAAGCTTTCAATATAGTGGCTAGATAATATTTTTTTAAAAGAACTTATTTTAAGTTAATGCAGTATTATATAATAAATATACAATTTTGTCAATGATATTATTTAATTTAAGTTATAAAAAATATTAATTTCTATAATCAACATTTTTTGCTATAATACAAGAGTAAAAATTAATAAAAAAATTATGTTATTAGAAAATAAAGTAGCCATTGTCACTGGTGCAGCCATGGGTATTGGTTTGGGTATTGTCAAAGCACTAGCCAAAGAAAAATGCCAAGTAGTAGTATCTGATATCAAGCTAGCTGACTGTCAAAAAGTAGTCAAAGAATTAGAAAAACAAGGTGTCAAAGCACTGGCTGTCAAATGTGATGTTAGTAAAAAATCAGAAGTCACCAAGCTATTTCAAGAGACCAAAAAAAAGCTTGGTCGTTTAGATATATTGGTCAACAATGCCGGTATTTATCCTTTTGTGCCTTTTAGTCAGATGAAAGAAGCTGATTGGGACAAAGTCATGTCAGTCAATTTGAAAAGTCTTTTCTTTACTTGCCAAGCAGCTACCAATGCTATGTCTAGCGGTGGCCGGATAATCAATATTTCTTCCATTGCTTCAATAGTTGGTTTTGAAAATTTGGTACACTATTGCGCTTCCAAAGGAGCAGTCAATAGTATGGTCAGAGCCTTAGCTTTAGAGCTTGCCCCCAAAAATATTTTAGTCAACGCTGTGGCTCCAGGAGCCATTGCTACGCCTGGCGCTAATAAGGGTATGAATGAAGCTAGCCTCAAACAAATGACCGCCGCTATACCACTAGCTCGCGTTGGTCAGCCGGAAGATATTGCTGGAGCAGTAGTATTTTTGGCTTCAGAATTGTCAAATTATGTAACTGGGCAGACTATTGTGGTGGATGGCGGTTGGACTTTACGCTAAAAATTTTAAATAGAAAATATTTTTTGCTTAGCTAGAGGATTTTTTATATCAAAAAAAAGTTATGAAAGATATAATATTATTATTTTTGGCTAGTCTGATGCTTACAGCCTGCTCACCGGCCAAAAATATAGTTGATAACAATTTGAATATTTTAGATAATACAAACCTAGAAGAATCACCAGTAGAGGATATTGAAGATGAGTTAGATGTAGTAAAAAAAGAACTGGTTGAGCCAGTGGCTGATTTTAGCACTCGGATTAGCAAAAAACCTTTTGGTATATATATTAGCCCGGATAATTCTCCAGTCCAGCCAGAAAAATTCACTGGTTATCACACTGGTGTGGATGTGGAGTATGGTGATTTGGCAGAGGATACAATCCCAGTTTTGGCTATAGCCGATGGTGAAGTGCTTCGTTCAGCTTGGGTCAGTGGTTATGGTGGTATGTTGGCTATTAGACATCAGATTGAAGGAAAATCTTATATAGTCATCTATGGTCATCTATCACCAAATAGTTTAGCCAAGTTGGGACAAAAAGTTTCAGCTGGTGATATTATTGGTAATTTGGGTCAAGCTTATAGTCAAGAAACAGCTGGAGAAAGAAAACATTTACATTTAGCCATTTATACGGGTAGTGATATTAATGTTAAGGGTTATGTGGCCAGACAAAGTGATTTAAGCTTATGGTTAGATCCAGTAGAATTTTTCAAATAATCAAAATTTATCGTTCAAAGAAAAAAAGTGTTAAAATAGTAAGATAGTACTGCTATATTGACCTTAATTATCAATGTAGTATAATTAGTGGACTAATATAATTAAACAAAAAAATCTATGAAAAAAACGATAGTTATTGTTGTTCTGGCAATAATATCATTGGGGTCATTGGGCTATATAATATCTAGTAATATGAAATCTGATACTATAAAAGCCACTGAAGTCAAAGATATTGCTGCAAAATTTATTAATGACAATTTGCTTCAGCCAGGTGTCACAGCCACTATTGGTGAAGTGACCGAAGAAAATGCTTTGTATAAAGTGCCAGTCAATTTACCTGATGGCAGTAGTGTGGATTCTTATATGAGTACCGATGGTAAAATTTTCTTCCCAGAAGGAATGAATATTGAAGAAGTAACTAAACAAATGGCTGACATTAAAGCAAATAACAATCAGAATCAAGGTCAAACACAATTGTTAACAGAAGTTGTAACTGAAGGCACTGGTGATGTAGTGGTTGAAAGCGGTGATTCTATTACCGTTGATTACACTGGTACTTTGGAAGATGGCACAGAATTTGATTCTAGTGTTGGCAAAACTCCTTTTACTTTCACTATTGGTCAAGGAACAGTTATTCCAGGTTGGGATCAAGGACTCTTGGGCATGAAAGTTGGTGAAGAAAGAAAATTGATTATTCCATCTGATTTAGCCTATGGTGCTAGTGGCTCTGGTTCTATACCACCAAATGCTACTTTGATTTTTACTGTTAAGTTAATTTCTATAAATTAATAATATTTAAAAAAGCACTCGCGTTATCACGTGGGTGTTTTTTGTTTATTTAAATAATTTTTTTTAGAAAAAATAAATGACCGGGGCGCGCTGCGCGCACCCCGGCCGAGCTAGTGGCTACTCAGTAGCCATGTCGCTTTCGCTCATGAAGATCTCCAACCGACATCCGTAGATTCGGATGCCGAGCTTCTCGGCTCTGAGGGCCAAGATGACCAGATCAGCCTCGAGGCGGTCACTGTAGATGATCAACAGGGAGGGTTTGTCCACGGTCGGACCAGACACAGCCTTGTCCACGGTCGGACCAGACACAGCCTTGACCACCTGCACATTGTCATGCAGATTGACCTCAGCATCATCCCCCAGTTTAAACTGTTTGATCACCCGCAAGATGGCACCGAGGACACGCTTCTTGACGGCCATGGTATCTGTGTCTTTACTACCAAGGCCGTAGACCCCGAACAGGAACATTGGCTTCCTTCCTTTCAGAACTCCGCGATCCAAGCTGTGGAGCACTTGTCTGGGCGATCTCTAGAAGTCGAACTCTCCGGCGCCGGAGAGGCTGCTGCCCTCTTCCGGACCATCGATCTCGTCGCCTCCGTCGTCGTCGAGATGATCGCTCATCTGTCTGGCACTGGGGTCCAAGAGGGAGAGTTGGGGATTCTTTTTCGGACCATCGATCTCGTCGCCTCCGTCGTCGTCGAGTGGCCGACCCATCTCGCTTGCGCTGAAGAATTTGTTCAGGGCCGGTACTTCCGTGTCGAGCCGGAGGTTGTTCATCTTGAGAGCCAGCAGAATGTGGCCCAGGTCGATCGGCTCGGGACAGAAGATCTCGAGGTAGGGTTTGGCCTGCGGTAGGCCAGGAACAGCCTGGAACACCTGGGACGAGAAGAGGGTGATGACAGCGTCATCTCGGAGGCGCAGTTCTTGAACCACACGGCAGATGACACTGAGCACCCATTCCCTGAGGGTAATGACCTCGATGGTATTGCCACCGAGACCATGTAGTTTGAAGTTGGGCACGTCGACTCCTTCCTTGTCTAGAACTCCGCGATCCACGCGGTGAACCACTCGTCCGGACGATCGACATTGACCGTCAGAACGATTTTGCAGGTGCTCAAGTGCTTGAGCGGCGCACAGTTGTAGTACATTCCCAAGAAGATCTGCCGGGAGCTGGTCTCGCTCAGGCGGGTCTCGTTGAAGACCCCCAGGCGGGATTTTCCCAACTTGATCTGTTGGCGCAGGAGCCCGCTGTCGGACGACTGGTCGGTAGACCATTGGCCGAGGTTGTAGCTCTGCCAGACCAGACCGCGTCCCAGTGGCAGTGCGAAATCCAGTTCACCGGAAACGAAGCGGATCTTCTCCGCGCCGTCAACCGTGGACCAGGTCGGGCCAGCACCGACTTCGAACTTGTCGAAGCCGGGCACAGAGGTAGCGTAGCGAATCAGGACGTTCGACTGCTCGCCCGTGACGAACCAAGGATGGATCATCCAGCTGTCGCTGAGGTAGTAGTCGGCGAAGAACACGATCGGGATGTCGGAGCGGAGCTCCAGTCCGAAGGCATTGTCGCCAGCCATGGCCGGCTGGACGCTGATGATGGTGAAGAGCACCAAGGCGAGGAGTAGTGAGTAGATGTTCTTGGAGCGCATGACTTTCCTTCCGGTGAGTGGACCTCTTTGGCCTGTTCAAATGTCTTCTAAGAAGTCACTTGAATTTGGCCGCTTACTTATCTATCGCCAAAGCTTAGCTACAGACGCTGCTTGTTGTCCATTTTTGGACTTGTATAAGGACAAATCGCACGGATTTTAACATTTTAAAGTAACATAGTTTATTGATTTTGTCAATGTAGATAAATATGCTTTATTATTGATTTTATGACTTATACTTGTTTATATTGACAATTTATATATTTTATGATATAATAATATATTAAGTTCAGAGTCCCGAGTTGATAAACCGGCCAAGCAATTGGCCTTAGACAGAGGAGATACTCATGATCCGTTCACTCAAGACCATTTTCAGCCCTTTCCGGCTGGTCTACGCCGGTGCTTCTCTCTGCCTCTACAACAGAGAGGCACATCGGAGCAAGATGGCCCAGCTGGCCGAAGGTGAACGCCTCTTCACCGAGGTGCTGGTTGGCGGCTTCATCACCGCCCTGATGGTCATCACCATCGTTTTCGCCAGTCGCTACATCGCGGCCGGCAGTATCTTGGTCTAGGCCTGGCTCACGAGCTAGACCTGACCGGCCCCGGATCTGCGCAGATCCGGGGCTAGTTTTTTGTTTAAGAAAAAGCCAAAATTATTTTTTGCTTTGTCTATTTTCAAAAAGGGAGTAAAATATACTTATAATTTAAAATAAAGCTATGGACAAAAATTTATTAAACAATTTACACAAAGACGCCGCTGCTAATATTTTGACGGATAAAGTACCTGTAGTCAGTCCAGAAAATACTATTCGCACAGTAGAGGAATATTTGCTCAAAAATGTTAGGAAGTTGGATTCTATAAATTATGTTTATGTGCTTAGCAAAACAGGCCTACTCAAAGGCGCTTTGTCTATTAAAGAAATTTTCCGACAGCCAAAAAATAGCAATATTTCAGAAGTCATGGTCAAAGAGCTGATTACAGCTCATCCCCATACTGATCGGGAAAGAGTAGCTTATTTGGCTTTAAAAAATAATCTAAAGGCCATACCAGTTATAGATAAAGATGGTAAATTTTTGGGTGCAGTTTTGAGTGATACTATTTTAAATACTCTTTATCAAGAATCCCAAGAGGATATTTTGCACTTTGCCGGTGTAGGTCATCATAAAATTAATATAGATGATGTCACTTCTATGTCTTTAGTGGCTTCCTTAAAACACCGTTTGCCATGGTTGGTGCTTGGTCTAGTGGGAGGTATTTTGGCTGCTCAAGTTATTGCTTTATTTGAAACTACTTTATCAGAAAATATCATCTTGGCTGCTTTTATTCCTTTGGTGGTTTATATGGCTAGTGCGGTTGGGACACAAATTGGATTTTTTATCATCAGAGATTTGGCTATAAACCCAAAAATTAAATTTTTAATTTATTCTTTACGCCAATTTAGGGTTATATTTTTTCTGGGCATAATTATAAGCATATTAATTTTTGCAGCGACTTTACTTTTTTACGGAAATTTATTATTAGCTTTTGTTTTGGGTTTAGCTATGTTTTTGGCTATTTTATCTTCTATTATCACTGGCTTATTTATTCCTTATGCTTTTAGTCGTTTACGTTTTGATCCAGCTAATGCTAGCGGTCCAATTGCTACTATTGTTCAAGATTTGACTAGTGTTACTATTTATCTTTTGGTAGCTAAGTGGCTGTTATAATTATTTTTTATTTTAAATAAATATATTATTTATTTTAAACCCAAGCGGACAGATCCTTTGGGTTTTTAATTTTTACTGGGTTGACTTTTGGCTTTAAAAGTGGGAAAATTAAGCAATATTTTTAGGCCTTTAGCTAAGAAATTTAAGTATTTATTATAAAAGTATGAAGATAAAATCAATCTCTGCTCTAGAAATTTTGGATAGTCGCTCCAATCCCACTATTGAAGCCACTGTAGTTTTGGAAGATGGCTCTTGTGGTTCAGCCGCTGTACCATCTGGGGCATCGACTGGTAGCTATGAAGCAGTAGAACTACGTGATGGTGATATAAAGCGTTACAATGGCCTAGGAGTTTTAAAAGCTATTGCTAATATTGAAAGCAAAATTGCCCCAGCTTTGATTGGTCAGGAGGCCTCCGAGCAAAACGAGATTGATAAAATAATGATTGAGCTAGATGCTACAGAGAACAAAGCTAATTTGGGAGCCAATGCCATCTTGGCCGTATCTCTGGCTACTGCTCGCGCTCAAGCTGTCTCAGAAAAAAAACCACTGTATCAATATTTAGCCAAATTCAATCCAGATTTTGATGGCAATTATTATTTGCCACTGCCGATGATGAATATTATGAACGGTGGTAAACACGCCAACTGGGCCACTGATATTCAGGAGTATATGATCCTGCCTATTGGCGCCAAAAATATTACTGAAGCCGTCAGGATGTGTGCCGAAATTTATTTTCAGCTAAAGAAAACTCTAAAAAATAAAAATTATCAAATCAGTGTCGGAGACGAAGGTGGTTTTGCCCCCGCTGTAAAATCAAATAGCGAAGCTTTTGAGCTGATGTCAGAAGCAGTTACTAGCGCTGGCTACCAGCTAGGTCAAGATATTGTCTTTGGTATTGATGCTGCTGCCACTGAGTTCTACAAAGATGGTATGTATGAACTAAAAAAAGAAGCCAAAACTATCAGTAGTGTTGAGCTCAGTGATTTTTATCTTGGTATTATGGAAAAATATCCAATAAAAACTTTGGAAGATATTTTTAGTGAAGATGATTGGCAGGGTTTTGAAAATTTCTTGGCTAAGACAAACAATCAAGTCCAAATTGTCGGGGATGATTTGTATGTCACCAATATCAAGCGACTAGAAAAAGGTATAGCTCAAAAATCTTCCAATTCAATTTTGATAAAATTAAATCAAATCGGCACACTAAGTGAAACAATTGAAGCAATTTTACTATCTAGAAAAAATAATATGACCGCTGTCATATCTCATCGTAGTGGAGAAACAGAGGATGACTTTATCGCTGATTTGGCTACAGCTATGGGTACAGGGCAGATAAAAACTGGCGCGCCAGCTAGAAGCGAGCGCACAGTCAAATACAATCGTTTGCTAAAAATTGAAAAAGAATTAGGTGCTAAAGCTATTTTGAAAAAATTCCCTTTTTAAATATGAAAAATAAAGTAATTTTAATAATTTGTGACGGCTTGGGCTATAGTCAGGCTACAGAACACAATGCTATTTACACAGCTAAGACTCCAAATCTAGACTCTTTTCAGGCCAAGTATCCTTTTGCTATATTAGAGGCAGCCGGAGAGGCTATAGGACTGCCAGAAGGGCAAATGGGCACATCAGAGGCCAATCACTTAGTAATTGGCTCCGGTCGGATAATTTACCAAAATCTAGTCAAGATAAACAAGGCGGCCAAAAATAAAGAGATAGAAACCAATCCAGCCATCTTGGAAGCTTTTGCGCATGTCAAAGAGCATCAGAGCTCTCTGCATATCAAAGGTATAATTAGCGATGGCGGAGTGCATGGCCACGTGGAGCATTTAAAAGCTTTGATCTTAGCAGCCAAAGCTCACGGGGTAGCCAAAGTATTTTTGCATTTATTTACTGATGGTCGTGATGTGGCTCCGCAAAGTGCCAAAGGATATATCACTGAGCTAGAAGATTTTTTGCAGTCTGAAGGACTGGGGAAAATTGCTTCGCTGGGTGGTCGCTACTGGGGTATGGATAGAGACAACAATCATGATAGAATAGAAAAACATTTTTTGGTAATGACCAAAGGCTCAGCTTTGAAATTTAAAACTGCTCACGATATTATTGAACACAATTATCAGGCCGGAAATTTTGATGAATTTATTGAGCCAGCTTCTATAGAATTTGAAGAAGAATCAGAAGGACTTATCGCTGCCAACGATGCGGTGATTTTTGCCAACTTCCGAGCAGACAGAGCCAGACAAATTACCAAAAGAATCTTGGCCGAAAAAATAGACAACTTAAAATATGTCTCAATGACTAAGTATGACGATGATATTGATGTCCGAGTAGCCTATGAGCCAGAGGAAATCAGTCATTGTCTGTCAGAAGTAGTATCAAGTCATGGACTCAAACAATTAAAAGTCACTGAAACAGAAAAATTTTCGCATTTAACTTTTTTCTTTAATGCTCAAAAATACGAAGCTTTTGAAAGTGAAGATAGGATAATGATAGATAGCAACAAAGATATTGCTACCCATGATGAGAAACCAGAAATGAAAGCCAAAGAAATTGCTAGTGCAGTGGTGCAAGCTATCAAAGATGATAAATATGATTTTATCGCTGTCAATTTGACCAACTGCGATATGGTCGGACACTCTGGTAATTTTCCCGCTATTGTCCAAGCAGTGGAAGCAGTCGATACTGCACTGGGTGAAATAGCTCAGGCTTCGCTAGAGCAGGGCTATCAGCTACTGATCAGCGCTGACCATGGCAATGCTGAAGAAACATATGACCCCAAGATAAATCAGCGGATGACTGCTCATACTCTGAATCCAGTGCCATTTTATCTAGTTTCTGATAAGTACAATAGTATCAATCGATCTTCTGGCAACCTAAGCGATATCGCTCCCACTATCTTAAACATTTTAGATTTGGATATTCCCAAAGAAATGACTGGTCAGTCATTAATATAAATAAATATAAATATGAGAAAAAAGCAAACAAAAATCGTCGCTACTATTGGTCGCAAATCTGACCCAAAGTTTATCACTGACTTAAACGAAGCCGGAGTAGATGTCATGCGTTTAAATACTGCCCATCAAGATAAAAAAGAATCTTTGAAGGTGATAAACAATATCAGGAAAGTTTCTGATCGTTTGGCTATTTTGATAGACACCAAAGGCCCAGAAATCAGAGTTACTCAAATAGACGAGGATTTGAGCTATCAAACAGGGGATATAGTCAAAATGGCTGGCACTGCTCTTAGCTTAAAATCCAGCCGAGACAAAATCTATGTAAATTATGCTAATTTCCATAAAGATATGCCTATTAATGCTGTTATATTTATTGATGATGGCAAAATGGGATTAAAAATAAAAAAGAAAAATTCAGATTATCTGATTTGTGAGGTTATAAACAATGGCTTTATCAAATCACATAAAAGCGTCAATGTGCCAGGAGTGCATATTGATTTGCCGACTTTGAGTAAAAAAGATAAAGACTATGTAAATTTTGCCATTAAACACAAAATTGATTTTATTGCCCATTCTTTTGTCAGAAACAAAGAGGACATCATCAGTATTCAAAAGATTTTGAATAAATATAAAAGTCCGATAAAAATAATTGCTAAAATTGAAAATGTAGAAGGTGTCAAAAATTTTGATGAAATACTAGAGCACGCTCATGGCATTATGATTGCTCGTGGTGACCTAGGTATAGAAATAGCCGCTGAAGAAATCCCCCTGATTCAAAAAGAAATCATCCGAAAATGTATTGCCAGCCACAAGCCAGTCATAGTCGCTACGCAGATGCTCCAGTCTATGGTCAATAATCCTCGTCCGACTCGGGCTGAGGTCAGTGATGTGGCCAATGCTGTCATAGACGGTGCTGATGCCGTCATGCTGTCAGAGGAAAGTGCCAATGGCAACTACCCCATAGAAGCAGTGGAAATAATGTCTAGGATTGTCCGCCGAGTGGAAGCTAGTAGTGAAGAATATAGCTATGGTAATTTGCCAATCCTAAAAAGCAAAAATAGCGTCGCCAACTATCTGATCAAAGCGGCTATTGATGCTACCAAGGATTTGGATATTTCAGAAATTATTATGGCTTCATCTAGCAGTTTTACAGCCGAGGTAATTGCCGCTCACAGGGGGCGCATACCAGTATTTGTAAAATGCTTTGACAAGACAGTGGCTCGTCAGCTGGCTTTGACTTATGGTATCAATGCTCACTACGTCAAAAAAGAAGAAAACCACAAAAAATTTATTACTGATTTATTTAGGTATTTAGTCAAAACGGGGAGATTAAAAGCTCAGGACAAAGTCATATTTTTGGCTAGTGATATAAATATCGGAGGAGAAGCCAATTTTATGGAAATATGCGAAGTTGGTAAATATCTGGCCAATAAGACTAAAAAATAGCCAAAATTAAGCTCCTATTTTATAGGGGCTTTTTTGTTTGACTTTTGAGGCCTAGGGTAGCATAATAAAGGTGAATTTATTTATTAAATAAGTAGAAATATAGTGTTTCCTCCACATACGCTACGGAAACTAACAATATAAATATATGTCAAAAGTAAACCTAGATGCACTCATTCCACGCGCTGATTTCGAAAGTGCAGGTGCTGATAATTCTTTAAATTATTTTGATAAAATTACGATTAGCAGTTATCAAACAAATTTATTTTATCCTTTTCTCAGAAAACCAGATTTTCAACGAGAAACAAGCGAATGGGATATTAAAAAAAATTATGATTTTATTAAAAGTTTTATTGATGGAGATTTAATTCCTTCTATTATTTTATGGAGAAGTCAATCAGGTTTTTATTTTGTTATTGATGGAGCCCATAGATTAAGTGCATTAACTTCATGGATACTTGATGATTATGGGGATGGTGATGCGTCTTTAAAGTTTTATAATAACGCTATATCCGAAGATCAAAAAGAAATAGCTAATAACGCAAGAAAATATATCAACAAAAACCTAGGGGCATACAAGGATATAATTGAATCAACAAATAGTAGTAATCCGAATTCCGAGTACATCAAAATTGCAAAAAATCTCGGAGCACATTCTCTTCAAGTTCAGTGGATTTCTGGTAATGCCAAAAAGGCAGAACAATCTTTTTTTAAGATAAATCAACAGGGGGTCCCGTTAAATAATACGGAAATAAAATTACTTCAATCGAGAAAAAAAGGAAATTGCATAGCAGCGCGAGCAATTATCAGGGCTGGTAGTGGCCATAAATATTGGTCAGAATTTTCTGCCGAAAATCAGAAGACGATTCAAGAAATTTCTGAAGAAATCAACAAAATTTTGTTTTCTCCTCCTCTAAAAAGCCCGATAAAGTCGTTAGATTATTTACCAATAGCTGGTAAAATATCATCTACCCAAGCACTTCCTCTTATATTTGATTTTATTAATATCACGAATGTCATTCCACTTGATTTTAAAGATAAAATTAATGATGATTTGAATGGAGAAGAAACACTCAAATATCTTAAAAACGTTCGCAAAATAGCTTGGAGAATTAATAGTGTGCATCCTTCTTCTTTAGGTCTTCATCCAGCAGTTTATTTTTATTCATCTGACGGAAGACATAAAACCGCATCTTTTTATGCTATAGCTACTTTTATACAGGAACTCGAAAATAAAAATGAATTTAATAAGTTTATTAAAGTGCGAGATAAATTTGAAGAATTATTATTAAGTTATGATTATTTGATTCAGGACATTAATAGGCATTATAGACAAGCCATGAAGAGTTACGTTCATATTAAAGATTTTTACATGGATTGTATAGAAATGCTTGGAGCTGGTGAGACAATCAAGGAAATGATTGAGGGTATTGTTAAAATACCTAAATACAAATATTTAAAAACTTCGCATCCAGCTATAGACATTGTAAAGTCTGGAGAATTTACTAAGGAAAGAAAATCTGCTGTCTTTATTAAAGATGCGTTGAAAAATGCTACACGCTGTAAAATCTGTAATGGGCATCTTCACGTAAATTCGATTACCATAGACCATATAAATCGCAAAGAGGATGGAGGGTTAGGAAACATAGACAATGGACAAATAACCCATCCGTATTGCAACACTACCGTAAAAAATTAATCTAAGGTGTTTTGGGCTTGGGCATTCACCCTCTAACCGCCTCTGCACTGATGTTAAAATTTCAAAGTAAATATAATAATTTATTATAAAAATATGCAAATTTTAAAAGAGTATTTAATCACTTTTGGTTGGGCTATTACTGGGGCGATTTCTATGGCAATTTCGCTTGGAATTTTGGTAAAAGTTTTTTCTTGGATTACTCCTATAAATGAATGGGAAGAAATAAAATCTGGTAATAAATCAGTGGCTATGATTTTATCATCAGTGATTTTAGGTACGGCCCTAGTTATTGGGCTTACATTAATGCCATAGAACTATGAATAAATCTAAATTTTTGTTTTTAATTTTGCTAGTGGCTAATTTTGTAATATCACCAATAGCCCATGCTCATCCTGGTAGAACAGATACTCAAGGATGTCATACTTGTTATACAAACTGTACAGAAAAATGGGGGCTTGAATATAATGAATATCATTGCCATGAGCAGAAAGCTAAAATAAAAACTGAGGCTAGAAAAGAAGCCCGTAAAGAAGCTAGAAATACTAGTAAATAATTTTAATATGAAAAATATTTTTAGTAATATAGATTCAAAAATTATTAAATACATTAGTAAATCTTTTTTGACGCTTTGTATTTTTATATCTTTTATAAGTGTGTTAAATTTTCCTGATGATTTGAAAAATTATGTTTGGGAATTCATGGTTTTTTCTTTTTTAGGTGGAGCTTCTATTTTATCTATAAATTCTAAAGAAACAAAATTATCCACGAATCAAATAGGATCTTTTATGGTGTTTACTAGTATTTTATTATTAGTTGGCTATGGAATATCTAAAGCAGAGGGGCCGGGGTTTATTAATGGTGTTATAGTACCATGGTTAAGCGTTATAATTTTATTTGTTAGTATATTTTTATTTTCTTTTGCTTTATCTGAATTGACAATAGAATTAGGTAAAAATATTTTTCCTAAAAAAATAAATAAATTGAAATAGCATGCCCTCCAAACTAAATGCCACTTGGCACCTCAAACACAAAATGCCAAAAAATCCTAGCTTAGACCAAAAAGTAGATTGGCATTTGGCGCACGCTAAAAATTGTCAGTGTCGGCCACTAGGTGCTAAAATATTAGAGGAAATAAAGAAAAATAAAAATACATGAATAAATTATCCGAGGAAGAAAAACGCGTGATTATAGATAAGGGCACCGAAGCACCCTTTACGGGTGAATATGTAAATACCAAAGAGGAGGGTGTCTATGTCTGCCGTCAATGTGGAGCTAAACTATATTATGCTCAAGACAAATTTGAGTCCGCTTGTGGTTGGCCCAGCTTTGATGATGAAATAAAAGGCGCGGTCAAGAAAACTCCCGATGCCGATGGACACAGGACTGAAATATCTTGCGCCAATTGTGGGGGACACTTGGGGCATTTGTTTTTGGGTGAAAAATTAACTGCCAAAAATATGCGTCACTGTGTCAATTCTATTTCCATGAAATTTATTAAAAAATAACATGCCGGAAATTACTCTTCTATTTATTCTTTCCCAAATTGCAGTTTTTATTGCAATGATTTTTGATTTTTTGAGTTTTCAGTTTAAAAAAAGAAAATATACTTTTGTATGTTTTACAATCTCGGCTACTTTGATAAGTACTCACTATTTTTTACTAGGTAAAAGCGCCGCTGGAGTGATAGTGTTTATATCAGCTATTAGGTTTATTGTTTCTTATTTTAAGCCAAACAAAAAATATTTATTTATTTTTATAGGCTTAAATACTTTATCATTGCTATTTACCTACAAATTTCTCACCGACTTGGTTATTTATATTGCTTCCTTAGTAATCATCACTGGTAATTTTCAAGCCAATGACAAATTGATGAGGAGGATAATGATGCTAGGCACATCTATAGCTATAGTCTATAATATTATTATATTCTCACCTATGGCCGCTATCATGGAAACATCATTTTTGATTAGCAATTTTCTGGGTTACTATAGGCATTATGTAAAAATAGAAAAGAAATAAAATATGAAAAATAAAATTCTTAAAAACAAAAAAATCTTAGTAGCTTTAATTGTAGTTTTAGGATTGGCTATTTATCTATATTTAGCCCATTTTTCTATCTACTATAAGCTCGGGCACACTGACCTCAGACCAACTGATAGGCATATAGATTATACCATTACTAGTAGCCAAGAAAATTCTGTGGATTTTATTTATGTAGCCTTGGGGGATAGCTTGGCTTCTGGGGTGGGGGTAGATAAATACGAAGATTCTTATCCCTATTTATTGGCTGAGAAAATCGCTGCCGCTAGTGACAAGACTATTAGCTTAAAAAACTTTTCTTTTCCAGGAGCAAAGACTAGTCAAGTGATAAGCAATCAACTAAGTCAAGCTATTTCAGCTGAGCCAGATATGATCACAATATTGATTGGCACCAATGATGTCCACGGCAATATCAGCTTAGATAAATTCAAAAAAAATTATGATTATATTTTAGAAAAATTAACTACTACTACCAAAGCAGAAATATATATTTTGGGACTGCCAAATATTGGCACTGACAAATTATTGTGGCCACCTTATAATTATTATTTTAGACAAAAAACTAGCGACTATAATACTATCATCAAAGAGCTAGCTGATAAGTATAATCTCGTGTATATTGATTTAGAAAAAGTGACTTTAGAAGAGTTTAATAAAGACAATAAGTATTATGCGTCGGATTTATTTCATCCCTCAGCTTTGGGTTATGATATTTGGGCGCAAATAATATATGGAAATATTTATAAATAATCCAGTTCTCTCAACGAACATTTTTATTGTTATTTTTATAATAACACTTTTATTGACTATCAGGTCAAAAGCTAGTCAGGAGTTTTTTTCTCAGGCAGTTTCCCAAGAGTTAAAAGGTTTGGCTACTTTGATGATAATCTTTGGTCATATTGGTTATTTTTTGGTTAGTGATCATCGCTTTTTATTTCCTTTGTCTATTTCAGCTGGAGTAGGGGTCAATTTGTTTTTATTTTTATCTGGCTACGGTTTGGCTAGTAGTGCCTTGTCCAAGTCTTTATCTATTTTTCAATTTTACAAAAAACGTTTGGCCAAATTATTTATTCCTATGTGGATAGTTTTGGTGGTTTTTTTATTGTTGGATTATTTTATATTGAGCCGTACTTATAGCTGGACTTATATCTGGCATTCATTTTTGGGTTGGTTTCCGGTAGCTGACTTGGCTAGTGATTTGAATTCGCCTTTGTGGTATTTTTCTTTTATTTTGTTTTATTATCTGATATTTCCTTTGGTCTTTTCCAAAAAGTATTATTGGCTGACAGCTATTATTATTTATTTTATTTCTTATTATCTTTTGCGTTATAACACAGTAAATTCAGTAGATGTATTAAAGCTCTATAAAGTTCATCTTTTAGCCTTTCCATTAGGAGTGCTTATAGCTGGATTGTATTTTAATAGAAATAGATGGATTAGTATTATTAAAACTATTAAGACAATATTAAATCATCAGAGCTTTACTAAGAAAATGATTTATTATGTTATTTTTTTCTCACTACTATTTGTAGTAGCTTACACTGCTTATCACTCCAATGTCGGCGACAAACCGATGAGAGAGCAGTTGACTAGTTTGTTGACGCTACTGGCAGTACTTGTAGTTTTTTTAATCAAAAAGTTTGATTGGAAGATATTTTCACTATTTGGACTTTATTCTTATGAAATATATTTGCTTCATTGGCCGCTTCTTTATCGCTATGATATGCTTTATAAGTACATTCCAGCTTGGCTAGCTACTGTTTTATATTTAGTGATATTTGTAGCTTTGGCTTGGGTTTTGAAAAAAGTTTCCAGTTTATTGGTAGCTAAAAAACATTAAAATAAATTTTATGACATCATCAACAACAAAAAATTTTTCTCAGCAGCCACGTTATGAATATATTCTTTTGTGGACAGTTATACTAACTGCTCTTGATTTTTTAGTACATAGTATCTCAGGTAGTCTTGGTCTAGTGATAACTATAACTTTCTTTACTTTCATAATTTTAGTTCTTATTACTTCTCGATGGTTTTTGAATGATTTATATATTGGTCATAGAAACATTTTTTGGCAAAACAGATATCCATTAGATAAAATAAAAAAAATTTATGCTGCCAAAATACCGACAAATCAATCTGGTCTACAAACTGCTTCCAAATTTGGCGAAGTTGTCGCGGCTGCCAGTCAAGCTACCGGACGCCAAATGCCGGTACTCAGTAGTGAACAAATTGAATCATTGGCTCAAAGTATGGCACCCATGCAAATTTGGTTAGATCTTGAAAAAGATGGACAAATACAATCTTTGCCATTAGTTGAATTGAATAAACGAATAGTTGGCTTAAAAAAGCTTTTTCAGATTTTACAAAAATTATCCACTCAAAGACCAGAGTTGGTGGATAAGGAAATTTTTAAATTATTTTTTTAAAAATAACTCTATGAAAAAAAACAAAGGAAAAATTTTATTAAACACCCTATTTTGGGGGTTTATTCTGTGGCTCATAGGCTATATTTTGGGCCTGGTATTTTTTGCTTTTGTCCCCAAAGAGCAGATTGGCTGGTATGTCATGCCACTAGGTATTATCATTACTCTTTGGATCCTAGCCAAAAAAATCAAAAGAGATTCATTTGGCTGTTATATTGGTTTAGGTGTCATCTGGACAATTGTAGCTATGCTCTTAGATTATATTTTTATAGTCAAAATGTTTAATTCTAGTGATTATTATAAGCTGGATGTTTATGTGTATTATGTAGTTACTTTTATTTTACCGATTTTGTTTGCAATAAGAAAATTTAATAAACATAAAATATAAAATTATGAATCTTAAGCAATTTTTTGTTGGCCGTGCTATTGGCTTTATCGTAGTGTTAATTCTAGTAGGCTTATATTTTTATTTTTTCAAAAGTGCACCAGCTAGTAATGTCAATGAAAATAATAATGAAAATGATATTGTCTGCACTATGGAGGCCAAAGAGTGTCCAGATGGATCTTATGTTGGCCGCAGTGGTCCAAACTGTCAATTTGCTCCTTGCCCAGAGTTAAAATCTAGTATGACCGAAGCAGAAGCCAGAGCTATGGCTGAGCAAACTTGTATTAAGGGAGGTGAGTCTTTAACACCGGGCACTTATAATGCTAAAAGCAAAAATTGGTCGTTTCAGGCTAATTTAAATACAGTTAAACAAGGTTGTAGTCCGGCTTGTGTGTTAAGTGAAGAAACTAAACAAGCAGAGTTAAAGTGGAATTGTACTGGTTTTGTTAAATAATATATGAATATAAAAAAAATTTATTTAGGCAGAACAATTGGCTTTATAGTAGTACTGGTTTTAGCTTTACTTTATTTAGCTTTTTTCAAAAGTAATTCAGCTAGCAATGAAAACATAAATAAAAACTTCAATGAAAATAATATTAGGGCTGAACTGAGTAATTGGCTGACATTTGAAGATAAGGAACAAAAAATCAGCTGGCTTTATCCTGAAAAATTAAGTGCCAATTTTATTAGTAGCCAAACTTGGCCACCAAGAGTCAGCTTATCAAATATGGCTTATAAGTGCCCAGTGACTGAGGCTGGTAGTAGCTTGCCAGACAGAACTATGGAACGCCAAGTTGATGACCGGACATATTGTGTCACCGCTACTAGTGAAGGAGCAGCGGGTAGTGTCTTTACTGATTATACTTATAGCCGAGTGAGAGACGGAAAATTGATCAATATTACTTTTGCTCTTAGATACCCTCAGTGTGACAATTATGATGATACACAGAAAAGCGCTTGCAAAGGAGAAAGAGAAACTTTTGATTTGGATAGTGTTATAGACAAAATTGCTCAAAGCCTTTCTCTGGTAGGGGAATAGTTATTTTAAATTAGCTAATAAATATAGAAAACAAGACTATCTGTCTTGTTTTTTGGTATAATTGACAAATTTGATAATTTATGATGTAATCTGCTTACTGGAAGCAATCACCCCATACTTCAGGGAGGAAAAGTCCATGAATGATTTTGACGACGTACTCCAATATGGTCCTCATGAACCCTCGAGGTCCAGGACGCCCAGCATCTTCAATGGCAACCACTGCACTTGTGGTGGTTTGGTCAATTTGCAGACGGGCGTCTGCTGGCGGTGCCACCACCAGCACACTCTCGATCTGGATGGCGGCCAGCGCAATGCCAAGCCCAAGCCTCAGGTCTCTGAGGCAGAAAACTTGTTGCGATCGGTCAGCCTCAGCGAGAAGCAGTGCGATCTCTGCTTTCATGGAACCATCGGCGAGGATGGAAAATGTGATGTATGTGAGAACAGTCCGTAAATCATTGCGGACCATTCTAGGCGCTATCAGCGCCATTGCCTTCCAGAGAGCCGCGGACATGTTCGCGGCTCTCTCCTTTTTACAAAAAATATGTTAAGATAAAAGAGTTTTAATAGTCATATGATAACAGCAGTAATATTTGATTTAAATGGTGTCTTTGTTCAAAGCCCTTATCTTAGTGATAGGTTTGAGGCTGAATTTGGTATAGCTAAAGAAGAGTTTATACCAGCCTTAAAAGATGTTTTAGTCAAAGCTCGTCGCTCTCAGACGGGTGATAGTTTTAAATATTGGCAGGAGTATCTAGATAAATGGCAAATTAATCTGAGCTCAGAACAATTTTTTGATTTTTGGTTTAAAGCCGAAAAAGAAGATCAGGCCATGATAGATTTGGCCAAAGAATTAAAAGCGTGGGGTCTTAAAATATTTATTTTGTCCAATAATTTTTCGGAGCGAGCCAAACATTATCAGCAATTATTTTCTTTTTTAGAAAATATTTTTGATAAAATATATTATTCTTGGCAAACTGGTTTTGTAAAACCAGATAAAATGGCTTATCAAAATGTCCTGACAGAAAATAATTTATCAGCTGAGGAATGTTTTTATTTTGATAATTCTCAAAAAAATGTGGACGTAGCTAAAGATTTGGGCTTTAAAGCTTTTTTGTTTGAAGGAGCTGAAGCTACTAGAAAAACTATTGAAAAATTTTTGTGATGTATATATCAATAAATTTAATTTAAAATATGAATCTAGAAAAATTATATAAAATTTTGGAAGATCAACCCAAATATCGGATTGAGCAGGCCAAAGATGCCATATTCAAAAAATTGGCTAGCAATTGGTCAGAGGCTAGCAATCTTTCCAAAGATATAAAAGAAAAATTAAATAAAGAATGCCCCCTAGAGATTGATGGGCAGATTTTTGCTTCGCGAGACACCAAAACTACCAAAGCCTTGATTACTTTAGCTGATGGCTTGCAAATTGAAACTGTCATGCTGTCGCACAAAGATGGTCGTCACACTGTCTGTGTATCTACTCAGGTTGGTTGTCCTTTGGCTTGTACTTTTTGTGCCACTGGCAAATTGGGTTTAAAAAGAAATTTGGAAGTAGAGGAAATGTTGGAGCAAGTATTATTTTTTTCTCGTTTACTCAAAGAAGAAGACAGTCGGGTATCCAACGTAGTTTTTATGGGCATGGGGGAGCCATTTTTAAATTATGATAAAACTCTCAAAGCTATTTCTTATCTCAATCAAGATTTAGGTATTGGCGCTCGGCATATTTCTATTTCTACTAGCGGAGTAGTGACTGGTATCAAAAAATTAGCCAATCAGCCACTGCAAATCAATCTAGCTATATCTTTGCATGCTCCCAATCAAAAATTGCGTCTAGAGTTGATGCCAATTGCTAAGCGCTGGCCACTAAATGATTTGTTTGAGGCGGTTGATAATTATATTGCCAAAACTGGCCGTCGAGTTATGTTTGAATATTTGATGATCAAAGGAGTAAATGATAGTGTGGTTCTAGCTCAACAATTGGCCAAATTGATGAACAAGCCTCTATATATGGTCAACTTAATAGCTTATAATCCGACTGATGTTTTCAAAGCATCAGATAAAAAAACTATCGAGACTTTCAGAAATACTCTAGAGCAAGCTGGTATAGCAGTTACTCAGCGCTATAGTTTTGGTCAGGATATAGACGCCGCTTGCGGACAGCTGGCCAATAAAAACAATCGCCAGAAATAATTTTCTCCGTATATAAAAAATATTGGTCATTATTAGTAGTTAATATATTTAGTTTTTACAAGCTAGGAGCTATTTTTGTTTGCCCTTAGCTAGTTTACATAGCTTTAAAAATATGGTATAAAATATGTTACTGATTTTATATTATGTCAGATAAAATATTTAAATTAAAATCCAATTTTGAACCAGCTGGTGATCAACCTCAAGCTATTAGTAAGCTCACTACAGGCTTATTAAAAGGGGACAACTATCAAACTCTTTTGGGTGTGACTGGTTCGGGCAAGACTTTTACCATGGCCAATGTCATAGCCAATTACAACAAGCCAACTTTGGTCATTGCCCCCAACAAAGCCTTAGCGGCTCAGCTTTATCGTGAATACAAAAACTTTTTTCCTGAGAATTCAGTCAATTATTTTGTTTCTTATTATGATTATTATCAGCCCGAGGCTTATATGCCAGTGTCTGATACTTATATAGAAAAGGAAGCTATGATAAACGATGAAATAGATCGTTTACGCCATCAGGCTACCAGTGCCTTATTGACCAGAAAAGATGTTATTATTGTGGCTTCAGTCTCTTGCATATACAACCTTGGTATTCCCCTAAATTATATGGAGCATTCGCTCCGTTTGGCTTTAGGTCAAAGTATTGTCCGCGGTGATTTTATAAAACAATTGGTCAAAATGCAATTTAACCGGACACCCGGAGAATTAAAAAGAGGTTTTTTTAGAGTCAGGGGTGATGTCTTTGAAATCAGATTGGCCTCAGAAGAATTGGTCTATCGGATAGAATTGAGTGAACAAAAAATTAGTTCAATCGCCGTAGTGGATAAATTGACCAAAAAAATCAAAGAAGAAGTCAAAGAGATATTGATATTTCCACCCAAGCATTTTGTGTCTTCTCAGCCAGAAATAGCTCGAGCCATTCAAGATATCAAAGATGAGCTCAAAGAAAGATTGAGGTTTTTTGAAAAAAACAAGCTTTATTTGGAATATGAAAGGTTAGAAAGACGCACTCGTTTTGATATGGAAATGATGACTTCACTGGGTTATTGTCACGGTATAGAAAATTATTCTCGTCATTTGACTGGCAAGTTGACTGGTCAAGCACCAGATACATTACTAGCTTATTTCCCAGTCAAAAATGGTCAAGCGGATTTTTTGACTATTATTGATGAATCACATATTGGCTTGCCTCAAATCAGAGGTATGTATGCTGGAGATAAAAGTCGCAAAGAAACTCTAGCCAAATATGGCTGGCGACTACCTTCAGCGCTAGACAATCGACCATTGCGTTTTGAAGAATTCAAAGAGCGAGTCGGGCAGATAATATTTACGACGGCCACTCCAGGTGATTGGGAATTAAAAAATTCCAAACAAATTGTAGAACAAGTAATTAGACCAACGGGCTTGGTAGATCCGCCTATTGATATCCGTCCAGTCTTTAATAAAACTACTAATCGCAGTCAGATAGATGATATTGTCGACGAGATAATCAGATTGGCCAAAAGAAAAGAAAGAGTGATAGTCAATACTCTGACCAAGCGGCAAGCGGAAGATCTCCATGCTTATTTGAAAAAGAAAAAAATCAAATCAAATTATATTCATTCGGATATCAAGACTATTGAGCGAACAGATATTTTGATGGATTTTCGCACGGGCAAATTTGATGTTTTAGTGGGTGTTAATTTGCTACGAGAAGGTTTGGATTTACCAGAAGTCTCTCTAGTGGCTATTTTAGACGCTGATCGGGAAGGTTTTTTGCGTAGTGATACTTCGCTGATTCAAATCATGGGTCGGACAGCTAGAAATGTGCGCGGAGTAGTGATTCTCTACGCTGATCGTATGACGGGCTCTATTAAAAGGGCAGTAGAGGAGGTAAATAGAAGAAGAATTATTCAGCTGGCTTATAATCAAAAACATAATATTAAACCGCAGACAATTAGCAAAAAAATTGAAAGTTTTTTGGGTATAGAAAATGAAACAAAAGTTAAAAGAAAATAACATGGAGGAAAATATAATCATCAAAGGGGCTAGGGTGCACAATCTTAAAAATATAAACTTGACTATCCCACACAATAAGCTAGTGGTAATAACTGGCGTCAGTGGTAGTGGTAAGTCTTCTTTGGCTTTTGATACTATTTTTGCCGAAGGCCAACGTCGCTATATTGAATCATTATCTCCTTATGCTCGGCAGTTTTTGGGTCAAATGAAGCCAGCTGATGTCGATGAAATAATTGGCTTAGCGCCAGCTATTTCTATTGATCAAAAAGCTTTGAGTCATAACCCTAGATCAACAGTCGGTACACTGACGGAAATTTATGATTATCTCAGAGTACTCTATGCTCGTTTGGGTGAAGTATTTTGTCCGGTCTGTGGAGCTAAAATAGAAAAATTGGCAGTGGATCAGATGGTAGATATCATTGAAGTCTCAGCCAAGGAAAATAAACAAGAATATGTGACTATACTCTCACCAGTAGTTAGAGGTCGCAAAGGAGAATATTATCAGTTGCTCTATGATTATTTAGCCTTAGGTTATAGTCAGGCGCGAGTAGATGGTAAATTACATAATTTGCATGACAAAATAAAATTAGCTCGTTATAGCAAACACGATATAGATATCATTGTAGATAAAGTGATGCTCAGTGATAAAAGTCGCTTGAGTGAAGCTATAGAAAATGCTTTGGATTATAGTCAAGGTATAGTGATTGTGCTTTTTGATGGCATGACTAAAGCCAAAGAATTTTTACTTTCTTCTCAGTGGACTTGTGCCAATGATAATTTTGCTTTTCCAGAGTTGGAGCCAAGATTATTTTCATTTAATAGTCCTCATGGTGCTTGTCCGACTTGCCACGGTCTAGGTATGGAAAGCTGGGACGATCAAGGTGACTGTCCGACTTGTCAGGGTAAGCGGCTGCGTATTGAAGCCTTGTCAGTAAAAATTAATAAAAAAAATATTCAAGAGATTAGCTCCATGCCAATTAATGAAGCCAATCGTTTTTTTGAAAATTATTTTGAAAAAATGCCAAACAAAGATAGAGCTGTAGCTGAACCAGTAGTTTTGGAAATAATTTCCCGTTTGGAATTTTTGCTCAAAGTAGGTTTAAATTATTTAACTCTAGATAGAAGATCTCATACTTTGTCTGGCGGTGAAGCTCAGCGCATTAGACTGTCTTCTCAAATTGGTTCGCATCTTTCTCGTACCTTGTATGTCTTGGATGAGCCAACTATCGGACTACACGAAAGAGATACTGAGCGTTTGATAGAAACTTTACAATCACTCAAAAGTAAAAATAATAGTGTGGTGGTAGTAGAACATGATGAACAGGTAATATTGGATTCAGATTATTTAGTAGACCTCGGTCCTTTGGCCGGAGTCCATGGCGGGGAAATAGTCATTGCTGGTGAGACCAAAAAAATATTAATCAAAGCCAATGCCAAAAAATCTTTAACAGTGGATTATCTAGTAGGTGATAGGCGGATACATATTCCTAAAAGGCGAGATAAACAAAGAGAAGAATTAAAATTGATTGGGGCTCGGGCCAACAATTTGAAAAATTTACAAGTCAGTATTCCACTGCGAAAGCTAGTTGGTATCAGTGGTGTATCTGGTAGTGGTAAATCAACCTTACTCTATGATGTTTTATACAAAAATCTTAGTGCTATCAAAGCTCGTCCGGGTAAATTTAAATTGCAAGATGTCACCAAAATTGAGGGTAGTGAATATATCAGTAAAGTCATAGTGATAGATCAGTCACCAATTGGTCGCACCCCGCGGTCTAATCCAGCTACTTATACTGGTATTTTTACCCCGATTAGAGATTTTTTTGCCCTCTTACCAGAATCCAGAGAAAGAGCTTATACTTTGTCTAGATTCTCTTTCAATCGGCCAGGGGGACGTTGTGAGGCTTGTGATGGAGCTGGCGCCAAACTGATTGAAATGCATTTTTTGCCAGCAGTCTATGTGGAGTGTGATGTTTGCCGTGGGCAGAGATTCAATCGTGAGACTTTGCAAGTCAAATACAAAGGCAAAAATATCGCCGAAGTTTTGAAATTGACTATTGAAGAGGCCTTAGATTATTTTGATGGGCACTATCACATCACTGACAAATTAAAGGTGCTACAAGAAGTCGGTCTGGGTTATCTACAATTAGGTCAAAGTGCTACTACTTTATCTGGTGGTGAAGCCCAACGAATCAAACTAGCACGGGAGTTGACTCATACTTTGGGCAAGCGCTCACTCTATCTTTTGGATGAGCCAACAGTTGGTTTACATTATCATGATATTGAATTGCTACTTCAAGTACTCAACAAGTTGGTAGATAAAGGCAACTCAGTCTTAGTGATTGAGCATAATCTGCATATGCTCAAGTCTATGGATTATTTGATAGATTTGGGTCCAGAAGGCGGACAAGCTGGAGGAAAAATTGTCGCTAAAGGCACACCAGAAGAATTGGCTCAAAATGAAAAATCATTGACTGGGTATTATCTTAAAAAACAATTAAAATAATGGCTTTAAAAGATAAAATAAAAAATATTCCAGACCAACCTGGTGTTTATAGGTTTTTGGACAAAACAGGGGAGATTCTTTATATTGGTCGCGCTAGCTCGTTAAAGAAAAGATTGTCTCAATATTTTTTGAAAAATGTTGAAGCCAGAATAGCCGAGATGGTCTCTCAGGCTAGAGATATAAAATATCAAGAAACAGACACTATACTAGATAGTGTAGTTTTGGAAGCCAATCTAATAAAAAAACACTGGCCAAAATATAATGTCAAAGATAAAGATAATCGTTCTTTTATTTATATTGTCATAGCCAAAACAGCTTTTGCCAAACCAATTATAGTCCGTGGTCGTGATTTGCAAAAATTTCCCAAAAATCAAGTGAATATTTTTGGTCCTTACCAAGCTCAAGCTTTGATAAAAAATGCTTTGCGTATTATCAGACGTATTTTCCCTTATAGCACCTGCCAAGTTTCATCTGGCCGACCTTGTTTTGATTATCAAGTGGGTCTTTGCCCAGGCGCTTGTGTAGATAAAATCAGTAAAAAAGATTATCAAAATAATATCAAAAATATTGGTTTATTACTGAGTGGCAAAAAAAAGCAATTGTTAAAAAAATTGCTAGTTGAAAATCCAGAGCAGGCGCGCAGCTTGAAGCATTTGCAGGATGTCTCACTTATTACCAATGAAGATTCTGTCTTGGGAGGTATCAATAGAATAGAGGGTTATGATATTTCTCATTTAGCTGGTAAAGAAAGTTATGGTGCCATGGTAGTTTTTTCCGCTGGCGCGCCGGATAAAGCACAGTATCGTCTTTTCAAAATAAAAGAAGCACCCGCTAGTGATGATTTGCGTGCACTAGTAGAAGTATTGTCTCGTCGTTTAAAACATAGCGAGTGGGCTAGGCCAGATCTGATGATGATAGATGGTGGCAAAGCGCAAATTGATTTTATAGATAAATATTTTAAAGCTAATAATATAAATATTCCGATTGTCGGCATCTCAAAATATAGTGGAGATAAGTTGATCTTCCCTCAGACTACAGCTAAACAGTTCAAAGATTTATCAACCAGTATTAAAAATACCTTACTGAAAGTAAGGGATGAAGCGCATCGTTTTGGCAATGCGGCTGGTCGTAGAAAAAGAAGTAAATATTAATTTTTTTAAAATTTGAGACCCCGCCACGTTTCTGACGTGGCGGGGTCCTTGCTTCTGGCTCAGCTGAGCCTAGGGATTGGCCGTGGTGGCCGGCTCGGGCCAGACGTGGTAGCCCAGCTTGAGGCCATCGGGGCCAGCGATCTCGGTCCGGGTCCGGATGGCATTCATGTTGAACACCAGACGACCGTAGATGGTCCGCTGATCTCCCTTGGGCAGGGCGTTGATCAGGGCACAGGCGTAGGACCAGCGCCGGGCGCTCTCGTGGTCGTGATGGCGTTCCTTGCGCAGACTGCGCAGGGCATCGGTGATGCCGAAGATATCACCCAGAGCGAGTTCTTCGGACTTGAACCAAGGCTGGTTCAGGATGGTGTGACCCAAGAGGGCCGCACCTTCCTCGTCATCAGGCATGACGACAGCCATGTCCTCGAACGGAACGCCGAGGAAGGCGAAGAGGTCCTGGTAGTGATCGATCTTGGCAGCGGGGTGCTTCATGTCAGTTAACTCCTGGCTCTAGCTTTTGTTTTTTTGCTAGTATTTTTCAACTAGCGCTCCTCCTTGAATCCGACGAATCCTTTCACGGTCTAGGGTGAATGGTGATGGGGGTGAACATAGAATTAATATAATATAGAACAAAATCACTTTTTTGTCAAGCAGATAATTATAGAAAAATTACTGCTATTTTTAATTTTATTAATTTAATCTTAAATTTATGCTATAATTTATATCTATGAAAAAGAATATAATTTTTATTTTATTTTTATTAGTTTGGCCATTAGTTTCTTTGGCTGAGGATTTAGATACTGATGCTGACGGCTTGAGTGATGAAAAGGAAATTAATATCTATTTTACCAAGTATGACCAAGCTGATACAGATGCTGATGGCTACAATGATGGCGTGGAAATAAAGGCTGGTTTTTCTCCACACTATGGAGAAGCTAAAAAACTCATTCAAGTAGATTCAGATAAAGATTATTTAAATGACAAATGGGAGCTAGTGCTTGGCACTGGTTTGATGAATCCCGATAGTGATGGAGATTTGTATTTAGACGGCACAGAAGTAGCTGCTAGCTATGATCCTTTGGATAAAGAAACAAAAAAATTAGAAAAAATAATAAAAGTAGACATTGCCAAACAAAATTTGTCTTATTATTTTGATAATAAGCTTTTTGATTCTTTCCCAATATCTAGTGGTGTCAGTGGTATGAATACACCAGAAGGAGAATTCAAAATATTAGACAAAGTGCCAGTCAAACACTATGGTGGTGGAAATTATGATTACCCCAATACTAAGTGGAATTTACACTTTACTACTCGCACTTACCGTTATTATATCCACGGAGCTTATTGGCACAACAATTTTGGTCACCCTATGAGTCATGGTTGTGTCAATGTGGCTTATGAAAATATGGAGCATCTTTATTGGTGGGCTCAGTATGATACCAAAGTAATAATAGATTAATTATTGTTGAATAAAAAAATCTCCTTTTTAGGAGGTTTTTTTGTTTGGTGTTATTTTTTTATTCGTAGTGGCAGGCTCACTTGCTGGCCAAATAAATTTTGGGCGGCTTTTTTGCCACGAGCAGTCAATTTGATTTGAGTAATAAATAATTTATATTGAGTTTTTTCACCAAAGCCAGTCAGGAGGCCTTTGTCGATTAATCTTTCTATGCTTTTGGTGATTATATTGGCTCGTATTTTTGTGGAAGGAGGATTCTTTTTATTATCATAGAATTTTTCAAAAATATTTCTAGACAACTTAGCTTTGTTATTTTGCAAAGTAGTTTTTAAAATATATTTTTGTAATTCTGATAAGTTCATAATTATTTCATTATTATACCAGGGCTGTTTTTTTTAGCTTTTGACCAAAATCACTCTTGTTCCAAAGCCTCTCGTGTAGGTAATACAATATAGCTTTGATTATTTGTAATATTATAGCTTCTAGCAAACTAGTTTTCCAGTCTTTATTTAATATAGTGAGGGTTATAAAAGTCAAAGATAGGGCCAAAATAAACCAAGTGCTTGATTTTAAAATACTACGAGAATGGAGTTCATGAAACATATTTTTTTATTTAATAGCTAGGGGGGGGGGATATTTAAAAGCGATAATAGATGTATAAATTTTATACTAGTTTATTTATGGTGTAGTGTGTCAGGCTGATAATAGCAGCGCCTACTATTATTGATAAACTAAAACTCAAGGGTGGATTATTAGGACTTAGATAAATATCTAATAGTCCCCAAATGCCACGCCATAAACAGACCACTCCAATTAAAATTACAAAACTAAAAAATAATTGGTGATGTTTTTTTAAATTTGCAAGTTTTTTGATCATAATCTTTTATTTCCAGTACTTATATTATAGGGGTATTTGCCATTTTTAGCAAAATAGATTATAATAATTTTACTTTAAAATTGAATAATTTATCAAGAGAGCGGGGAGAGAATTGGCTCTATAATCCGCCAGCAACCCACTTACGCATCGCTTTTAGCGAGGAGCGAAGTAGGGTGCTAAGTCCAACCCTTAATTAAGGCAGGGAAAGATGATAAAATCATTATTACTTTCTCTGTTCGGGAAAGTTTTTTTATTAATTAATCATAATAAAAATATATGTTAAAAACTGCAGAAAATGTAACTTTTGGTCATCCAGACAAAGTTTGTGATCAGATCTCGGATGCTATTTTAGATGAGTGTTTACGTCAAGATCCAAATACCAGAGCTGGTATTGAAGTAGTAGGTGGGCATGGTCAATTATTTATTACCGGTGAGGTGAGTACCAAGGCTGATTTTGATGCTGCTCAAATAGCTAGAGATTTATATAAAGAAATTGGTTATCAGGAAGAATTAAAAATAATGGTCAATATTGTCAGACAAAGTCCGGATATTGCTAGAGGAGTAGATACTGGTGGAGCTGGTGATCAAGGTATTATGGTTGGCTATGCTACTAGTGAGACTGAAGAATTATTACCTCGTGAGCATGTTTTGGCCAATAAGTTGGCTAGAAAATTGGAAGAAGTCAGACTTAAAGGCGAAACTGATTTAGCCAAAGTACTAATGCCAGATGGCAAATCTCAAGTTACTTTGGATAATGGTACTGTAGATACAGTAGTAGTCTCTACTCAACACAAAGAGGGCGTTGATCAAAATCAACTGAGAGAATGGATCATCAGTGAAGTGGTTAAACCTATCATACCTGAGTATAAAAAGATATTTATTAACCCCACTGGCTCTTTTGTCCAGGGTGGCTTTGAGGCAGATGCTGGATTAACTGGTCGGAAAATAATTGTGGATAACTATGGTCCACAAATACCAGTGGGTGGTGGTTGCTACAGTGGTAAAGATGCTACCAAAGTTGACCGTTCAGCTGCTTTTATGGCTCGTTATTTAGCGGTAAAATATCTTAAGGAATATAATGCCAAAGAAGTATTGGTTAAATTAGCCTATGCTATTGGTGAACCACAACCAGTCATGGCTACAGCCTTAGTTGACGGACAATCCGTTGAAATTAAAGGTTATGATTTGTCTCCAAAAGGTATTATTGACAAACTTAATTTGAGAAAACCACAATATAGAGATAGAGCTAGGTATGGTTATTTTGTTGCTTTTGATGTTAAAGAATAAGTCCTTGACTAATACTAAGCGCATTGATATTATAAATATAATATGAATAAACAGATAGAACAATCAAATTTTTTAAAGGTTTATTTTATTATTGGTCGTTTGACGACTTAGTTTTTGCGTATATTTTATAATATAAACAAAGATTAGGTCGCCTCAAGCGACCTTTTTTTGATGGAGTTCATTACACACGCCAAGCCAAGTCAAAACTAGCCTTTAGGAAAGGGGTCTGAAATGGTCAGATTTCGACATCCTAGTGGCACCGGATTCATAGATGTCTGTTACTGTCGCCCCTGTTTGAATTGTGATTACGATCACTGTCTGCATCGTCAAGATGCTGACGCTTCTCTCAAGGAAGAACAGCCAGACACGAAAAATGTCTTAGACAAGGAAGGAGGAAATCCAACAGAAGCGGATCTTCACTAGTGGGGAAAACAAAACCAAGGATGGTTAGCCATGCAGCAAGTTAGTTCTGTGATCTCAGGAAAAGACTGCTGTGCCTGTGTTGGCCCGGCTTCCCGTGACCATGGTCATGATATCTTTTCCTGCGAAAACCACGAATGCGTGGTGGTGGCTCAGACCGTGGCTAATAGGTTTGTGGCTTCTCTGCGCGGAGACATGCAGAGCGAGTTGGCTCTTGATCTGGATCAGTTTCCTGATATCGGCCGTAGGCTTTAGGCTTTTCGGCTGTCGGCATTGGTTAGTCGCGGACATTCCTTCGGGAATGTCCGCGACCTCAAATTCATATAGTTTGACTAATTTTTGAAAAATGATAATATATTTAATATGCAAGATATAAACAGACAATTGAATCAAAATTATTTTGGTTTTTACTTTTTCTTTAGTCGTCAGGCGACTTAGTTTTTTGCATATATATTTATTAAAATAAATTGAGCATAGAAGCAAGTCGCCAAGCAGGCGGCTTTTTTTGATAGTTCTTTCCATCTTTTCTTTCTGGATTCTTCTCTTGGTGTCAGCGTTCACCTACAAACGGAGGAAATCTCATGAAGCACAAGCCAGACCTTAAGACCAGAGACCAAGCAGCTGGCCAGACCAAGCCTTCCAAAGAGGCTATAGCAGAGTTTGCCCGTCTGGTGGCCGAGCAACTGGCTAGCAGCCGGCATGGCTGCGGCATGTGAGTCTAACCAGACATCAATCGGGGGTGTGCCCGCAACATTAGCTAATGTTGCGGGCACTTCTATTTGACAGTCAAAATTTTTTATGATATTATTTTTTTATAAAAATTCAATATGTTTAGGAGTTTAATTATCATTATCAGCATTATTTTGTTAACGCCCTAGGCGATCAGATTTTTGTTGCTAGTAATAATTTAACTTCCAAACATCAAAAATGAATCGCCCAGCTGGCGGTTTTTCTTTTTTGGAGAAAGTACATTATCAATTCTATGCTTGTTTGACTGGAATTTCAGTTTCTGGGTCTAGCCTGAGAGTGAGTGTCGTCTACACCAGCACAAGGAGGCTTTCCTGATGGACCAGATGCATTCAGACAGATACCAGCCCAAGAAAGGGCCGGCATTGATTCCGATTGTCAAGAAGGTTCTTCAGCGTATCTACGCTGAAGAGGATTTGGGAGGAGTCGACCCCATCCGCTCGGCGGAAAACGAATCCCTGATTGCCTTCTACCTGCGGCAGAACTGCCGCTGTCCGGCTGACAGCCAGTGGTGCATGTGCGGTGGAGGTTTCACTGTGTCTGACGGAAGGCGGAGCCCTTAGTCAAGCTTCAAGGAGGAAGAGGTGTTTCAGGAGGATGAGAGGCCTAAGAGGCCTCAAGATTTGCCCAAAGGGTTGTGGCGCTGCCAGTACTGTGAACAGGAGTTTTGTACTCCACTTAGTTGTTTGGAGAGGCTCAGAGCCCTTCACTCAGAAAGAGAGCGAGAAATGAAGGATCGAGACGAGCAAAAGGTGGCTAGCGACCAAGAACAGCCGCCAACTGAGAAGCCTCAGGCTCCCAGTGTTTGTGCTGAATGTCAGTGCCCTGACCGTCAGCATGGTCGTGAATGTTCTTACCATATTGCGGTCATCATCTGACCAAGAGGTCAGCGACGACCTTAGAAGCCCCACCACGTCCGACGTGGTGGGGCTCTATATTTTTTAGAAAAATTAATCTTTTTTCATTTCATCTAAGATTTAGTAATATATGAAATTTTGTGTTTTCTTTAGCAATTTGACAAGTTTTTTTATTTGTGTATAAGTTTTAGCCCATTTTCATTGACTAATCTTCACAAAGTTTGACAAATGTGCTATATTTATTGGAGAAAAATAATAATTAATTAACTAACATTAAGTTTATGGCAAAACTAACAAAGTCTCAATTGCTAAACGTCTTGTCAGACAAGACTGGCTTGAGCAAAAAAGATGTGGGAAATTTCTTGGATACATTAGCTACATTAGCTTACAGCCAAGTTAAAGGAAGTGGTGAATTTACCTTGCCAGGTTTAGGTAAATTGGTAAAGAAAAATCGTGCTGCCCGTGAAGGACGCAACCCAGCCACTGGAGCAACTATCAAGATTCCAGCTAAGACCGTGGTTAAATTCCGTGTAGCTAAAGCTGCTAAAGACGCAGTACTCTAATAAAAATTATAAAATTTTTAATAAAAAAGGACTTTCCATAATGGAATAGCCCTTTTTTATATTAAATTATTATTTTAGCGATTATAAATAAAAACAGTATTTATTCCATTATCCACGCTTATTTTATCATTAGAGCTAAGTGTAGCTTGTGTCATAGCCTGTTTAGCACTATGCCAATAATTATTGACTACAAAATATAGTTTATCAACACCAACTTTATCCATAGCCACTAGCGCCTGGTCCCGGCTGGCATTGTTTTCTATCATCTCTAGAAAATTTTGATAAATATTATCAGTGCCTAGAGGCATGGAGTAATAAAAATTATTATTATAATAATGAGCAAAACCATAAGTATCAATAGCGGCTGCTCCGACCATTTGATTGGCTAAAACAATATAATTTTGGCCACTTCCATCTGCTTCTATTAGCTCTACAGTTTTTATATCAGTACTAGTGACATTAAAACTTTTGCTGTTGCCATGGCGGTCATAGACGGGATAGGAAAAATAAGTGCCAAAACTAATACAAAGCACAGTTACTATTAGGATAAGAATTTTTTTGGAGTGGTCATTATTTTTTAATGAACCATTAAATAGAAAATAAAGGGCGGTTAAGAATATTGGCAAGAAAAACAAAGTTATTAAAAAAGAGATTCTATTGATATAATCATTCTTTTGATAATCAATTTGCAAGTTAAAAGACAAAAATATAGTAGTAATAAGATAATTAGCTATTAGAATGGCTGTAAATATTAATAATCTCTTAAAGAATAAAAGTTTATTTTCTCTGAATATAAAATAAATACCAAATAAAATTATTAAAGTATAAAGCCAGAATTTATTTTCTTGTAAATTATAGAGCATGTCCAAAGGAAAACTATAAGTTGACAGCCAAACCAGCTGTGGTATTTCTAGTAGGGGCCATAGTTTAAAATGAAAAATATCCAGCCAAGAAAGATTATCTAATTTTTGATAGACAGCAAACAAGCTTGGTAAAATAAGTATGGATAGGGTATAAATGAATATCTTGATTATTTTTGGCCACCAAGCAGTCTTTCCTTGGCGCCAAATAGCCAAAAGCATAGTAAAAAATAATAGTGGCATGCCGGTCAAAGGATGGATAGTAATAGTCATCAAGCTAATCGCTAAAGGAAAATATAGACTAATTCTCCGGCGGTTTATTTCTGGCAATAAAAAAATAAATATAGCAGCTAGTAGATAGCTCAAGCTCTGGGGGGTGGTCATAATAGCAAAGCTAAAACCTATAAATAAACTCCAGAGAGTCGCTAGATAACTATTTTGAAAAGTCCAGGAAAAACCATATCTTAATCCATAAAATAGCGTGCTAGGCCAGAGTAAGGCAAATAAAAATGGCAATAGTACTTTATTAGCGGTAGCTAAGCTGATTTGTAGTAAGTCGTGAGAGAAAAAACTAAGACCATATTGCCCGATATAAAGAAACAAACGAGGTTCTATAGTGCCTGTTTGGTTTATAATTTTTAGAGCGGCGTTGTGGATAAAAGAATCATAACCATAGCCTAGCGGGTATAAAATAATAGCCATACTAGACAAAAGTAGAAAATGCCAGCTAATTAGTAGTATATTTTTGTAGGATCTCTTGTCTATCAAGCTAGCAGTTAAACAAATATTACTAATGACGAAAATAGCCCAAAATTTGTAAGATACTAACTCCCAAGGTGATCTAATGACCCCTAAACTAGCTTTTTTGAATAAGGCAACAAATAATATAATATCCAAACAGAAAACTGCTAGAGGTAAAAAAGATCTTCTTAATTTGTTTGGTTTTATTATATCAAGGTTAAAATCATTAAAAAAATAATGTTTGGTATGGAAATAGCGGGATGATATCTCGGTCAGTAAAGGTATGGATATGAGTGTAAAAAGCCAAACCCAAGAATTTATTTGGTAGATGTGATAAGCTAGGGTGTAGACAATAGAGATATAAGCCAGTATAGTAATCAGGCCAATGATATTTCTTAGACCTTGGTGTATGTTTTCAGCAAAAATATCTGATATTTTTTTACTATTTAACCACAAATAAAAAAAACCAAAAATAATACCCAGAGCAGAGGACTGCCAAAAGTACATATTGGCTAAAATTATCAGAAGTAGAATAAACTGAGAAAAGATGTTCTGTTGTCGACTAAAATTAATCATAAGACGCCTATATTGTAACAGATACTTTAGTAAATAGTAAAGTTCTGCTAATATATAAGTAGATGAATAAAAAGATTATTATACAATTTTTTCATTATTTATGGATAGTTATGGGGCTAGCCATTGTTTTCTTTGTGTCGAGCCAAGCTATCTATACCAAAAGGTCTCTAGAATATAACTTAAATTTTTCAGAGTCCCTGAGTAGAAATATCAGAGGCTGGTATCCAGAGAAAAGAATTAGTAGTACTCCTATGGTCAAGGCTTTTGCTATGCTAGCGGAGCCAATTTATATGAAGATTTATAGCCCAATTGATTTTAAGCAAATGTCAGTTAAGGGTAGTATTTATTTTCAGGGGACAGAAGATATAAATTTAGGTCTTAAACAACTTGATGGCTCTTGGGATTTTAAGAAAATTGAGGAACAAGATTTTTTTATAAATTTTGACTTAGCTCAGGCGCAAATAAGAAATAATCAACTAGAAATAATTTTATCAATACCAGATATAGCTAGTTCGACTGAGCTCAGCTTAATTGATAATTGGCAAATAATTTTAAGTAGATGAAAACAATTATTATAATTACTAAAGATTTTTTTAAGACAATTCTAATCACTTTCTTAGTTTTGGTATTTTTAGAACTAATAAACCCAGGTATGGTGCAGCGTTTTATAAATTTGGAAATTTATTTTTATTTTTTAATTGTTGTCTACATTTTTAATAAAATTATAGATAGATAAATATTTGGGCTCTACAAGTTATTTGTGGTATAATAAAGCTAGTTAGAAATTCTAGCTTTTTCATGTTAAGGGAGGAAAAATAAAAGTAAAAATAAAAATTAATTTCTAAAAGGGTGAAAACAAAAAAACAAACAATGCATGTGGTAACGGTAGATATGGGTTACGGACACCAGCGAGCAGCCTATCCTTTTTCTGATAGTGCCTATCGAGGAATTATAAATGCTAATCATTACCAAGGTATCAGTAAGAAAGAGCAACAGCAGTGGGATAGTGGCCGTAAGTGGTATGAAATTATTTCTCGTTTTAAAAATGTGCCAATTCTTGGTACATCGGCCTTTGCCATCATGAATCATTTTCAAGAGATAGAACCACTTTATCCCAAACGTGATTTATCAAAAAATTCACAGCAGCAAAAATATTTTTATAAGCAAGTTAAAAAAGGTTTAGGTAAACATTTGATAGAGGAGTTAAATACACAAATTCCTAGTGGTTATAAAAAACCTCTGCCATTTTTGACTACTTTTTTTGTTCCAGCTTATTTCGCGGAGTATTATGGTTATAAAAATGATATTTATTTGGTAGTTTGTGATGCTGATGTGGCGCGGGCTTGGGCACCTTATGATGCCAAAAATAGCCGTATTATTTATCTAGCGCCAAATAAAAGGGTCAAAGAAAGATTAGAGTTGTATGGCGTTAGATCAAATAAAATATTTGTAACAGGTTTCCCTTTGCCTAAGGAAAATATTGGTGGCTACAAACAAAGCATTCTTCGCACAGATATAGCTAGCCGGCTTTACAATCTTGACCCCAAAGGTGTTTATCGTAAAAAGTACGGTAAATTAATAGAAGATTATCTTGGCCCAGTCAAAAATATTAAGAAACCGCAGCATCCTTTGACTATTACTTTTGCTGTGGGAGGAGCTGGAGCACAGCGAGATATTGGGGTTATATTATTGAATAAATTAGATAAATATTTAAAAACAGGCAAAATTAGGCTCAATCTTGTGGCTGGTGTGAGAAATGATGTTTATCTTTACTATCAAAAAGTGGTCAGTGCTCGTAATTTGGATAAATGTAAGAATGTTAATTTGGTCTATGCTGAAGATAAAACTGCTTATTTTAAAACTTTTAATAAATTACTGCGGACGACAGATATACTTTGGACCAAACCATCAGAGCTGACTTTTTATAGTGGTTTAGGAATCCCAATTATTATGTCTGAAGCAATTGGTTCTCAAGAAAATTATAATCGCGGTTGGCTTCTAGCTATTGGGGCAGGGGTAGATAGTTTAAATCCCCATTACGTTGACGAATGGTTATTTGATTGGCTTGATTCTGGTTGGTTGGCTGAAGCAGCTATGGAAGGATTTTTAGATGCCCCAAAAATGGGTACTTATCATATCGAAAACATAATATTTAAACATCAGACTACAGAAATAGAGGATGTACATTTGTTATAATGAAAATTGCCAGCTTAAAAATTAATTGTTACAAAAGCATCAAAGAGCCAATGGTCTTAGATTTACAGTCACTAAGTATTTTGATTGGTCAAAATAATAGTGGTAAAACTAATATCTTGGATGCTATTGAGTTTGCCTTAGGTGGTCGGATTGATGATCAAGATATTTTTTATGAAAAAGCGGATATAGAGATTGATTTGATATTTGATGATCAAGAGCAAGATCGTCATAAATTTCCTGAGGCCAGAGCAAAATTTGTGCTCAAAGATAGTAGTAGAAAATTAATTTTTAGTAAGCAAGAGCTGAATTATAATAAGAATCTTTCCATTTTAATTTCTTCCCGTATTAAAGTTTTAGACGAAAAAGCTTTTCATGATTATACGCAGATAGAATTAGATTATCATTCTTTATTTAATTATCCTAGTAATTTGGATAAGTTTAAAGAGCATCTGAAAAATCATTTTCCCAAGATATCGGCTACTAAAAATGCTTTGGATATTCGTTATGAAAATGATGGTCTTTATGAAGATAAACGTCGGGTGACTATCGATCGTTTGGGTTCTGGTTTTCAGCGTATTTTTACAATACTTTTATATATTTTTCATCCTCAATATTCACTAGTAATGATTTCTGAGCCAGAAACTCATCTGCATCCAGCTATTACACGAAAACTTCTTTGGGCGATGGCCAATTCTAATTTTGGGCAGATTATTTTTACTACCCATTCACCGTTGTTTGTTACACCAATTAGTTTGGGTAATGTTATTCGTATAGTTAAAGATGATAAAAATTCCACTAAAGCTTTTTCCATTGATAATAAAAAATATAATTATCAGAGATTGATTCAAGAATTGGATGCTGATAATTTAGAGATGTTTTTTACCGATGAGGTAATCTTAGTGGAAGGAGTATCAGATAAATTATTGCTGAGAGGTTTAATAGACAAATTTTATCAAGGACAAAAAGATTTTAAAGTAATTCAGACGCACGGTAAAGGCAATATGAAATTGTATGTAGATTTGCTTAGCATCTTTCAAATTCCTTATTTGGTGATTTTGGATAAGGATGTCATGAAAACCAGCCATTTAAGGGATTTGATGAGGTATCTACAAATTAATTTACCACCATTACATGATCAAGCACTGATTAATGCTTTGAAAGAGTATAATATTTACGTTTTGCCAAATGGCGATTTAGAAAATAATTATCCTCGCCGTTATCAAACAGATGATAGTAAATCACTTAATGCCTTGAGAGCGGCCAATTTGATTACTATTGAAGATTATAAGTCAAAATCTATGGATAATTTAAGAGAAATAATAGAAAATATTTAGTATGTCTTGGTTATTAATTGCCTTTATAGCTTATCTAATATTGGCCATTGTCAATTTGGCTGATAAATTTATTGTGGAAAAAGTAATTCCAGGGCCAAAGACTTATACTTTTTTAGTTGGCGCCACTGGTGCTCTAGTGATAGTGGCCGCTCCTTGGTTTTTGGCTTGGCCTGGCTGGGCTTTATTTTTCTTCAATTTATTGGTGGGCTCATTTTTTGCTGGCGGTTTGTTTTTTTTATATAGTGCCTTAAAAGGAGGTGAGGCTTCTCGTATTTTTACCTTAATTGGTGGTATGGTACCGATTTTTACTATTTTATTTTCAGTGGCAGTATTTAAAGAAATTTTTAGTGCTTATGAGTGGCTGGCTATTTTATTTTTAGTACTAGGCACTATAATCACTTCTTCTACATCAGTTCATCATAATATTTGGTTTAATATTAGAAGATTTTTAAAGCTACTGGATGCTAGCCAGTGGCCAGCTATTTTAACGGCTATTTTTTCCGCTTTATTTTTTGCTTTATTTTGGGTAGGTAGCAAACAAGTTTATAATACCCAAGATTTTGTGAGTGGTTTTATTTGGGTGCGTTTAGGCACATTTCTGACAGTTTTGTTTTTATTGTTTAGACCATCATCCCGAGAAGAAATTTTGGCTGAAATAAAAGCAGGTAATAAGAAAAAGAATAATAAGTTTATTTATTTTTCTACGCAAGGCTTGGGTGCTTTGGGTAGTATTTTACAAAACTATGCGGTGGCTTTGGGTTCGGTGGCTTTGGTCACATCTTTACAGGGATTGCAATACGTTTTGCTTTTGGTATTTAGTATGGCTATGACATTTTTTTATCCAAAAATTATTAAAGAAGATTATTCTAGAAAAAAATTAATAAAAAAAATAATAGCTATAATTTTTGTGGCTTTAGGTTTATATTTTTTAGCAATTTAATCTTATATTTAACTTGAGATGAAGAAAATATTTAAAAAGAAAAAAATTTGGTTGCTTATCATCATTATATTTTTAATATGGCTTTTTAAAGTCGCTGATAATTATCCCAGAAAAATTACGCTGTCAGCTAAAGAGGATTTTTGGGGAGTGACCTATTCTCCTAAATTTGCCCAGGAATTAGGGCTAGATTGGCAAGAAGCATATTTGGCTATTATTGATGATTTGCAAGTAAAAAATATTCGCATACCAATTTATTGGGATCAGATAGAAGCCACCGAGGGCGAATATGATTTTTCTAAGTATGATTATATTTTTGATGAGGGTAAAAAAAGAAATGTGGAATTTATTGCTAATATTGGTTGGCGTTTACCTCGTTGGCCAGAATGTCATGCACCTAGTTGGGTCGATCAATCTGACCTTTCAGCCACTAAAGCGCGAACCATTGGTATGCTAGAAAAAACTATTGAGCATTTTAAGGACCGAGAGGAGATAGTGGCTTGGCAAGTAGAAAATGAACCTCTATTTGATTGGTTTGGCAAGTGTCCAAAAGGGGATAAGGAATTTTTGGAAAATGAAATTAGTTTTGTTAAAAGTTTAGATGACAGTCGTCCCATTGTTATTTCTGCCTCAGGAGAGCTTTCTTCTTGGAGACAAGAAGGAAATATGTCTGATATCTTTGGTACCACTATGTATCGGGTAGTTTGGAATCCTGTTTTTAAGTATATTCGTTATCCAATTCCAGCTGTGTATTATCAAGCTAAAGCCTGGTTTTTTGGTATAGCTAATGAGAGAACTATAGTTTCAGAATTACAAGCTGAACCTTGGGTGCCAGAAGGAACTTTGGCTAATTTGTCTTTTGATGAATTTGACAAATCATTTTCTATTGAACAGTTTAAAGCTAATATGCAATTTGCCATTAATGTTAATTTTAAACAAACTTATTTATGGGGAGTAGAGTGGTGGTATTTACAAAAGCAAATGGAGCATCCAGAATATTGGGATGTGGCTAGAAGTGTCTTTAGAAACGCCAAATAAAGCTTAAAAATAATTTTGTAAAAGCATCATTTTATAAATGATGCTTTTTCTTGTTTTTGAAGCTTAATTCTGTTATAATTTAGTGACTATTATTAATGATTACTAGAGTGATAAAAAATAACAAAATAGCTATTTTTGGTCTTTTTTTCTTGTTTTGGGCCACCAATGTTCAGGCTTTTACACAAACTTACACGCCGACTGATCCAAATATGGTCTATCAGACTTATTTTGATATGATAAATATTAGTCCTAGTTGGTCCAGCGAACTAAAAGTTAACAAAGAAGTAGTAGTAGCAGTGCTTGATTCGGGAGTGGATCTAGACCATCCAGATTTAGTGGACAATATTTGGGTCAACACAGAAGAAATAGCTGGAGATGGTATAGATAATGATAAAAATTCTTATATTGATGACCGTTTTGGTTGGGATTTTGTTTCTTCTGATAATGATCCCGAACCAGATATAAGTGGCAGTTATGATTTTACAGCCATTAATCACGGTACAATTGTGGCTGGTATTATTTCAGCTACCGCTAATCAAAGTGGGATAGTGGGTATTGCTCCTCGAGCCAAAATTATGCCACTAAAAATTTTGGATGCTCAGGGTATGGGTAATACTTTAGTTTTATCTCAAGCTATTGATTATGCAGTAGAAAATGGTGCGGATATCATAAATTTAAGTTTAGTTGGTGATACTTACGGTGATAATCTAGAAAAATCAATTACCAATGCTTATGATCAAGGAGTTATGATTATTGCTGCTTCTGGTAATGAAGAAAGTTTAGGTCTGGATTTAGATATTAGTCCACGTTATCCAATTTGTGATATTGACGGTGTCAATAGAGTGTTAGGGGTAGCGGCTTTAGATAGTAAAGAATTATTGGCTACTTTTTCCAATTATGGAGAAACTTGTATTGATATTTCAGCGCCAGGTACAGAATTTTATTCAACTGTTTACAATGATCCAAATAATGCAGAATTTAAGCAATATTATCGTGGTGGTTGGAATGGCACCTCAGTAGCCGCACCAATTGTAGCTGCGACAGCCGCTCTTATTAAAAGTAGTTTCCCCAATCTCAGGCCTTACGATATATATACTATTATTAGTTCTAGTGCCAAAGACCTTAGAATATCCAATCCACTTTATCATGTAGATTTAGGTAGTGGTTTGATTGATATTGGTGCGGCTCTAAATTTGGCTGAGAATTATTATAATAATTCTATCAATATAGTTTTAGGTCCACAAAAAGGTCTAAAGCCGGAAATACTTTTATTAGATGTAAAAGGAGCATTGGAAAATGTATTTTTGGCTTATAATGCCAATTTTACTGGTGGAGTCAATATAGCGGTCGGTGATGTTGATGGTGACGGTCAAGAAGAAATAGTGACTGCTCCTATGGCTGGTGGCGGACCGCATATCAAAGTTTTTACTAAATCTGGC
>JBAYIR010000008.1:0-46837 GCA_041665505.1 Patescibacteria group bacterium
AACTGGCAACTCAATAATTTCACCAGCTGGGTTAATCACTAGACCTTTCATACCCATCACCTGAATCATCTGGGAAAAAGAACCACGAGCACCGGAGTTTAAAATAGAGGATACTGAATTTTTTGGATCCATGATTTTCTGACCAGCATCATAGATTCTATTTTTAATTTCATTCCAAACTTCAATGACCTTGATATATCTTTCATTATTAGTAAGAAGACCTTGGTTGTATTGCTCCTTGATTTCCTCTACGCTTTTTTCACCCTCAGCAATTAGTTGTTTTTTAACTTTCAATTTTGGAATATCATCCATACCCCAAGATAAACCGGAAGAAGTAATATATTTAAAAGCAATGTCTTTGATGTCATCGAGTAATGCCACTGTTTTATCATGAGATAAAGTACGAAAAGCTAAGGCCACAATATTTTTTAAGCCTTTTTTATCTAGAGTCTTATTTACATAATCCATCTCCTTAGGCAAGATTCTATTAAACAATACTCGGCCGACAGTGGTTTCTAATAACTCATTTTTTGCTCTGACTACTCGGACTTTGATAAGGTCTTGTAGAGAAATCATGCCTACAGCAAAAGCTCTTTCGGCTTCGTCTTCGTCAGCAAATATTTTTTTGACTTTGGCTTCTGGATCAACATAGGTCAAATAATAACCACCCCAAACAATATCTTGACTTGGCACAGCTACTGGGTCACCAGTGGCTGGTTTTAACAAGTTGTTAGATGACAACATCAAAGTTCTAGCTTCTTCTTTGGCTTCTTCAGTCAGCGGCACATGGACAGCCATTTGGTCACCATCAAAGTCCGCATTAAAAGCTGAACAGACTAAAGGATGAAGTTGAATAGCTTTACCTTCAATCAAAGTTGGTTGAAAAGCTTGGATACCCAGACGATGCAAAGTAGGGGCACGATTTAACATGACGTTAGCTCCTTTGATTATCCCTTCTAGTATAGCCCAAACTTCTGGATGACCAGCTTCAATAAATCTATTAGCACTTCGGACATTGTGGACTAATTCGTCTTTGATTAAACGTGATATGACAAATGGTCTAAATAATTCCAAAGCCATTGTTTTTGGCAAACCACATTGATAAATTTTAAGATGTGGCCCCACCACAATCACACTACGACCAGAGTAGTCCACACGCTTACCAAGTAAATTTTGTCTGAAACGACCTTGTTTACCTTTTAGCATGTCAGCAATACTCTTTAGAGATCTTTTTTGTCCAGTAGAAGCGGTGACTGTCTTGCCTTGACGAGCGTTGTTGTCAATTAAAGCATCAATGGCTTCTTGCAACATTCTTTTTTCATTTCTTTGAATTACTTCTGGGGCATTTAGATCTTTTAATCTCTTCAAACGATTATTTCTATTGATAACTCGACGGTACAAATCATTCAAATCAGAAGAAGCAAAACGTCCACCATCTAACTGAACCATTGGTCTTAAATCTGGAGGAATAACTGGCACTGTAGTCATAATCATCCACTCTGGACGTATTTTATTGACCAATAGACTCTTAACCAACCTAGAACGTCTAATTAGTTTTTTCCTTTTGGAAGCAATAGAATCACCTATTTCAGTCTCTAGGGATTCATATAATTTTTTAAGATCAACTTGCTTGAGTAAATCTCTAATGGCTTCAGCTCCAATGCCAGCTTCAAAAACATGTCCGTAGCGTAAAGCCAACTCTTGATATTTAGTTTCAGAAATAATCTGTAATAATTTGAGCTCACGCAATTCTTTTAAGGCTGTTTCAGCGGCTTCTTCCAAAGTTTTTATCTTGTCAATTTTAGCCACATTAAGATTTAGTAAATCTTGCTCAATTTGTTTAGCAATTTTTTCTTTATCTTGGCCGTCAGCTAATAATTTGTTTTTGGTATTATTTATTTCTTGAGATCTTTGATTAAACTCATTATCAATTTGTTTGCGTTTGCTCTTTAATTCATTTTTAATTTGCTCAATAGTTTCCTTATTGGCTTCTTCATCAACATGAGTGACAATGAAACTAGCAAAATAAATAACTTTTTCTAAAGATTGAATACTCAAATCAAGTACCAAACCAATCTTGGAAGGAATGCCGCGCAAAAACCAAATATGAGAAACCGGAGCGGCTAGCTCAATGTGTCCCATTCTTTCACGACGGACAGCTGCGCGAGTTACTTCCACACCGCACTTATCACAAGTGATTCCTCGATAACGAATTCTTTTATATTTACCGCAATAACATTCCCAATCTTTAGTCGGCCCAAAAATTTTCTCGCAAAACAAACCATCTTTTTCTGGCTTCTGAGTACGATAGTTGATAGTCTCTGGTTTTAAAACTTCACCATGTGACCACTCATGAATATCTTCTGGAGAGGCTAGTCTCAATCTAATAGCATCAAACTCTAAAACAGTAGTTTTTTCTCGAGCCATGAATGTTGTTTTTGTTGATGATGGGGTAGGCATATTTTTATAATTTATATTATCAAAAATTATTCTTTAGAATCATCTGATCCTGGGCTAAATTCTATATCATCAATCAAGACTGGGGCTTCTTCTTTCAGAACCTCCCTAGTCCTATTATCTATATCTTCTATTTCTGTTTCTCTTTGACCAATCAATTCGACTTCCAAGCCCAGACCTTTGAGCTCTCTGACTAGCACATTAAATGATTCTGGAATATTCAATCTATTTATTTTTTCACCTTTGATAATTGCCTCATAAGCTTTGGCTCGGCCTGGCACATCATCTGATTTGATAGTAATCATTTCTTGCAAAGTATTGGCTGCTCCATAAGCTTCTAGCGCCCAGACTTCCATTTCTCCAAAACGCTGACCACCAAATTGAGCTTTACCACCCAAAGGTTGTTGAGTAACCAATGAGTAAGGGCCAATGGATCTTTGGTGAATTTTATCTTCCACCAAGTGATTTAACTTAAGCATATAAGCTACACCGACTGTAGTTCTATTATCAAAAGGCTTGCCAGTGCGACCATCAAAAAGCTGCAGTTTACCATCTTCTGGCCAACCAGCTCTTTTTAGCTCTCCTCTGATTATTTCTTCATCCACACCGTTTAATGGTGGAGAAGCTACTTTATAACCCAAAGTTCTAGCAGCTAAACCCAAATGAGTCTCGAGCAACTGTCCGAGGTTCATACGGGAAATAACACCTAGTGGATTTAATATAATATCTACTGGTGTACCATCTTCCAAAAATGGCATATCTTCAGCTGGCACCACACGAGAAATAACACCTTTATTTCCATGACGACCGGCCATCTTATCACCAACTTGTATTTTTCTTAGTTGAGCTATAGTAATTTGAATAGTCTTGATAACTCCGGCTGGTAATTTATCTCCTTTGTCACGAGAAAATACTTTAACGCCAATTACTTTTCCTCTTTCTCCGTGTTTCAAATAAAGTGAGGTGTCTCTGACGTCTTTGGCTTTTTCACCAAAGATAGCTCTAAGTAATTTTTCTTCAGCTGACAATTCCGTCTCACCTTTAGGAGTAATTTTACCAACCAAAATATCACCAGATGAAACATTGGCACCAATTCTGACTATGCCTTCTCTGTCTAAATCTTTTAATTTTTCTTCTGAGACATTTGGTATATCGCGAGTCAATACTTCTGGACCAAGTTTAGTGTCACGAATATCAATGGAGTAATCCTCAATGCTAACTGAAGTATAATTATCATTTTTAACTACGCGCTGAGAAATTAATATAGCATCTTCATAGTTTCCACCATCCCAAGTCATATAAGCCACCAACATGTTTTGACCTAAAGCCAATTCACCTTGGTCAGTAGCCGCTCCATCAGCCAAGGCTACGCCTTTTTTGACCTTCTCTCCTTTATCTACTATTGGATGTTGGTTCATGCTAGTAGAGGTATTGGATCTAGCAAATTTATTTAAATTATAAATAGTAGTTTCACCTTTTTTGTTGCTGACTTCAATCCGACGACTATCCACATAGGTAACATCTCCATCTTCTTTGGCTACTACTACTTGTCCGCTGTCGATAGCGGCCTTAGCTTCAATACCAGTACCAACAATCGGTGCCTGTGGTCTAATGACCGAGACTGCCTGTCTTTGCATGTTGGTACCCATCAAAGCTCTAACCGCATCATCATGTTCCAAAAATGGAATCATAGAAGTAGCAATAGAAATAATTTGATTGGGAGCGACATCTAGAAAATCAATTTTTTCTACGCGATCAAAAGTTGGATTACCATTTATTCTAATTTCCGAAAAATCATTTACAAAATAACCATTATCATCAATTGGGGTAGTGGCAGCGGCAGTATTATATTTTTCTTCTTCAAAAGCATCTACATATCTAATTTCATTGGTAACAATTGGCTTAATTGGTACTGTTTCTATTTCTTTGTGGCTAGCCAATTCTTTGGCCTGAGTAGCATTGATAGTTTGACCTTGGGCCACAATCAATTTTTTACCATCGGGAGTTTTGATATCTACTCTAGCTATTTTAGCTATAGTCACTTTTGGATCATTATCTACATCATGAAGTACTATCCGATAAGGAGTTTCAATAAAACCAAAATCATTGACCCTGGCATAAGAAGCTAAGTGTCCAACCAAACCAATATTTGGACCTTCCGGAGTAGCAATTGGACAAATACGGCCATAGTGAGTACGGTGCACATCACGAACTTCAAAACCAGCTCTTTCTCTTGATAAACCGCCTGGTCCCATAGCTGATAAACGTCTCTTGTGCTCTAGCTCCGCTAGTGGATTTACTTGATCCATGAACTGAGACAACTGAGAACTCATAAAAAATTCTTTGACTACACCAATAACTGGGCGAGAATTAATCAATTGATTTGGATTGATACTACTCATATCCAAAGTACTCATACGATCTTTGATAATTCTCTCCATACGAGCTAGACCAATACGGAATCTGTTTTGGACTAATTCACCAATGGCTCTAACGCGACGATTACCCAAGTGGTCAATATCATCAGCATCATATTGGGAAAGATTGAGTTTTATAATTTCTTTAATTACCAAAATCAAATCTTCTTTACGTAAGACCCTAGTTTCTTTGTTGTTGGCAATGTCTAAACTAAAACGAGCATTCATTTTGTATCTACCAACTCTACCAAAATCATATCTATCAAAATCAAAAAACATAGAGTGGATAAGACTCCTAGCATTATCAGTAGTAGCTAAATCTCCTGGACGAATACGACGATAAATTTCTTTTAGACCTTCCGCTTCATTGGTGGAGATATCTTTGTCCAAAGTATTTTTGATAAATTTAACCTCAGGGTGAGTATCAGCATCTTTAAATAAACTGGTAATTTCTTCATCCGTAAAATATCCAAAGGCGCGAAGTAGAGCGGTCACTGGTACTTTTCTTTTTCTATCAATTTTTACATAAATAATTCCATTGACATCAGTCTCTATTTCTAACCAAGCACCACGATTGGGAATAAGTTTGGCTCCATAATATTTTCTACCTCTTAGAACTTGGGAAGTAAAAAATACACCAGCTGATCTAATGAGCTGAGAGACTACTACTCGCTCTACACCATTGATAATAAAAGTTCCTCTTTCGGTCATCAATGGAAAATCACCAAGATATATTTCTTGTTCTTTGACTTCACTAGTTCTTTTATTGACTAGACGCACATTTACTCGAAGCGGTGCTTCATAGGAAATGTTTTTATTCTTGGCCTGGACCTCATCAAATTTTGGATCATCTAAATAGTAATCCAAAAAAGACAATTCTAAATCACGGCCAATAAAATCTGTAATAGGAGAAATTTCATCAAATAGCTCTTTGAGTCCCTCTTTAAAAAACCAATCATATGATTTCTTTTGGACTTCGACTAAGTCTGTCAGAGGTATTGCTTCTCGCAAGGTGGTAAAATACTTACGAGTAGGAGTTTTTACTTGGGGCATAAAGATAACGCTAATTATATTATTTAATTAGCCTCCTAAAATTGGGGCTTTATATTGTAAGACAAATTATGAGCACAAAAAATAAACTCACCCTATTTTCGGGTCAGTTAATATTATTATTTTATTTAAAATAGGCTGCTAGCCAAAAATTTCATAGCCCAATATTATCAAATTTGGCTCTTCCTGTCAAGAACTTTGCTCAAAAAAACAAAAAAACAGCTTTTTTTGAACAAAAAATAGCTAATATTAGCTATAATCACCATATATACAGATGAAAAAATTTGTCAAATTGGGCTATTTTTACTGATTTTTAAGCCAAATCTATGCACATATATGGCTATTTACCTACAAGTTATCCACACCGCCCTTCACGAAGGGCGGTGCAAGCACCTTATTTTATATAAAAGCCCCGATTTTCTTAAAAAAGAAAAGAAGAGGTGGCGCAAAATCGCACTGCTGTGCAAAGCTGCGCCATCCTCCTCTATTTCAAGCTAGCCCTTCTCGGGACTAGTGGTTAGTCAAGATGATAGGCTGATCTCCCGCCTTGTTGTAAACCCTAATGAAGTAACCCTGACCAGCCAGCCTAGGCCAATAGTAGATAGCTCCATCAGGAGCCGTCAAGACCGAATCGCTTTTGGCCAAGTGAATAGCCCAGTTCCTAGGTTCAGTAAAGCACCTCGGTTGATGCTTGATATAGTTGCACTCATGGTAAGCGTTGAGAAGCCGGTGATGCTCCGGCAGAAGATCGACCATGGTCTGACCGACATCATTAAGATCATCAACGCTGGTCGGATAGCGCTGGTCAATGTTGACCTTAGCCCAGCGCTCAACCGCGTCTTGGACGACCACGACCTGCTGCCTCACCTGAATACCGGCGAGATGAGCCTTGGCAGCAGCCTTGTGAGTCTGCTGATTCTCGTAGGCACGGGTGACCAAGACCAAGCAGAAAAGCACTGCCACCACGGCAATGGTGATCAATGAAATAACTATGAAACGCCTCTTCTTACTACTCATGAAGCACACTCCTTTTTCAAACAAGCTATCAACTCTAAGCTAAGTTTCCCTAGCTTTTGGGGAACAACTTCAAATTTTGGACAGAACAGAAACACGATTGGCTAAAATACCACAAAAAGACTGTATTGTCAATCCACATGAGCTTTATTTTTACAAAAACAAAAAACAAAGCTTAGCTATTAACCTTGTTTTTAAAAAAATTTTTATTTTCCTAATGTCTTCAATACTTCTCTAACCACTTGCCTATCATCATGAGCTATCATTTGTCCATTTGGTCCACAGATAAACTGTTCTGCTCCTTTACCAGTTATTAGCACCAAGTCGTCAGCTTGAGCCATAGCCAAAGCTTTAGCTATAGCTTCTGATCTGCTCAGCACTTTAAATAAATCTTTATCTATTATTTTGCCACTAGTTATAGCCCCTTTAGCTACATTATCTATAATTTCCATGGGCTCATCATCATAAGGATCTTCGTTGGTCACTATTACTATATCAGCCTTTTGACCAGCTAATTGACCCATGATAGGTTGACGAGCTTTGTCTCTACCTCCACCGCAAGACCCTAAAACATGAATTAATCTATTTTTATGTACTTTAGCCAAAGTCTGATAAAGCTGTCCTAGACCTTCCGGCTCTGGTGCATAGTCAATTAAAACTTTAAAATTTTGCCCCTCCTCTATCCATTCTTGGCGACCAGGCACACCTTTTAATTTGGCTTGAGATAAACTCTTAATATCAAAGCCAAATTGATAAACAGCACTCAGTGCCGCTAAAATATTATAAACATTAAAACGACCAATAAAATTATTTTTTATTTGTTGATCTTTGACCACAAAAGAAAGCCCGGTCTCTAAATCAATATCTTTGGCTTTAAAATCTGAGTTATTGTCTATGGAGTAAGTAACAAACTTATCAACTTTATATTTTTTGAGGCGCTCCGTTTCTTTATCATCATTGTTGGCAACAATAATTTTATTTATTTTTTTATTATTAATAATTTTTTTCTTGGACTTAGACAAATGTTCAAATAATTTTTCTTTACAGAGACGATAATTTTCAAAACCACCATGAGCTTCAATATGCTCTGGTGTTAGATTGGTAAAAATTACCAAATCATAATTAATACTACTATGTCTAAATTGTTCTATGCCCTGAGAAGATGTTTCTATCACTGCATATTTACAACCAGCAGAGACCATATCTGATAAAAGTTGCTGAGTTTGAAAGCGACCAAGCATGGTCATTTTTTTATCATTTAGCCATACCTTGTCAGCTACTTTAAAATTAACTGTAGACATCAAACCATTTTTTTGTCCCAAGCTATCCAAAAATTGCGATATCAAATTGACAGTGGTGGTTTTACCATTGGTACCAGTCACACCTATAACTATTAATTTGTTTGATGGATAATCATAATACAAAGCAGCCAACTTAGCCAAAGCCAAATGGTAAGTTAGTAATAATTTCTTACCCAATATTTTTTTAATAATTTTCTTTAACATCTCTACTGGCTGACTAATTAGCCTTTAAATAATCTTCTACTCTTTTGACATCTTCTGGCTTACCGAGATCCAACCAAGCCCCTTTGAGATCCAGGGCTTTGACTTTACCTAGACTAGCCAAAATATTTATAACATCTGTTAGCTCATATTCCCCGCGTGGAGAAATTTTTATTTTATCTAAATAATCAAATACTTCTGGTGTGAATTTATAAAGTCCGGTGTTAATCAAATTACCAACGGGCTCTAGTGGCTTTTCTACAATTTTTTTAAGCAAACCTTTTTCATCGACTGCCAAAACTCCATAATTTTCTGGATGCTGATGTGGTAAACCAGCAATATAAGAATACTCGTCATCGATATTGAATCTATGCAAATCTTCGGTGGCGTAAAGATTGTCCCCGTAAACTGCCAAAAAACTCTGACCTTGCAACATATCTCTGACACACTCCAAAGGACAAGCCGTACCATATCTATCTTCACCCAAAATATCAAACTGATTGACTAAAGTAATTTTAAAATCATCTTTATAATCATTCAAAAAACTTTCCATGAATTCCTTTTTGTAACCAACCACCATTATTATTTCTTCAAAACCAGCCTCTTTAAGATTTCTCAATAAATAATACAAAAATGGCTTACCATTAATCTCTATCAGGTGTTTTGGTTTGTCTTTGGATAAATCCAACATTCTAGTTCCTCGGCCAGCGGCGGAAATCAAAACCTTTTTAATCATACACAATAATTATTTTCTTAATAAATATTTTAATTTAAAGCCTAGATTATAAAGATTATACCAAGCCGAATCATAAATCAAGTCATAGGCTCCAGGATAAGTCAGCACCCTACCACCAAAAGATTTTTTGAATCTAGTAAAGCCTTCCCACTTAGGCCGACTACCGTCTAGAGGAGCTACACCACCAAAATCATAGACTTTTTTACCAGACTCTTTGGATTTTTTAATACTCTCCCATTGGAGCAATTGTGGAGCCATATATTTACGCTCATTGTAATCAGAAGCGCCATGTAAATAAGTCGTAGCTTCTCCAAAATAAAGCAAAATATTTATGGCCAAAACTTTATCATCTTTTTCAGCTATAGCTAGTTCACCCGCTTGCCCTTCAACTAAAGTTTCAAAAAGTTGCTTATAATAATTTTCGGAATGAGTGACAATTTGATTACGACTAGCTGTTTGCTGATTAAGTTTAAAAAAATGTTCCAAGTCTTCCTTATTTTTAGAAAATCTAATTTTAACAGCATTTTTATTAGCCACAGCAATATTGTATCTAGTTTTAGGATGCATAGCTCCCAATAAATCTTTAATATCTTTATCCAAATCCAAAACCCAGTTATCAGCTGGTTGAATGTCCCGAGATTTTTTCATCCTAGCCAAAATCAAAGCCGCCTCTTCTAACTCCACCTTAAAAAATATTTCCTCTTGTTTTTTAGTGGCAATAGTTATATCTCTAGCTTTAGACAATATCAACTCCAGTGCTTCTTTTTGTTTGTCAGCTGAAATCTGATGACTAATAATTGGCCCTCGAGCTGCATAAAAATATGATCGGCTCAGTAGCAGCTTTCTTTCATAAAAAAGACAGGTGGCAACAATCTGATTATTGTCCAAAACTGTGGCTCGCCAAGATTTTAGATTTTGTTTATTCAAAAACTCTTGCCACAAACTAGATTGTAAAAAATTACCAGACACAAATCTGGTTTTTAAAAACTCATCGTAGTTATTATTATCTAATACTAAATTCATCTGCTTAAAAAATTATTTATTTTTTATTAATAAGTTGCAAAGCTTGTTTTATTTTGGTAGCCAAATCACTTTCTTCTTTGGGTAAGTGTTTGATAATTTCTTGAGCTTCTAGTTGTTTATAACCCAAAGACACTAGAGCTTCTATTACTTGCTGGCCATCATTACTATAATTGGTGTTATTTGATAAATCAACAATAAATTTCTCCTTGAGTTCTACCACTAATCTTTCGGCGGTTTTTTTGCCAATACCTGATACTTGCTGCAGCATAGTAGAGTCTCCACTAGTAATAGCTCGTTTGAGATTTTCTACTTCTGCTAAAGCCAAGACATTGAGGGCACTTTTGGGTCCCACTCCAGAAACAGTAATTAATTTCTTAAAAAAATCCAGCTCTTCTAAAGAAGAAAAACCATAAAGATCAAAAGCATCTTCTTTGATATAAGAATGTATAAAAAACTCTTTTTCTTCTTCCAGTTTAATAGTCTCTAAATTCTTGAGGCTCAAAAAAACCTCATAACCAATATTATTAACTAAAACCACAGCTGATTTAGTTAGTTTTTGAGCAATTTTTCCTTTAAGATAAGCTATCATAGTAGCTTAATTCTATCAGAGATTAATTAGTTTTTCAATTAAGGGCTTTTTTTATTCGGCTAGACAGGCTAAAATATATATGCTAAAAAAGCTATTATGCCTAAGAAAAAATACCAAGTAGAATTACTAGCCCCTGCTGGATCATACGAATCGCTCCAAGCGGCTATTGATAATGGCGCTGATGCTATTTATTTTGGTGTTGGTCATATCAATATGCGCTCTGTTTCAGCGGCCAATTTTGATTTGGAAGATCTCAAAAAAATATCTCAAATTTGTCAAAAGCACCAAGTAAAGTCTTATTTAACCGTCAATACTGTCCTTTATGACCATGATTTAAAAATGATGCGAAGTTTAATTGATGCTGCCAAAAAATATAAAATCAGTGCCGTGATAGTTTCTGATATGGCCGCTATCCAATATGCTCATAATATCAAGATGCCCCTTCATATCTCTACCCAACTATCTGTTTCCAATGTGGAATCAGTTAAATTTTTTGCCCAATATGCTGATCAAATTGTTTTAGCTCGAGAGCTGACTCTAGATATGATAGCCAAAATTACTCAAGAGATTAACCAACAAAAAATTACTAACCCTCAAGGGCAGTTAATACCCATAGAAGTTTTTGCTCACGGCGCCTTATGTATTGCTATTTCTGGTCGCTGTTCTATGAGCCTCTACAATGCCAATGCTTCGGCCAATAGAGGGGCTTGTAGGCAAATGTGTCGCCGTAAATATAAAGTGACTGATTTGGAAACCAACAAAGAAATGATTTTGGACAATGAGTTTGTCATGAGTCCCAAGGATATTTGCACTATTGGCTTTTTGAAAGATTTTTTAGCAGCTGGAATATCTAGTCTAAAAATAGAGGGTCGTGGTCGCTCACCAGAATATGTAGCTACTGTTATCAAAGCTTACCGAGAGGCTATAGACAGTATAAATAACAACACCTATACTTTGGAAAAAGTTTTGGCTTGGGAAAAAGACTTGGGCACTGTCTATAATCGTGGTATGAGTGATGGTTATTATTTGGGTAAACCAGTCCACGAGTGGTCAGCTAGTGCCAATAGTCAAGCTACTGCCAAAAAATATTTTGCTGGCAACATTAGTCATTACTTTCCCAAAGCTCAAGTAGCGGAAATAGATCTTAAGGCTTATGACGTTGAAGTAGGAAACAAATTTTCCATCACTGGACCAAGCACTGGCGTTTTGTTTGGCCAGATAAAATCTATCCAACTAGCTGACACTAGCAAAGTTACTCACGCTAAAACTGGACAACTAATTACTATTTCTGTAGACAAGCCGGTTAGAAAAAATGATAAATTATATATTATAAAAAGTAGAAAAATCTATGATTAGCCATCGACGAGCTCAGGCTCAAATATTAAAATAAAATAATATGAAAAAATACCAATTATATATAGACCGTGACAAATGTATGGGTTGTGGCACTTGTGTTAACCTCTTACCAGAAGTATTTGATATGGATGATAATGATGGTTTGGTCAGGGCCAATAATGCCAAAGCTCAAGGAGATTATTTTGTCTTAGAAATAGATGAAGCTGATTTGGAAAAGTTTCAACAAGTAGTAGATACTTGCCCTAGTGGTGTATTTAAAATCAACAAATAAATTTAAGCTTTATATTAAAGCCAAACAAAAACCCCTGTATTTACTGTAGGAGTTTTTTAATAAATAAATTTTAACAACCAAAAAACACCCCAATCGCGCAAGAGTGTTTTCCGGTCTGTCCTATGAGACAGGTTTGTGCCTTTAAAATCCCTTCGACAAAGGATTAAAAGGTAAGAGTATTATAGCAAATAATAATAAAAATTGCAAAAGAAATAAAGTTTATTTTCATAAAAAGCCTATAGATATTGACAATATATCATAGCTAATATAATATTCACAAACTTTATGTTCTATATCGAAACGAGACTGTTGGGCACACCCAAGATAAAACTTGGGTAGAGGTGATGGTGAGCCTGTCACCTTTCTCGCCGTGCGGTGTGTAGAGGTTGTAAGCCCTCTTGAGTAAGACCTGCCAATCAGGCCAACACACCAAACCCAAGTGGGTCCATACCCAACAGTCTCCCCAATGTGGTTGCCGGAGCGCCTAGCCTCCTTGTACGTCTGTGGTCTTCCGTGAGACCTGTGCCAAACAGGCGTACCTAGCGCGCTCCGCGCAACCCTCTAACTCACGTAACGACGTGAAACCGACTAAGCTTTGTGTTGTGAGCGCACCCACAACATCTCTGTCTTGAGTCGGTATGGAGGGGGTGCTCGTGGCCCCCTCCTTTTTCTTTTATTTAAAAACCCACCAAGTCGGTGGGCCTTAAAATTATTGTCTAATTGGCATTACTAAATAAATATATTTATTATCACCTAGTGGTTGAATTAGTCCTGGTGAAGAATTATTGTTTATTTTTATATTGACCTGACTAGTACCTAGTTGAGCTAGACCGTCTAGTAAATAACGATAGTTAAAAACAATATCATTGTCCTCGCCTTTTATTTGGGCATCTACTTTAGCTACTGATGTCCCAGTATTTGATGAGGCGGTAGCAATTATTATTTTTTGATTTTTAGAGTCCAAGCTTAAACGAATATCGTTTATCCCCTGCTTACAAAATAAAGCCACAGATTTTATAGCTGGCACTAGTTTATTGATATCACACTTAGCCTCAGTTTTAAATTCAGCTGGTACTATTTGATTGTAATCTGGGTATTTACCATCTATTACTCGTGAGGTTAGTTCTACCCCATCAAACTCAAATAATATTTGATTTTCATTAAAATAAATCTTTAATTTTTTTTCTTGTTGTTCACCCAAAATACGACTGAGTTCTTGTAAAGTTTTCAGTGGTATTATCAGATCTGTTTTTTGGCTATTATTTAAGTCCAATTTTTTTTCAGCTAGCCTATAGCTATCTGTAGCCGCTAAAGTCAGACTATTATCTTGAAAATTAAAGTTAACAGCGTTTATTTCAATTCTAGAAGTATCTAGTGAGGCGGCTAGTAATACTTGGCTCAAACTTTTTTTAAATTCTTGGACTGGTAATTCCACTACATTTACTTTATCCATATCTGGAATCAGTGGAAAGTCTTCCGCTAGTAAACCTTTGATAGATGTTTCTTGATTGGAACTTTTTATTTCTAGATTATCTTCTTTTAAAATCAGCTCTATATTTTCTCTAGGTAAAAATGATACAAAATTGTGAAGTAGTTTGGCATCAACTGTGAATTCACCAACCTCATCTATCTTACCCCTAACCGACGCTTTAATACCCAATTCCAAATCCGTAGTAATAAGTGTCAAACCATCTTTATCAGCTTTGAGTAAGACATTATTTAGTATGGGTAGGTTAGAACTTTTATTGGCAATGTTTGATACCAATGATAATCCTTTGTTTAAATTTTCTTGCGTGCAAACGATTTTCATATAATTATTATTTACTAGTTATTATTATAATATAAATAAGTATTAGTATTAGAGAGTGTGTATATGTTTATAAGTTTTGAAATTAGACTTAAAACTTTAGGGAAATTTGATTTTTATTTATATTTTACTTGTGGGCAAGCTAAGGGTTTTCTTGTTTATAACTTAGTGTTTAATACACAAGGCTAGAATTTTTATTTTTTTTGTTAACAAGTTGCTTATCTATACACAAGTTATTTTTTACTTGTCTACAAACTTATCACAATTTTATAAACAAGTTATTCATAGATTTTTTGACGAAGAACCAAGACATCGTTTTTTATTTTAGCATCAACTTCTATCAAGGTACTTATTTTAATACAAGCGTGCATAGCAGTAGTATGATCACGACCACCTATTTCATTACCAATATTTGGATAAGAAGCTTTTAATTCTTCTCGCATTAGAAACATAGCAATTTGTCTAGGCACAACCAATTCTTTTTTACGACTAGCTCCTAGTAGATTTTCCATAGTAATATCATAAAACAAAGCAATGGAGTGTAAAAGTTTTTTAGGAGTTAGACCACTGCGTCTATGATTGGCTGAAATACCGCCTAAAATAGCTTTGACGCTGTCTAAAGTAGGTGTAGTGTTGTTTAATTGGTGAAAAGCAATAATTCTATTTAAAGCACCCTCTAACTCACGGATATTTTCTTGAATATTTTCAGCTACATAATGAATTATGTCTTTATCTAGCTTATATTTCTTTTCTTGAGCTTTAATTTCCAAAATAGCCATCCTAGTTTCTAGGTCTGGAGAGGAAATATCAGCAATCATCCCCCATTCAAAACGGGAAATTAGCCTATTTTCTATTTCTTGAATAGCTTTTGGTGGGCGATCAGAAGAAATGACTATTTGTTTGTTATTTTGGTGTAAGGCATTGAAAGTATGGAAGAATTCCTCTTGAGTTTGCTCTTTACCAGCAATAAATTGGATATCATCTATCAAAAGTACATCAATATTTCGGTACATTTGCTTAAATTTGTCAGTTTGGCCAGATTTTATAGCAAAAATAAAGTCATTAGTGAATTTTTCACTGTTGATATAGAGTACTTTTTTGCTAGGATCCTTGGCTAATATATAATTGCCAACCGCTTGGACTAAGTGAGTTTTACCTAGTCCCACCCCGCCATAGATAAATAGTGGGTTATATATAGCTCCTGGCTTTTGAGCAGCCGCATGAGCAGCCGCTTGGGCCAATTCATTACCTGGACCAACCACAAAAGTTTCAAAAACATAACGTTCATTTAGACCAAATTTGGCAATTGTAGCCCCATTATTAGTCTCCGGCTTGGGTACAGAGTTATTAACAGGCTGATTATTTTCATCAGCTTTTTTTGTAGCTTCTTGGCTAATATTAGTTGATTTTTCCTTAGTTATGACCCTGTAGATAACCTGTAGATTGTTTTTTGATAAGACATTTTCTAGAGCAGCTAGGATTTGTTCATGATATTTCTTTTCTAGCCATACTTTGGTGAAAGCATTAGGCACACCAATAGTTACATTGTCGCTTTCTAGTTCATCGACAAAGGTGTTTTTAAACCAAGTAGTAAAATTTGCTTTGCTAATTAAAAGCTCTAATTCACCTAAAGTTTTTTCCCAAATTTTGTCATTATTTTCCATATTTTTAGCAGATTTTACTCTAAAAATTAGCTGTGTATAACTATAGCATAAATCATATTTTATTAGAATACATAGGCTAGTTGATATGATGTTAATAGCATGTGTATAAATGTGGATAACTTTTTAAAAACACTAGCCCTTGAAAAAATATTTATAATATGTTATTGTTTGGTGGTTAAAATATTTAAGAAAGTCTGAAATTAAGATATGGCTACTAAAAGAACTTATCAACCAAATACTAGAAAAAGAGCTAAATCCCATGGTTTTCGTTCTCGGATGTCTTCTAAAAATGGACGTCGAGTACTAAGCAAAAGAAGAAGCAAAGGCAGAAAAGAGTTAACTGTCTAATTTTTTGCTAATATTAGGGCAAATATTATGTTGCCTAAAGAAAATAGATTACATACTGATAAAGAAATCAAGGACTTGGCCAAGTCAGGCCAAACCTTTTTTTTGCCAGAGATGGTCATAAAATATAAAGCCAATCGAGCAGATATTACTAAGATTGGTTTTATTGTTTCCACTAGAGTGGACAAAAAAGCTGTAGTTAGAAATAAAGTAGCTCGTCAATTTCGTGAAGTAGCTCGGGAGCTATTACCACAGCTTAAAATAGGCTATTCTATACTAATAATAGCCAAAAAAAAGATATTGGACTTAGATTTTGTCACTATCAAAAAACAAATAAACTTTGCCTTTACTAAGAGCAAGCTTTATAATAAGGCTTAGATGTTAAAAAATCTTTTCTTAAAAACAATTCGTTTGTATCAAAAATCTTTATCACCAGATCAAGGTTGGTTTAAAGTTTATTTTCCCCATGGTTTTTGCCGTTTTCACCCCCATTGTTCCGAATATAGCTATCAAGCCATAGCTAAATACGGACTTTTAAAGGGTAGTGCTAAAGCTAGCTGGAGAATAATACGCTGTAATCCCCTATCAAGTGGCGGACACGATCCAATTAAATAAATAAAAAAACAACATGGAAATATTTAACACCATTTTTTATCAACCAATTTTTAATTTATTGGTTTATATATACAACATTATTCCTGGACATGATTTGGGTGTGGCTATAATTATTATTACTGTAATTATAAAATTAGTTCTTTATATTCCATCAAAAAAATCTATCAAGTCCCAAAAAGAATTAGCCACCTTGCAACCAGAAATAGAAGAGCTCAAAGAAAAATATAAAGAAGATAAAGATAAGATGGGCCCAGAGCTGATGGCTCTGTATAAAAGAAAAGGAGTTAATCCATTTTCTTCTTGTTTGCCAATGTTGATTCAGTTGCCATTTCTTTTTGCTATCTACCGAGTATTTTTTAATGGTCTGACTGATGCTCACGCCATGAATTCACTTTATTCTTTTGTCTATAATCCAGGTACACTTAATCCAATGGCTTTTGGCTTCATCAATTTAGCCAGCAAAAATATTTGGTTAGCAATTTTGGCTGGCTTGGCTCAGTTCTGGCAATCAAAAATGTTGATGGCTAAACAAAAACCTGGTGCCGGTGTCATGGCTGGTATGGGAGCACAGATGACTTATATCATGCCTATATTTACAATCTTTATTGGGGCTACTTTTCCAGCTGGACTGACTTTTTACTGGTTTTTAAGTACTATGCTTTCAGTTCTCCAGCAGTATTTGGTGCTTGGTTTTAGTAACAAAAAAAGTAAAGTAGAAGTAGTAGATAGCATCAAAAAATAGAGCACATAATTTGTACAATTTTTTTAAAAATATAAAAAACCCCTTATTTTAAGGGGTTTTTTGCTATTAATAATTGCTTATTTATTCAAACTGTCTATCACTACCGACTATTACTTTTAGTTTTTCTGGCACTACTATTATTTCCGCTGGGGTTTTCATAATAATTTGTTCATCGCTTAAAATAGCTACTTGTTCTGAAGCTAGGCTAGCAATTTTTATTTTGGTAAAAGGCAATATAGTGTGCTCTATTTTTTTTCTACCAAAAGTATTTGATTTGATCGGCGTGATTACCGCTTCTAGTATTCCATCAACTGGTGAAGAGTTTGTTTCTCGGCTAGCAAAGTTGTAAAGAGTTATTTTGCTTTTTTCTGTAGTGGGGAAAATTTTGAAATCATTGTATTCAATTGTGACATCACCATTTTCTATCTGAGCAGTATTTACAAAATAATAATTATTTATTTTTCCCAAATCTATTTTTTTTATAATTCTAGAAGCCAAAACATCACAAGCCAATATTTTAGGAGGGATACCTAGCACTTTAGCTATTTCATTGTTATTATCTATCGGGATAAAGCCTAGAGTAATATCTAAATCAGCCACCACATTGATGACCTTGGCAAAAGTTTGTGCGTTGCCAATAGCAACTACAGTTTGTACCCCCTCCTTGACGCCATCTGTTATCAACTCTTTCATGTTTTTTAAGATAGACAGACGAGCAATCTTTCCTTTGATACCAAGATCAGTTAGCCTTTTTTCTATTTTTATTAAAAGGTCAGTATACTTTTTATCATTAAGAAAGGAGTCATAAATATATAAATACATAAACTCCTAAGGTTATAGCTTATTTATTTTCTTCTTTTAAATCTTCAGGTCTTTCTTCGACTTTAGTTCCAGCCACAGCAATATTACCAACTGGCATGTCTAAGTCCCCTTTGATTAAAGCACCACTTTCAATAGAAATGATTTGAGCTTTAATATTGCCCAAAATAATAGCTGTGCCAGTAATTTCTATTTTACCCTTAACACTGATATTACCTTTGACTTTGCCGGAAATAAAGGCATTATTGGCTCTAATACTAGCTTCAACTAGAGCATTTTGGCCTATTTTTAGGTTATTTTTAGTTTGCAAAGTACCAACCAAAGTACCTTCAATCACCAAATCTCCTTCTCCTTTGAAGTCCCCTTCTACTTTGACAGAAGGGCCAATAATAGTTTCAATAGTTTTACCAGATGGTTCAGCGGCATGATTTTTTGAAAACATAAATTTATTTTAGATATTAAATTAAACAATTAGTTGTCTCTTAATATTAGCTAATAAAAACACTAATGTAAAGGTCTTAAAATGAGCATAACTTGGCTTTTAATATAGACTTTTTAGTAGCTCTATATTACAATGATTAAGCTTTATTATTTAAATTAAGTAAATGGCTGAAGTAAAAGTTTTAGTAGTGGGGAAACATCAAATAGACGGTGATAAATTGATTATTGGGGCTAGCGTTACTTTAATAAAAAGTAATAAAAATATTATAGTTGATCCTGGACATTTAGCAGATCAAGCACAGCTGTTAGAAGAATTGGCTAAAAATAGTTTAAAACCAGAGGATATTGATTTGGTATTTTTAACTCATAGCCATATTGATCATACTAGTAATCTTTTTTTATTTAAGCAGGCCTTAGTTTATTGTAAATTAAGAGCTGGCTATCCAGGACAATATCATAATTTAAATCAAGGCTACCTAGTCAGAACAGAGATAAAAGATGGGCTAATATTAGATAAAGATGTTGAATTTTTATTGACTCCTGGTCATAGCGAAGATCATGTTTCTTTGTTGGTCAATACTAAAGCAGGAAAAATAGTTGTGGCTGGTGATGCTATAGCTAATAAAAAACAAGCTGATTTAGCTGACAAACCACTTTTATACAATGATTTAGAAGCTTTTAATAATAGTAGACAAAAGATCCTAGCCTTAGCTGATTTCATAATACCCGGCCATGGAGAAATGTTTAAGGTAGTTAAATAATATATTACGACACATTATTTTCTCTAATATTAACATAAAAAATAGATTAAAATATTTTATACACTCTACGTCCTTGTAGTTCAATGGATAGAACAAGGCTCTCCTAAGGCTTAAATAGAGGTTCGATTCCTCTCAAGGACACCACTTAATTATTTGATAAATTACCGATATTTGCTATCATACAAGTATGATGACTTTAGATGAAGCTAGCCCGAATAAATTTTTAAAAGTAAATAAGCTAAAAAAGGCCTATTTTGGCCTATTTTTTAATATAAAAATATGATTTTTTTGATTTTATTGATTTTGTTACTATGTTCGGCTTGGTTTTCTGGTATGGAAATTGCCATGTTTTCTTTAACACCAGCCAAAGTAAAGGAATTAGTTTTGGCCAAAAAACACAATGCCCAATTATTACAAAAATTATTGACAAAAAAACATAAGCTTTTGGTTATTGTGCTTTTGGGTAATAATTTGGTAAATATTGGAGCAGCTTCTATTGCTACTGTAGCGGCTACAGAAACTTTTGGTAAGGCGGGAGTAGGAGTAGCTACTGGAATGATGACTCTATTAATCTTAGTATTTGGGGAAATGTATCCTAAAGCTTATTTTCGAATTAGAGCCGCTGAAATCGCTTTATTATTTGCGCCAGTTATATATGTCTTACAATTTTTATTATACCCAATAGTTTTTGTTTTAGAAAAACTATTATCTTTTTTGACTCGTGGGAAAATACCAACTGGAGTTTCGGAAAAAGAATTTATAGCCCTTAGCCGCTTGGCAGTAGAAGAGGGCACTATTGAATTTAAAGAGCACGAGATGATTGTTAATGTTTTGGAATTTAATGATCGAGAGGTTAAAGATATTATGACTCCTCGTTATAAGATGCATGTTTTAAATGATGAAGCCGAAGTTGATCAGGTAGCTTATTTTATAGGACAAATTGGTTTTTCCCGCTATCCAGTTTATCATAATCAAAAAGATAATATTATTGGCTATGTTCATGTTTTAGATATTATGAAAGTTTTAAATAGCGAACATAGGGAAAAAGAGTTAGAACATTTTGTCCAGCCAATTATAAAAGTCAAGGCCAATCAAAAAATAAATCAGGTTTTCAATAAGATGCGTCAAAAACATAGTCATATGGCTTTAGTCTATAGACAAGATGAATTAATTGGTTTGGTAACTATGGAAGATATTTTAGAAGAAATAATGGGAGAGATTAGAGATGAAAATGATTTAGAAGGGGATACCTAATTCCACTAAGAACCTATATTTTTTGCTAATATTAGATAAAGTGAAGAGCCCGCCGCGTCGAACGCAGCGGGCTCTTATCGAGCATCCAGGCTAAGTCTGTATTAGCCTGAGATTCTTGCATTTGGAGCTTCCAGTGGGTGGCTGTCCAATGTGTATGCACTCTGGGTCCTTATCTAGACCATCAGGCCACAGAAAAGCCGTGGCAAAACTACGGCCATTGGTGTAGTAGCCAATTAGCTCTCCATAAGCACGAGTCTTAGCTCCTGGGTCTAGGATCTGGCCACGAGAGTCGGTGTTGACCAAGTAGAGCAAGCACCCATTGACTTGGGGTGGATCGGAAAAACGCTCCTTTATCTCATTGAGGCTAATATAGTCATTGGCCCAAGATAGGTGTAGCATTTGTTCTGCCCAGTAGTGGGTATTGAGCTTGGGGCGCCGGAGTGGCTGAATATAGAGGTGGAGCAGAAAAAGCATCCCTGGTATTACCACTACTATAAAGATCACTTTGGCTAGTCCTTGGTAGTCCATTTTGGACCTCCGTGTTTGGGGTGGAGTGAACGGCCAGCGCAATTATTGTATAGTTTATATTTACTTTGTCAATTATTTGACAGGCTTTTTGAAATATGATAATATACCCCCATAGGGTATATAAATATTTATTTACAATAATGAAAAAAGCTTGTTGCCCAGAAAAAATAATTTCTCAACTACATCGGATCGAAGGGCAGGTCAGATCGGTAGAAAAGATGTATAATGAGAAAAGAGGTATTGAAGAAATAGCTAGAGTCATCAAAGCGGCTCGTGCTTCTATGGATTCACTGAGTAAATCTTTGATTGAAGATAAAATAAGTGGCTGTTATGATGGTCAGAAAGTAATTGATAGAAAGGAATTGTCCAAATTAATTAGCGTGTTGTTTGATGTTACCTAATATAATATAAATAATTAATTAAAAAAAAGAATATGGCATTAGAATTAACAGATCAAAATTTTGATCAAGAAATTAGTAGCGGAGTGGTATTGGTAGATTTTTGGGCTCCTTGGTGTACACCATGTAAAATGCAAGGGCCAATCATAGAAGATTTGGCTCAGGATTTAAAAGACACAGCCGGTGTAAAAATAACTAAACTTAATGTAGACGAAAATCAAATTAAGTCTAGCGAAAATGAGATTATGAGCATTCCTACTTTGAAAATTTTTAAAAATGGTCAGGCGGTAGAAACTATGATGGGTCTGCAGAGTAAAGAGGTTTTAAAAGAGTTGATTAATAAACATTCAAAGTAAAATCATGGAAGAAAAAATATACGATGTAGTTATAGTTGGGGCTGGCCCCGCTGGTCTGACCGCTGCTATTTATACTTCTCGTCGGGCCATGAAAACTTTGGTGATTTCCAAAGATGTTGGTGGTCAAATTTCTTTGACTGATAATGTGGAGAATTATCCAGGTTTTGAATCTATTGAAGGCTTGGCTTTGGCTCAAAAATTTCAACAGCAAGCAGCTAAAACTGGTGTTGAATTTTTGTTTGAGGAAGTTTGCCACGTAGAGAAATTGGCTGATAAAGATTTTATCATAGAAACTGGTAGTAAAAAACAAATTAAAGCTAGAACAATTATTTTGGCCTTTGGTTTGACACCTAGAAATTTGGATGTGCCTGGTGAAAAAGAATTAAGTGGTAGAGGAGTAACTTATTGTGCTACTTGTGATGGGCCTCTTTATAAAGGTAAAAATGTAGTAGTAGTAGGTGGTGGCAATGCCGCTCTTGATGCCGCTGAGTATATGTCTAAATTAGCTACAAAGGTTTATCTAATAGTCCGCAAAGATAAATTCCGTGGTGAACAAGTTTTAGCTGATCAAGTCCTGTCCACAAAAAATATAGAAGTAATTTTTAATGCCGCTACCACAGCTATTAAAGGACAAAATAAAGTAGAGGCCTTGGTCTATCAAACTGACGATGGTCAAAGTAAGGAAATACAGGTGGATGGAATATTTATTGAAATTGGTCATTTAGCTACTACCAAATGGCTAGCCAATTTAGGCTTGGATTTAACTGAGCGAGGGGAAATAAAAATTACCGAAGATAATGAAACAAATATTTCTGGTATATTTGCCGCTGGAGACATTACGGAAATTACTTACAAGCAAGCAGTCATTTCGGCTGGCGAAGGCTGTAAAGCGGCTCTACAATCTTATCGTCATTTACAAGGAGACAAGCCAATGACACCTGATTGGACACCGAAGAAATAAAAATTAATTTATAAATATTTATGAATGCATACGATAATGCTATGAGGCAGTTGGAGAAAGCCTCTCAGCTTATGAATTTAGATAAAGATGTTTTAGCTAAATTATCTTCTCCAGAAAGAATTGTTATGGCCTCTCTGCCAGTCAAAATGGATGATGGTAGCTTGAAGATTTTTCAAGCTTACAGAGTACAATACAATAGCGCTCGGGGACCATACAAAGGTGGTATTCGTTTTCATCCGCAAGTTGATTTGGATGAGGTCAAAGCTCTGGGTTTTTGGATGACTATCAAATGTTCAGTCGTGGGTATTCCTATGGGTGGAGGCAAGGGTGGTGTAATAGTTGATCCCAAGGCTCTCTCACAAGGAGAGTTAGAAAGATTATCCCGGGCTTGGATTGGTGCTTTTCGAGCTGTGATTGGTCCAGAAAAAGATGTACCAGCTCCTGATGTTTATACTACTCCTCAAATTATGGCTTGGATGGCTGATGAATTTTCCAAGTTAGAAGGTAAACCAGCTATTGGTGTAGTAACTGGCAAACCACTGGAATATGGGGGATCACTTGGTCGTGGCACTTCCACAGCCATGGGAGGATTTTATGTGCTCTCAGAAGCAATAAAAGAAAAAGGCTTGGAAGCAAAAAAAACCAAAGTAGCTATTCAAGGTTTTGGTAATGCTGGTGCTACTATGGCCCATATATTGTATGAAGCTGGCTACAAAATAGTAGCTTTAGCCGATTCTAAGTCTATTGTTTATAATGATAAAGGCATCAATATAGATGAAGCGGAAAATTATAAAAAAGAAAAAGGATCACTAGCTGGCCTGGAGGGTACTAAAGAAATAAGCATTAAAGAATTTTTTGCTTTGGATGTTGATGTAATAATACCAGCCGCCCTGGAAAATCAAATTACCAAAGATAATGCTAATGATATCAAAGCTAAAATAGTTTTGGAGTTGGCCAACGGCCCAAGTACTCCTGAAGCCGATGAAATAATGTTTAACAAAGGTATTATGCTAGTGCCTGATGTATTGGCCAATGCCGGCGGGGTAACTGTATCTTATTTTGAGTGGCTACAAAATATTTCTAATAATTATTGGAGTGAAGAAGAAGTAGATGCTGAACTCAAAGAAAGAATGATACCTTCTTTTGTAGAAATACTTAAAATGTCCAAAGAATATAAAACTGATTTAAGAACAGCTGCTTTTATATTGTCTCTGCGTCGGATAGAAGCTGCTGCTAAAGTTAGAGGCTAATTAGTTTATAAATTAAGAGAGCGCCGAAGCCTTGCAGGCTTCGGCGCTTTTTCTTCGTCCAGAGACCTATGTTGGGTCTCAGTCTTCCGAGTCGGCGAGGAGTGTTTCCTCATCGGGGAGCGGATCGAGTTCGGGGCTTTCCCCGGGTGTGCTGTGGTGTGCTGTGGTGGCGATAATCTGATCAGGGTCAGTTCGTCGGATCCCCCTGTAGGCTTCACAGCCCTCGTTACAGGAGTTTTTCCCACAAAATTGGCAGGCCATGTTTTACCTCCTTGAACTCGGAGTATTCTGGTGACTGCTATTCGTATTATATTTATGTTTATTTTTATTGTCAAAGAGTATAAAATATAGTTATGATCAAATATATTATTGGTATTGATGAAGCCGGTCGCGGACCACTAGCTGGACCAATTGTAGCTGCAGCTGTACTTAGTACTAATTCATCAAAGGAAAGAAAAATATTAAGTTTGGCGGATGATTCAAAAAAGCTCAGTTCCAAAAAGCGTGAGCATTTATTTTTAATGATTATTAAAAATATAGCTTGGTCAGTCAGAGCTTTGGATAATACTTTTATAGATAAATATGGAATTCAAACAGCTAATATTTTACTCTTCCATGAACTCAGTCAAGATTTTACCAAACAAGTCAAAGGAGAAGTAAATATTTTAGCTGACTATGTTGGCGGAGCAGATAAAATATTAAGGCATATTAATTTTTATAAACAAGGTGAAAGTCAATATCAAGAAATAGCGGCTGCTTCTATAATCGCCAAAGTTTATCGAGATAGATTGATGATGTCATTAGATAAAATTTTTCCGCATTATGATTTTTGTTTACACAAAGGCTATGGTACAAAAAAGCATTATGAGAATATAAATAAATTTGGTCTTAGTCCCATACACCGTAGAAGTTTTTTAAAAAATTATAATATCTCTTGACAACTAAAATATTTTTTTCTAAGATAGAGGAGACAAATAAAGCCGTCGCTACTAAAATAGACGGCTCAATACAAAAGCCCCCACCGAAGTGGGGGTTTTTGTGAAGAAAAGCGATTTTGAGAGCTAACTAGGTTAGTCTCATCTGCTATATTAGTATAAAACGGCTTTTTTGTCAATCTGCTTATTGGCAGATACTAATAAGTAATTTCACCTTAATGGTGAAAGAGGAAAGAAAAGCGATATGGATTTAAACAAAATGAGTTTGATTGGTAATTTGACCAGTGACCCTGAGGCCAGGACCTTGCCCTCAGGACAAAATTTGGCACTTTTTAAGGTAGCTACCAACTATACTTGGCGTGATGCTAGTACCAAGGAAAAAAAGACTAGAGCTGATTTTCATCGGGTAGTAGCTTGGGGTAGATTGGCCGATATTATTAATACTTATCTCAAAAAAGGTTCTAAGGTATTTTTGGAGGGGCGTTTGCAAAACCGTTCCTGGGAAGATAAAACTAAAACCAAACGTTATATGACAGAGATTGTAGCTTCTGATTTGATTATGCTTGGCGGCAGCAGTAAAAAAACAGTAGAGGGCGACGAAACAGCCAAGGAGGATGTGGATGTTGAAGAAATTCAATTAGAAGACAACGAATAGTTGTCTTCTTTGAGGTCTGAAGTTTGCCTGTAGCTTCAGGCCTTTACTAAGATAAGTATTAATTATTTTTTTATGCTAAGAAAAGCGATTTTTTGGTGTGTTCTATTTTTATTGGCTCAGCCAGTAAGAGCTAGTGAACTGGATTTAGTTGTTTCTGAAATTATGTATGATGTTTCAGGAGCAGATAGTACTAAGGAGTGGGTGGAAATATATAATTCAGGTGCAGAGGAAATAAGTTTAAATTCTGCTTGGCGGTTTTTTGATGCTTCCAATCATAACATTAATTTCTATCAGGGCACCTCGACAATTGCCAGCCAAGAATATTTTGTTTTGGCAGATAATGGAGCTAATTTTTTGCTAGACCATCCAAATTATTTGGGCACAGTTTTTGATACAGTAATTAATTTGCCAAATTCTAGCTCTAGTTTGGCTTTGAGTTTTGATGAGGGAGCTAGCTATGCTTTAGAAGAATATTATGATTCAGCTTGGGGAGCTAATGGCAATGGACATTCTTTGGAAAAAATAGATTTACAAATTAGTGATAGTGGAAATTGGCAAGAAAGCGCAGAACTAAGTGGCACACCAGGACAAATAAATAGCAGTGGTCAAGTAGATGATTTGCCTGATGAAGACGAACCAATTGATGATGATATTGAAGAAGAAGTAGAGCAAGCTTGGGAACAATTAATTATTAATGAATTTTTACCCAATCCAATAGGCAGTGATGATAATGAGTGGATTGAACTTTATAATAATGGTCCGGAAATATTAAATTTGGATGGTTTAAAGATAAAAGATAATTCAACTAGAATTTTTACTTTAGAGACTGAGAGTGGAGTAAATTTGTATTTGCTAGCTAATAATTATTTATTATTGCCCAAAAGTGTAACTGGTATTTCTTTGAACAATTCTAGTGATGAAGCTGTTATTATTATGAAGCCAAATAGAGAAATTATTCAAGCAGTCAGTTATAATGAAGCTATAGAAGGTCGTAGCTATGCCTGGTCTGAGCAGGCTTTTGTTTGGACTAAGACGCCGACGCCAGGAGCAGCTAATCAAATATTAATCAATCAAGCACCAGTCGCTCAAATCAGTATAGCGGATAGTCAGTTTTTGCTGGGTGAAAAATTGGCTTTTTCTGCTAGCAATTCTTATGATCCCGAGGAAGATGATTTGGATTATCTCTGGGAATTTGGTGATGGAGAAACTAGCACCAAAAAAGATGTAAAATATGCTTATGAAAAATTTGGTAGCTATACGGTGCGTTTGACAGTTACTGATTCAGAAGGGGCAAGTGATCAAGAAGATTTTAGTTTGAAAATTTCTCAAAATGAGGATGAGAAAGAAAGTCTAGCTGAAAAATCTGAGTCAAAACAGAGCATAGAAATAATAGATTTATTGGAAGATGATTTGATAATTTCGGAGCTAATTCCCAATCCAATAGGTAGTGATGATAAGGAGTGGATTGAACTTTATAATACTAGTGATAAAAATATAGATTTATATGCTTGGCAACTAGATGATCAAGATGGTGGCAGTAAACCCTATGTGTTTGCTAGTAGCACTGTGCTTTTGGCCAAAGATTTTTTAGTCTTAGACAGAACACAAACTAAGGTTACTTTAAACAATACTAGTGATGCTGTCAGAATACTAACCCCAACTGGAGATATTTGGCAGGAAGTAAAATATGAAAAAATTCCAGAAGGTCAGTCATACGCTTGGGACATGGAAAATCAAGAGTGGTTTATGGGTGAAGCTAGCCTAGGTAACTTTAATCTAGCTGTCCAAAGCCAAGAGTTGGTTCACGCAGTTTATGAAATAAAAGATTTGGAAAAAGAAAGTGAAGTTTTGGTGCAAGGCTTAGTTTTAAATCAGCCGGACAAAAATACCAGAAGTATTTATTTAGCTGATTGGAATACTAATTTTATAGACTTTAGCCAAATCTTAGAAGTGTATTCTTATTATAAAAATTTTCCAGAATTAAAAGTAGGAGATTTGGTGACTGTGTCAGGTGAAATATCCCAGAGCACTGATTTGCCAAGGTTAAAAATAAAGACAGCTGAGCAAATTGTAGCCAGTGGCGTCAATATAGCTTTTGATAAAGCAGAAGCTATTATGGCTGATAATATAGATCAAGATTTTCTGGGGCAGTTTGTTACTGTCCAAGGAGTAGTCACCAAAAAGAGTGGTAAAAATATTTATATAGCTGGTGATTTGGAGGACGAAGCTAAGGTGCGGGCTTATGCAGATTTTCCTTTGGGAGATTTGGAAATAAAAAAAGGCTTAGAAATAATTGTTAGTGGTATTTTGACTAGCACAGACAGTGGTTTTAAATTATTGCCTCTTAGCTTAGCTGATATTTTTGTGGCTCAAGAGGTTTTGGGAGACAAAATAGCTAGTAGTGGAGAAGGAATTGATTTTGTCACTTCTACTAATGAAGTTTTAAATAGTAATAGAAAAATAAAAATAAAAAATATTTTATTTTTTTCACTGGGGGCACTATTTTTGATAGTAGCTGGCTATTTTATTAAGAAGAAATATAAAAGAGAAGCTTATTGAGGAATCAGTATTAATGCTAATAATATCCTTCTGGGTAATTTTTATTTTTTAAGCAAAATTTTAGCGCCAGCTGGAGATGATCCGAGCTGGCGCTTATCGTTGTGTAGCGGCTTATCCGCCACTGGCTTGAGGGGCCTATATCCAGCCCCGCAGTTTGAAAATGGGCATGGCGATGAGGCGATCCCAAATGAAGAAGAAAAAAAAGTTTCGCATGCGCTGGCGGGAGTTTCCACCATATTCGGAAGGGGCAGTGACGACCCGACAGTGGATGCACCAGTCGAACTGATCCATCCAGAGCTTGCGGAAAGTCCGATGCACACGCAAGGCATGAATCGGTTGAGCCACTATGATGGCCGATTGCCAGCCATTTTTCTTGGCCATCTCCAGGGAGAACTCGGCATTTTGCCGAGTGTTTCTTGAAAGACATTCCAGAAAGAGCTTATCTTCGGGCAGATATTGCCCGATGCGGTTGGCCATGACTCGGGACTCGACAAAGCGTCCTTCAGGAGCAAAGTTACCACCAATCAGAAGGACATTTTTAGCACGGCCTGCTCGGAAGAGTTGGAGTACACGGTCAGCAATGGCCGCCGACTGTAAACTACAACTGTTGCCGTCAGAGGAAACACCTGTGCCGATGCCGATGATGACATCAGCCGCTATGGATGAGAGGTGAGCGTCAGAAAAAGCAATTTGCTTTTCCAGGAACTTTACTAGGCGGTTCATGGTCTCTCGCTTTCACTTAGTGGTCTCAAAACCTTCGGAGCAACGGGTTAATATAATAGTATATTAGGTTTTTGTCAACAATTTTTAAAGATTGACAATTCTTTATAATTGTACTATTATACTAGTGTGGTAGTATAAATATGAATAAATATTTAAAAAATTTAAGTAAGTATATTTTGTCCATTCGGACCGAAAAAGAAATGACGGATTTTTTAGTAGCTATTTTTACACCAGCTGAATTGGAACATATACCAAAAAGATTAGAACTTATCCGCTTGCTTAAGCAAGGTTTGCCGCAGCATGAAATAGCCAAAAAATTAGCTATGGGTATAGCGACTGTGACTAGGGGTTCCAGGGAATTAAAAAAGAATAATTTTAAGAATGTCTAAAATAATTTATAAAAATTTAACTTGGTGGAGAGATTTTAGAAGCTGGCAAAACAGTTAATTTTTTGTAGATAAAAATTTTCCTTATCGCCAGCTACTATGGCGATTTTTTAATTAAATAATAAAAAATAATATGAATAATAAATATGATATTAATCCAGATAAGAAGGGTTATTTTGGGCAGTATGGTGGGCAAATAATTCCGCCAGACTTAAAAGCAATTTTTGATGAGATTGAAAATTTTTATTTAAACATCAAAGATGATAAAGCTTTTCAAGCAGAGTTAAAAGATTTATTAAAAAATTATGTTGGCCGGCCTAGTCCAATTTATTTTGCCAAGAATCTAAGTCAAAAAATTGGCGGAGCAAAAATTTATTTTAAAAGGGAAGATTTAAATCATACCGGCGCGCATAAAATAAATCATACTTTAGGAGAAGCTTTGATTGCCAAGCGTATGGGTAAGAAAAAATTATTAGCAGAAACAGGGGCTGGCCAACATGGAGTAGCACTAGCTACGGCCGCGGCAGTAGTGGGTATTCCTTGTGAAATTCATATGGGAGAAATTGATATTTTAAAGCAAGCTCCCAATGTACTTCGTATGAAAATATTGGGAGCCAAAGTAGTAGCAGTTAAAATGGGAACAAAAACTTTGAAAGACGCAGTAGATAGCGCTTTTAATGAATTTGTCAAAGATCCGCAAAATACTTTTTTTGGTATTGGTTCAGTCGTCGGCCCTCATCCTTTTCCAATGATGGTTAGAGATTTTCAGCGTATTGTAGGAGAAGAGGCCAAAGAGCAATTTAAAGACCTGACTGGTCAAAATCCAGAGGCCTTAGTAGCTTGCGTAGGTGGAGGTAGTAACGCCTTGGGTCTTTTCTCGGCTTTTTTGGAGGATGAAACTATAGATATTTATGGAGTAGAACCAAGCGGCCGTAGCCTTAATTTGGGAGAGCATGCTGCCACACTGACTCTAGGTCAGCCAGGAGATATACACGGCATGCATACTTATTTGCTCCAAGATACCAAAGGCCAGCCAGAGCCGGTCTATTCTATTGCCTCGGGTCTTGATTATCCAGGGGTTGGCCCTCAACATAGTTTTTTAAAGGATATTAAAAGAATTAAATATGAGCTTATAAGCGACAAGGAATGTTTGGAAGCTTTTATGGAATTATCTAAAGTAGAGGGTATTATCCCAGCTTTGGAAAGTGCTCATGCCGTAGCTTTTGCTATGAAGCTAGCCAAAAAAATGCCTCGGACACAGAAAATATTAGTTAATCTTTCTGGTCGAGGTGACAAAGACATAGATTTTGTAGCCGAGAAGTTAAAATTAGTCTAATGCAATTTAAGCCCGCCAAGATTATTTGACGGGCTTTTATTGACTTTTCTTTAAATTTTAGGTATAAATATAGGCGTCAATTTAAAGTGTTACTGGATTAATTGGAGATTTTGAAGTATTTAATAGCTGTATTTTTATTTATAATGTGCCGGAGTGGTGAAATTGGTAGACACACTTGGTTTAGGACCAAGCGCCTTCGGGTGTGGAGGTTCGAGTCCTCTCTCCGGTACCATTTATTAGGGGGTGTATAGCTCAGCTGGTTAGAGCGTTACATTGACATTGTAGAGGTCGGAGGTTCGAGTCCTCCTACACCCACCATTTTTAAGCTGGTTCTACTAGGTAGATTTTGCTCTATGAATTATAGCTAGCCTGAGGGGCTATTTTTTTGTACCATTGGTTTAGGATTATAGGACCAGTAAAAAAGCCAAATACTCTTTACAAAGGCCTTGATAAATCTTATACTGTAAGTAGTTTTTAGAATTCTTAAGATACTAAAATGCTTAAAAATAAAAAAGAAAAAGAAATAAAAATTCAAGAAGAAATAGATGAGTCAGATGAATTAAATGAGGCTCAAGAATTAGAAGAGGATGGTCAACTATCTGTTGATGTCTACCAAGATGCTAGTAGCATTTATATTAAATCTACTATTGCTGGTGTAGAGCCAGAAGATATTGATATTTCTTTTGACAATGACATGATTACTATTAGGGGTAAACGTAGACAAGATAGAAAAATACGAGCGGAAGATTATTTTTATCAGGAGTGTTATTGGGGAGGATTTTCTCGTTCTATTATTTTGCCAGTCGATGTCCAAGAAGAAAAAATAAAAGCGACTATTAAAAATGGCATTTTGACCATTGAATTACCAAAAGCCAAAAAACGAGATATTAATATTACAGTCAAAGATGATAATTAATAATTTAGAGCTATCTTTTGATAGGCAAGAGGGAACTAGTTTATTTTTTAAAACTAGTTTGGGGGAAGAAATTTCTATTGATGAGAAATTATTAATGAGTTTCTCAAATAGAGACCAAAAATTATTTTTGAATTTAGATAGCAAAGAAATTTTTGGGCAAAGTAAGGATATTTTAAATGAAATATTAGAAACTAATAATGAATAAAATGGGAGAAGAAAATTTTGACAAAAAAAATATTTTTTCCAAAAAGCGTTTATTTATCATAATCGCTGTTTTTGTATTTTTTGGTCTTTTAGGTTTTGGAGCACAGGCATTTTTGAGTAATAATTATCAAAATAAGTTTTTGCCAAATATAAAAATAGCCGGTATAGATATTGGTGGCTTAAGTACAGAAGAGGCTCGGACCAAGTTGGATAAACAGGTTGATTTTATAAATAGACGAGGTTTTGTCTATGTCTCACCAGTCAAAACAGTTACTATTAATCCTAGTGTGACTGGTCTGGAATCAGCCGAGAGTTTGGCTATGATTGTATCATGGGATATTGATAAGAGCTTGTCACAAGTGGATAGTTGGCAGAAAAATGAAGGTCTGGTTGGCAAATTACTTGTTTTTCTTGGATCAAAAGACTTTAGTTTGTTTTATAACTGGAACAAAGAAGAACATAAAAAAATATTAAGTGATAGTTTTAATGATGTTTTAACTGACAAGCAGGAAGCTAGTTTTTCTTTTGTCGGCGAAAATGATTTACAGATAGTGGCTGAAAGTTTTGGACAAACCTTTAATTATGAGCAAGCTTTGTTGGAGACGCAAGAACAGATTGAGAGCTTAGTTAGCGTTGATATAAATTTAAAAATTATAGAAGATAGACCAATTATTGATAGTTCTATAGTACAACAATATAAACAAAACATATTAAATATTTCTCATCGCGGACATGTGTATATTGTATTTGAAAAAAAGGATTGGGGTGTACCGACTGAGATTTGGCGTAATTGGTTGAAGTTAAAGCCAGAAGGAGATGCTTATTATGTGGGCATTGATCAAGAAAAATTTGATGCTTATTTAAATGAATCAGGCATCAGAGAGTTTGTGGATATTCCAGTTGAAGATGCTAGGTTTAATTTGGAAGCGGGCAAGGTAGTAGAATTTGTCAGTAGTCAGGAAGGTCGGGCTATCAAACTAGAGGAAGCCGTTAAAAATTTAGAACAAATTATAAATAATCCTGGAGAATTAGAGCTGGCCTTAACAGTTGAAAAAACTCAGCCGACTATAAATAATAATGACGTCAATGATCTGGGTGTAGTAGAGATTATTGGTACCGGTGAATCAGATTTTTCAGGCAGTCCAGTCAATCGTGTGCATAATATTAATGTTGGAGCCAAAGCACTTCATGGTATATTAATTAAACCAGACGAAGAATTTTCTTTGATAGCGGCGCTAGGAGAAATAGATGGTGAGCATGGTTATAAACAGGAACTAGTCATTAAGGGTAATAAAACTATTCCTGAATATGGTGGCGGCCTTTGTCAGATTGGTACTACTGTGTTTAGAGCTACACTGGCCAGTGGTTTACCAGTTACAGAGCGTCGTAATCATTCTTATCGAGTAGTGTATTATGAGCCAGCCGGCACTGATGCAACCATTTATGATCCTTGGCCAGATTATCGTTTTAAAAATGACACTGGTAAACATATTTTGGTTCAATCTCGTATCGAAGGAACAAAAATTTATTTTGATTTTTGGGGTACTAAGGATGGACGAGTGGCTGTCAGTAGCAAGCCAGAAATATATAATATTGTAGTTCCACCAGCTAAAAGAATAATAAAAACTACTGATATTGCTGTGGGTAAAGAAAAATGCACAGAAAGGGCTCATAATGGAGCAGATGCCAAATTTAATTATAGCGTCAAATATCCTGGTCAATTGGAAGCAGTAGCTACTACTTTTTATAGCCATTACATACCTTGGCAAGAAGTATGTTTGCTAGGAGTAACAGCTGAAGAGCTAGCCGCTGAACAAAATCCAGGTGGAAATAGTACTACTACCAATACTACTACAGTTGAATAATAGTTTAGTTATTATTTAAGGAGATTTAAAAATTCCTTCCGCTAGCTAGCGGAAGGAATTTAATTTTGATTTGTATTTTAGTTATTCGTCTGTTTACAGACAACTGTGCCCAAGAAAATCATTTTTCGAAAAAATTGAGCCGGAGCCGAATTAAATCTGAGAAATGATCCCCATGCTTGTCGTGGACACAGTTGTCTAAAAACAGATTATAGTACAAGTGCACGACTCAGCAACTGTGAATAATAGCATATTATTTTTACTTTGTCAAGGCGCTATAAATATGCTATAATTATTAAAGTTTTTAAACAATTTGATGATGTCTTAATCTTGACCAATAATTAATTTTAGGGTATTATCACAGCACTTAATTTATTTATCAAGTACTTAATATGAGTGTACCAAAAAAGAAACATACTAAATCGGCGGTTAGAAGTAGAGCTTCTCACTTTGCTTTAAAGCCAAAAGCTATTGTTAAATGCTCAAATTGTGGAGCTAGCTTATTACCACACCGAGCTTGCGCTAAATGTGGATATTATAAAGGCGAGAAAAAAATAAAATAATTTCTAAATGGCCAACAGACATTTAGCTAGAACTATAGCCCTCCAGACACTTTTTGAGTGGGATTTTATGGAAGGCAAAAAAAATATAGAAGAGCTTTTTGATTATATTAGAAAGGAGTTTGCACCTGATTTTGATGATCAGGGTTTTTCTTTAAGTCTAATAAAAAATGTGGCTAGTAAGAAAAAAGAATTAGATAATGTTATTGTTCATTTTGCTCCGGAGTGGCCAATAGATCAAATCACTGTCACAGACAGAAATGTTTTGCGTATTGGTATTTATGAATTAAAAATGGATTCAGATATTCCTCCTAAAGTAGCTATTAATGAAGCCATTGAATTGGCTAAAGCTTTTGGTGGGGAGTCTAGTGGTAAATTTGTCAATGGAGTATTGGGGAGTATTTATAAAGAGATGGTCAAAAATGGAGAAAAGCAGGATCTGGGTAGTCAAGGTATTAGAGAAATGTCTGCTGGCGGTATGGTTTATCGTCAAGAGGATGACGGCTATTATTTTACTTTGATTTTGGATGCTTATGGCAAATGGACTTTTCCTAAGGGTCACGTTGATAAGGATGAACCAGAAGAAATAGCCGCTCTGCGAGAGATAACTGAAGAGACTGGCCTAAAAAATTTGAAATCTAAAGGCTATTTGGGCGAGACAGAAGTAAAAGTCCATAAGCCAAATGAAAAACCATTTAGAAAACTTATAAAATATTATTTGGTAGCTACTACTGATACAGAAATAAAAGTCCCTAACACTAGTGAATTGCAAGATGCTAAATGGTATACCGCTAAAGAAGCTTTAGATATTTTGGGCTATGATAATGCCAAAGATATTTTTAATAAAGGTTTAGAAAAATTAGGATTAAATTTACCCCGTTAAATAAATTTTATTTTTAATAGGGGGGGGGGTTAATTTTTTAAGCTTCATAGTAGCGAGTGAGAGATTAATTAAAAGTGATTATAAAATTTAATATTTAAGTTACACTTAAATATTATTTAACGGGGTGAATATGAAAAAACAGTTGAATTTATTGGAAAACAAAATAGATATAAAATTTAAAGATATTGATTTACTTCGTAATGCCCTAATACACCGTTCTTATTTGAATGAGCATAAAGATTTTTCTTTTGATCAAAATGAACGCTTAGAATTTTTAGGAGATGCAGTGTTAGAGTTGGTAGTAACAGATTATCTTTACAAAAATTATAGTGAGGCAGAGGGAGTGCTAACTAATTGGCGCTCATCTTTAGTCAATGGGGAAAGGCTAGCTTCTATTTCTGAAGCTTTAGGCGTTTATGATTTTATGTATCTTTCCAAAGGTGAATCACAAGATTCTAACAAAAAGGCTCGTCAATATATTTTGGCCAATGCTTTTGAAGCTATTGTCGGGGCTATTTATCTTGATCAAGGTTATAAGTCAGCTGCTAAATTTATTAATGAAAATTTAACAATCCACTTGAAAAAAATAATTGAAGAAAAGACTTATATTGATGCCAAAAGTATGTTTCAAGAAAAAGCTCAAGAAAAAGTAGGTCTAACTCCGCATTATAGAGTTTTGGATGAATCTGGTCCGGACCATAATAAAAAATTTACTATTGGTGTTTATTTGGAAAAAGAATTAGTAGCCAAAGGAGAAGGTTATAGCAAACAAGAAGGTCAAACAGCGGCTGCCGCTAAAGCACTCAAAGTCAAAAAATGGTAATATATTTTCTTAAAACCTCTGATAAATGAGGTTTTTTGTTTTGTCTAAAATATAACTTACCAATACTAGCTATTGACATATTTCAATTTTTATAGTAATATCTAGCACTGTGACATACACAGTCATTTTCAAAGGGGTTTTGGGCTATTCATCCCAAGAACATCGCAGCCACTGCTGGTTCAAAACCTCCTTTGTCTTGCGCCGCGAGGCTCTCAGCCTCAGGCTAGGTGAAGACCTGTCTTCAAAGAACACTGGGCGAATCTCCAGCACACACGTGTAGTCTGGCAGACAGCCTAAGATCATTGGGGACGCGTTCTCTTCCATCCTCCTGGGGGAGCGAAAAGTCATCACTTGGGCCTCGCGGCGCTAAATCTCAGCCAAGCCTCACGGCTTGGCATTGGACCCCCGCTTACTTCGGTCGGCGGGGGTTCTTCATTTTGTTTAAAATTATTTCAATTTATGCTAAAATGATAGCGCTTCTGCCACTTGGTGGATAAAGCATTTATTTTTTTATATGTATCTAGAAAAATTAGAAATTCAAGGTTTTAAATCATTTGCCAATCCTAGCACATTAGTTTTTAATAAAGATCTGACAGCCATTGTTGGTCCTAATGGTAGTGGTAAATCAAATGTAGCAGATTCTGTCCGTTGGGTTTTGGGTGAGCAAAGTGTCAAAACACTTCGCGGTAAAAAATCAGAAGATGTTATTTTTGCTGGTTCGGATAAAAAAAATAAATTGGGTTTTGCCCAAGTTAGTCTTTATTTGAATAATAAAGATAAGCAAGCCGACTTGGATTTTGAACAAATTGTGGTGACTAGGAAGGTAGAAAGAAATGGAGAAACTGAGTATTTGATCAATAATAATAAAGTCAGGTTATTTGATGTACAATTGCTTTTAGCTAAAGCTAATTTTGGTCAAAGAACTTATAGTGTGATTGGTCAAGGAATGATTGATTCTATTTTGGTTTCTTCAGCTCAGGAAAGAAAAGAATTTTTTGATGAAGCCACTGGAGTAAAACAATTTCAAATTAAAAAAAATCAGTCAGTTAATAAATTGACTAGTGCCAAAGATAATTTAGAACAGACTATTAAGATTTTAGCCGAGTTAGAGCCGCGACTTAAATCTTTGACTAGGCAAGTCAAAAGGTTAGAGAAAAGAGAAAATTTAGAAAAAGAATTAAAAGAACTACAAATTATTTATTATAGTTTTTTGCGTGGTGTTTTGGATAAAGATTTATCTAAAAAAAGATCTTCTTTTGCTAGTATACAAAAAGAAGTATCTGAACTCAATCAGCAGTTAGTGGAATTACAGACCAAATTAGAGAAAGAAGAAAAAACAGCTACTCGACAGGAAAGTTTTGAAATTCTTCAAGATAAATTGGAGCACTACCAAAATGAGTTAAATACTATGCTCAAAGAAAAAACTATTTTGGAAGGGCGTTCGGATTTAAAATTAATGTCTGCTGGCCAGAGTGATGTAGTCTGGCTCAGTCAAAGAATAGATAATCTTAAAAATGATCTCAATAAAAATACTCTTTTGGCCAAAGAAAAGAAAGTCAAGTTTTTAAGCAGCCAAGAGGAAGTAAATATTTTGGAAAATAAAAGATCTCAAATTTTGTCAGAATTTTCTAAACTAGAAGAAAGACTTTTAAATAATGGACATGATTTGTCACCAGAAGAAATGTCTAATCAGGTAGAAAATATATTGAATCAGCAGAAGGATTTTCAAAATACCTTAGATACTTTAAAAACTATAGAGGAATTACCAAGGTTAAAAGAAATTTGTCTGAAAATTACTGAAGCTATAAGTTATTTCGCTAAAAAAATAAAAATAAATAAAGAAGAAGACAAAAAACATTGGCAATCAGAATTTAATGAGATGTTGTCCAGTAAAGATAACTTGGTAGCTGAGATAAGCGAAGCGCGCATGAGTTCAGCTCTCTTGGAAAATAATCTCAAACAATTGGAAACACAAATTATCAAAGATAATGAAGAGCTAAAAAAATTAGAGCAGGATAAAAAAGCTTTATTAGATAACTTTGGTAGCGGTCAAGAAAATAAACAGCAATTAGATAATCTGGATAAACAGATTAATCTAAAAAAGAAAGAGTCGGAGGAAATTGAAAAACAAATTAAGCAATTTAATGAAGCGGAAGAAGGTAAGAAACGTTCTTTGGTGGAAGCTCAGAAAAAATTTAGAGAAGTGCAAGCTAATTTTAATAGTAAAAATAGTCAGCTTAGTGAAGTAAAAGTTGATTTGGCTAGATTTGAAACCAGAGAAGAAGAATTGCTTAAAGAAATAACGGAAGAATTGCCGTCTTTTGTGCCGGAGGTAGTGGTAGATATAAATGCTTCTGAAACCAAAGAACAAATCCATCGGCTTAAAAGTCAACTGAGTGTGATTGGTGGAATTGATGAATTAGTTTTAGAAGAATATCAAGAAGTAAATGAGCGCTATACTTTTCTCAAAGAGCAGAGTGATGACTTAACTGAAGCCATAGGGCACTTAGAAAAAATTATTAGAGATTTAGAAGAATCTATTTCCAAACAATTTGATAAATCTTTCAAAAATATTAATACTTTATTCAATCAATATTTCAAAAAATTATTTAGTGGTGGTAAAGCCGAATTGATTTTAGATATTTCAGAAGTGAAAAAAGCAAAAGTTGTTTCGGAAGAAAATAATGAAGATAATAATGAAGAGGCGGAGATGGAAGAAGAACAGGAAATTAAAAAACAATATGGTATTGAAATAAAAGCTGTCCCACCAGGTAAGAAACTCTCTGGTATTAATATGCTCTCTGGTGGAGAAAAAGCTTTAACTTCTATTGCTCTAATTTGTGCTATTATTGCCAACAATCCGTCGCCTTTTGTAGTTTTAGATGAGGTGGATGCCGCCTTAGATGAAGCCAACTCCATCCGTTTTAGTGAAATACTAGATGAGTTGTCTAGCCAGACCCAATTTGTGGCTATTACCCATAATCGGGCTACTATGCATAAAGCCAAAATTATTTACGGTGTGAGCATGGGCGATGACGGAGTGTCTAAACTACTATCTATAAATTTTGATCAAGCTGATGAAATAGCTGCTTAAAAGCTTTTTATTACTATATTTTAAAATAAGGCCCCAATACCATTGGGGCTTTTGCTATTGACAAAAATACAATTCATTATTATGCTAAAAAGGCATTCCATCTAATATAGATGGAGAAACGTCCACTTCAGAAGAAGGGAGTAATAACCGTTTTTCACCATTTGTGCTTTGTACACTGCCAGGAAGGATCCTCAATGTCCAGAAAGCAGGCGGCCATTTCCAAGGTGGCCAAAGTGCTCAAGAAGATGCCGAGGCCGGAGAGATCGAGCAGCAAGAGGCCGATTTCGGCCAAGGTGATCACGATCAGGCAGGCCAGGGAGTTTGGTCTTTCCCGTTTTTTCAAGACGGGAGAAGTGGAGGGAATTATCCTCCACAACAAGAGCGAAGTCTCTGTCCGTGATTTCTTCCATATCGAAAAGGAACAGGTCGTCGTCAAGAACGCCAAGGGTAAGCGGCAACCTGTGCCGATTTCGTCCATGCGGGCATTTCGGATCAGCGATCAGCTGGCCGAGCGCACTGCCATCGAGGCTGCCAGAAAGGTTGCCCTTGAGGCTGCCAAGAAGAAGGCCGAAGATAGGGCCAACAGGAGGAAGGCGGCTGAAGCCGTCAAGACCATGATCTGAGCTGGAGCTTCAGAGCTCTGCACAAGAAGGGCCCCGCCGAACATCTGTTCGGCGGGGCCTCTGTATTTTTATAAGATTATTTTACTGGCCATAAATATTTTTTAGAAGGTCTAAATCTTTATTTGAGTCTCTTAAATATTTTATATTTAAATCCCTGATAGCTTCAGAGGCTTTTTTTTGTTCGTTTAAGCTTTGTGAATTTAGCATACCGATAAAAGCTTCAAAATCTTTGATAAAGCAATGTCCACCTGCTCCTCTGCCACCTTTATGGACAACTTTAAGATGAGAATTACCAATGCGTGGATCTTTACTCATAGCTTCTTTGATTATTTCATAATCAAGATCATAGGTTTGAGATAAATCATAAAGCATATTCATAAAAACTACTTTGAAATATAGTAAGCAATTGCCCCCATATTTTGTCATTTCAGCATTTTCAGCAGCAGTTATCAATTCATAAGGTGCTTTGGCCAAAGTAGACATGACTAACTTTGCTTGCTTATAAAGTTCCGGATTATTAATATCAGAAATACCAATAATATTTCTATTGGGATGTTTAGCGTCATCGGCAGCATACTTTTCTCGGAGAAATTCTGGTGAATGCATGACAGTGATGTCAGGAAAAAGTTTTTGCATTTTAGCGGTGGTGCCAACTTGTAAAGTTGATTTGATAACAGCAATTTTTCCTGGGCCAATCAAAGACAAAACTTCACGTACAATACTATCATCAAAACCATTGACAGTGGTTGGAGTCGGCACAGCTATTAAGACAATATCACAATTTTTTATTTGGTCTTTATTAGCTTGGTGAGTATGTATATCATATCTGACAATATCATAGTCCCTAGCTTCAAAATCATCGGCATAATTTTTACCAATAAAGCCTTGTCCAATAAAACCAATTTTTAGATTAGAAATCATTTTATAATTTTATTTATTTAAACTGGGTTTTATTATAACAAGCTAAAAAATAAAGTCCAGTATTTATTTAGCTAGTGACTTAACTTATATCGAGATAAGCTGACTTGACATAATTGTTTAATTATAGTAATATTCAGCCCGTTATCATTTTATTAATTATTAAAGAAGTTTAATTAATGTTAGCCATTAGATTACAGAGAATAGGTAGGAAAAAACAGCCACTTTATAGAGTGGTAGTTTCTGAAAAAACCAAGGATATGTATGGTAATCATCTTGAGATTTTGGGTCAATATAATCCCCATAATAAACAAGCTGTCCTCAAGGGAGACCGTATCAAACATTGGCTTTCAGTCGGTGCACAAGCTTCAGCTAGCGCTAGCAATCTTTTGATTAAAGAAGGTATTTTGACAGGTAAAAAGAAAAAATCTGTTAGCATTTCTAAAGTCAGAACTGCTAAAATGGCCAAAGAAGCTGAAAGTAAAAAAGCCGCTGCTCAAGCTGCTGTCCCTGCTGAAGAAGTCAAAGAAAGTCCAGTTTCAGAAACTGAAGAAACAAAATAATTTATTGATTTAGGCCTTTTTGGAAAAACTGAGGAAAAACTGAATTGACGAGCCTAGAAAATAATTATATAATTTTAAAGTTATTCCTAGTTTAGGATAATATTAACAAGAAGATAATTAACCAATAAAGAAATGGAAGACAAAGATTTTTTAGAAATGATTGTCAAAGAGTTAGTAGATAAGCCAGAGGATGTAGTTGTCGAAAGAAATATCGACGAAAGAGGTGTGCTTTTGACCTTAAAGGTTAACCCAGAAGAAATGGGTAAAATAATTGGTAAGCAAGGTCAAACAGCCAGATCTCTTAGAACCCTACTTCGTATTATTGGCAACAAGAATAATTCTTATGTCAATTTGAAGGTTTATGAACCAGAAAAAGAAGGTGGAGTCAGAGCTCCTAGAACAGAATCTCCAGCTCCAAGAGTGGAAAATAATGATTCTGACGTAGACGACTTGAAATTATAATTTGAACATTTATATTTTAAAACATTAGGCCGCAAGTGCGGTCTTTTGTTTTTAATAAAAAAGTAAGCCCGTCCCTCGATTTCACTCGGGACGGGCGAGCAGTCCTTGAGACTTGCTCTGGTCTGGGTCTCGATGCTATGCATCGAGTATTTCTGGTAGGAGAGAGCGCACCGCATATACTAGGCAAGCGATGGCCACGATGACAAAAACGCAAATGCCAAAGATGTTCTTGATGTGCCATATGGTGATGACGCAAGACGTAGTAGCACTCAGCATAGCCACCATCGCGACTACCAATTCGGTCAAACCAGCATGTTCGGCCAGGCCGATATTCAGGCCGGCGCCAAAGGCAAGGATCATGGCCAAGATTGTCATGACAACCAGTGCGTGTGCCTTATCGCCAGTGTCGTATTTGACCGAGATAAAAGTGATCACAAGAATCAGCACCAGGATCAGCGACAGAACCAGTGACCGAAGCACCGACTTAATCATGAGGCTCTCCTTTTCTGGGGAACACAGTCAACTAGGGGAATACCAACAATTTTTGACCGATTTTATTTTTTACCATATAGTATAGATATTGTCAATAATAAATGCTAAGAAATAGTTTTGTTGGTTTGGCATTTTAAGTAATTTGTAGTATCTTAAATTTATGAAAATAGGATTGATACATAGCCTAGATTTTGCTGAGGAGGCACTAGAGATAAAAAGACAAATAGAAGAAAAAGGCCATAGTGTTTCTTTGTGTTATTCGGTTTCAAAAATAAAAGAAGGAGAACTTAGTGTGCAGAAAATTTTGGATTTAAAAAATAGTGGTGAATTTTTTGAATATACTATTTCTAAAGATTTAATAAAATGGAACTATGAAAGACTCAAAAAAGATGATGCCATTCTGGTTATTAATTTGGCTAAGAAAGGTATAGACAATTATATTGGGGGAAATACTTTTTTGGAAATGGGTTTTGCTTATGTCTTGGCTAAAAAAATATTTCTTTGGCAAGATATATCAGAGATGATTTACACTGATGAAATCAAAGCTATGCAACCAATTGTTTTAAATAGGGATTTAAATAAAATTAAATAATATGAAATTTGATATTTTAACAATTTTTCCAGAGAGCTTAGATAGCTATTTTAATTCTTCTATTTTAAAACGAGCTCAGGATAATAAATTAATAGAAATAAATACTCATGATATTCGTGAACAGGCAACAGATAAAAGAAAAACTGTTGATGATACTCCTTATGGTGGTGGGCCAGGCATGGTCATTCAAATTGAGCCAGTCTATAAAACTTTAAAGAAAATATATAAACGTTCAAATAAAAATACACGAGTGATTTTGATGTCGCCACAAGGTCAGAGTTTGGATCAAAATGAAGTAAAACGTTTGGCCAAATATAAAAGGCTAATACTTATTGCTGGGCACTATGAAGCGATTGATGCACGCATTGATAATTTTATTGATGAAAAAATATCTTTGGGTAATTTTGTTTTAACTGGCGGAGAATTGGCTGCGGCCTGTATTGTAGATAGTGTATCAAGACTTATACCAGGGGTAGTGGGCAAGGAAGCCTCAGTCCAAGATGAATCATTTTCTGATTATGATAAGAAAACAGAGGAATTTAATATAGAATATCCTCAATATACTAGACCGGAAGTATTTAAAGGTTTTAAAGTCCCAGAGGTGTTACTTTCAGGTCACCACGCTAAGATTAAGGAGTGGCGAAGCCAGCAAACTAAACATAGAAAATAGGCTAATTGCTCATATTTTTAATAAAAGCCCCATAAAATGGGCTTTTTATTATTGACATTTTTTAGTAAATATACTATAATGGTGTATCCTAAAATATTTAGGTTAAAGATTTTTTTGCAATCAGGTAATAAAAGTCTGGATAAAATATATTGTCCGTATTTTTGTTCCCTGATTTTAAAGGCGACTTTAAGATTAGGTGAACTGTTCACTACAACGGAAAGCTTTAACAGAGAAAAGGAGTTCTTGTTTGCTCTGGTCTTTGTCGTAGGAGTAGCTTCACAGTGTTTCCCCACTCAGGAGGTTCTCGATGTTGAGAAAATTCTTGGTCTTGGTGTTGCTTGCCTGCTTGGCTAGCAGCGCCATGGCGCAGATGGCCGGCGACGACGCCCTGGTCATCATCCTCAAGTCGGAGGATACGGCCAGTGATCTGACGGTCAGTCAGGTCGAGTGGTCGGACTGGATTGATCGCACGATCAATCTGGTCAACGACCAGAAGGGAGAGTTCTTCGTCGAAGTGTCCAACGATACCGTCGGCTTCCAGCTGGTCAATTGGCTGGAAGTCCAGGATGGGGAGGTCATCAGAGATCTGCTGCAGCACGGTCTTGATATCTCAGGCCGTGTCAGTCCATATGTCACTGCCCAGGGTTTGGACGAAGTTCTGAATGTGGCGCTCAACACGCTGCGTTTCCAGAACGTCGTCCGTCTCCTCGGCGACAAGGGTTTGACGCGCTTGGCTTTGCGGCATATTCCTTTGCCGCAGAACTCTGAGCAGCCCTACGTCCGTATCTACTATGAGGCCTATCCTATTCAGAGTGATCGGCTTGGTCAGATAGATGATTTGGCCAAAGCTACAGCCAAAAGCTTGGCGCGTTTGGCCAAGATGATCGAGCAACTTCGCCTGGAGCAGGGCTTTTGGGCTGTGACTCTGGGTATGGAGGCCACAGCGGTTTCTGATGGTCGGCCGATTGTTGTGCCGGCTTTGTCGCTGGCCCACTTGAAGGGCCAGACAACGGTATCGGGGACATTTGGTTTCTGGCCCAATGATGAATTGGACCAGAAGTTCTTCGCCGTGTCTTTGGCCCACTGGCCCAGTCAGCACAAACTGGGTGTGATGACTCGAGTCTTCTACAGCAGCGAGTGCATTTCGACATACGGCGAGTACATCCAGAATGGCTATGCTTCGAGTGTCGGACTTATCTGGCGCGACCGGAGATGGTCCATTCACCTGACTGGTGGTCTGGAGTACTTTGACCGCCAGTACCAGGATCGTCGCTTCGAACCATGCTTTAACTTGGGTGCCAACTTTGGCATCCTTTCCTTCTAGGAGGACCACATGAAGAAGCTGGTACTTTTCTTCGGCCTTTTGGCGGCGCTCTTTGCCTGCCTGGGCTGTGAAGGGGAAGCGGATACTCCGATGCTTCCCGAGACTCCTGACTCGACTTCGGTCGACGCTACGGTCGACAACCCCTATCCGCAGAAAGGTGAGGTCTCGTACTTCCACGCCGATGTGCGAGGCAGCTATGACGAGCTTCGGTGGTCATACACCGATCTCAACAACCCTGATCCGGTGTCTATCGGTACGGGGGAAGATGTCGACTTCGAGCTCGACTTCGGTCGGCACCTGGCTATGGTGGAGGTTTTCTACCAGGGTGCTTCGGTGGACTGGGATACGGTCGGCGTTTTTGTGCTCCCACCTGACGCGGTAGTGCCTGTGACTGTGACTGCTTCGGCAGCTGTGGTGCACGGGCCGGTGCCTCGCTGGACCGGCGCCGATGCCGATGGGCAGGGTGGATTCGGTGAGCTTGACTACTACTGGCGCAAGGGCGATGCTATCATCGGCTACGGCGAGAGCATCGACTATCATATGACCACTGTTGGTCCGGATACCCTGTGGGTGTTTGCGACCGACGAGATTGGTCAGTGGGACAGCAACTTTGTCATCCTGACCGGCGAGGTGGATCAGACCGAAGTGGTCACCTGGAGTGCTTGCCCGAACATTTGGGTCGGTCCCAGTGATGACTTCTCCAGGGCTACGACCACTGTCCAGGTGAGCGGCAACTACGAAAACGGCTATTTGAAGATCGAATGGGATGCTCTGTCGGCAGGTCATGCTGACGCCATCCTGGCCGAGATTCTTCTGCCGAATGAGCATCGCTACGCCTGGCGCTTCGACAAGCCGGCGGCCTGGGGTCAGAAGATCGTTTACTATGAGGTCGGCGACCTCAATCTCCAGGCAGGCGAAGTCACCCTCAACCTGTACTGGCTGGGGGGTGACAAATCCGACAAATGTACCGGTCGGGATACCTGGCGTTTGGTGGAAGCCAACGCTGAGATCCCGCTCGACAAGTCCAGCGACGTTCTGGTGGTCGGTCTCGACTACCCCAATCGAGACCAGTATATCAGGCGTCAGTAGCCCCCAGCGGCTACAATGGCTAGTCCCAACAATGGATTGGTCATAGTTAGTGAGCCCCGCCACATCCGATGTGGCGGGGTCTTCTTTTAACCAATAATAAAAGACTTGACAAATCCCCAATTTTGCTCTATCATAGTGGAGCATTAATTTTAAGGTGTAAGTCTTTCGTAGCTGATTGAAAACAACTTGAGTTGCATATAAAGGGAAGACAGTAGCGTCTGAAGTTTCGGATATTGCTGTTTTTTCTTAATATTGAAAAGTTATTTGACAACTTGGAAATTATATAAAGACAACCTAATATAATTTCATAATTTTAATGACTTGGAAGTGATGAGCTTTTAGTCAATTTCTAAAATTTTTAATTTCAATATTGAGTCTTTGACTCAAATTCTAATACATCGAGTTTTTACTCGATTTTTACTAAGAGTTTGATCCTGGCTCAGGGTGAACGCTGGCGGCATGTCTAAGGCATGCAAGTCGAAAGCCTGCTTGCAGGCTTGGCAAACGGGAGAGTAACACGTTGGTAATCTACCTCTATCTTAGGCATAACCCGGAGAAATCTGGAGTAATACCTGATAGTCATGGGGGGACATAAGTCATTCCCATGTAAAGATCCGTCGGATAGAGAGGAGCCTACGGCACATCAGCTTGTTGGTAGGGTAATGGCCTACCAAGGCTACGACGTGTAACGGGTGTGAGAGCATGACCCGTCCCACTGGAACTGAGATACTGTCCAGACTCCTACGGGAGGCTGCAGTCAAGAATCTTCCTCAATGGACGAAAGTCTGAAGGAGCAATGCCGCGTGATCGAT
>JBAYIR010000009.1:0-36132 GCA_041665505.1 Patescibacteria group bacterium
AAAAATTCAGTATCCTCTATTTTAAACTCCGGTGCTCGTGGTTCTTTTTCCCAGATGATTCAGGTGATGGGTATGAAAGGTCTAGTGATTAACCCAGCTGGTGAAATTATTGAGTTGCCAGTTAAGGCCAATTTTCAGGAAGGTTTAGACGTACTAGAATATTTTATTTCTACTCACGGTACTCGTAAAGGACTGTCTGACACCGCCCTTCGTACAGCTAACGCTGGTTATTTGACTAGACGTTTGGTAGATGTCTCTCAAGATGTAGTTATTTTGGAACCAGATTGTAAAGACAAGGAAGGTTTGATTATTACCAAAGAAGAAAGTAAAGATATCAATGAAACCTTAACCGAAAGAGCTATTGGCCGTATTTTATTGGAAGATATAGTTGACCCTAAGACTAAAAAAGTATTAATCAAAAAAGATACTTTAATTACCAAAGAGATATCTGAAAATATTGATAAAGCTGATCCAGACTATATCAAAATTAGATCACTACTATCTTGCAAATCTATTAGAGGAGCTTGTCAAAAATGCTATGGTTTTGATCTTGGTTTCAATGAATTGGTAAAAATTGGCACAGCAGTCGGTATAGTGGCCGCCCAAAGTATTGGTGAGCCAGGTACTCAGCTAACTATGAGAACTTTCCATACTGGTGGTGTAGCTGAAGGTGATATTACCCAAGGTTTACCTCGCGTGGAAGAATTATTTGAAGCTCGTCAACCCAAGAAAAAATCAATTTTAGCTCCAATCTCAGGTATAGTTCATATTGATGATAATAATAAATTGATTAGTAAAGATCAGAGAATTATCAAAATCAAACCACAAGAAATTAGAATTGAGGAATATGATTTGGGAGACAATATTGAGCTCAAAGTCAAAGACGGTCAAGAAGTAGAAGTTGATCAAGTCATCTTGATGGACAAGAAAGATAAAATTAGAACCAAGCTAGATGGTATTATCAAATTGACTGACAAAAAATTAAAAGTAATCAGTCAAGAAGGTAGTATGCAGGAAGTAATTATTCCAGCTGGTTATAATTTATGGATAAAGAATCAAGATATGGTGGAAGAGGGACAGCAAATTACTGAAGGAAGTATTGAATTGCAAGAGCTCTATTCCCTCAAGCACAAATTGAGCGTGCAAAAGTATATTATTAGAGAGATTAAACATATTTACTCTTCTCAAGGTCAAAATCTAAATGACAAACACGTTGAATTGATTGTCAAACAGATGTTTTCTAGAATTTTGATTAAAGAAGTTGGTGATACAGAACTTTTGCCAGGTGAGGTAGTCACTTCTACTCAATTTGCAGAAGCCAATTTGGCTAGTAAGAATAAGCCAGCTACTGGTGATGTCTTACTTCTAGGTATAACTAAAGCCGCTTTAACTTCTGATTCATTCTTGTCGGCAGCATCTTTTCAAGAAACAGCTCGAGTATTGATTGATGCCGCTATTTCAGGAAAAGTGGATTATTTACGTGGTCTTAAGGAAAATGTGATAATTGGTAGAAAAATCCCAGCTGGTACAGGCTTTGTGCATAAGAAATAAGAAGTATTTATAAACTAAAGACCCCTAAATTAGGGGTCTTTTGTGTTTTATTAGGGATTTATTTTTATCTTTAGATGTGATAAAATATAGGTATTATTATTAGTAAAAATAAATGGCTAAAAGAAAAAAAGAAGCTAAAGAAGCTTATTATGAAAAGGAAGAAGAATTTTTGGGTTTAAAGCCAGAAACCAAAAGAGCAATTTTCATAATATTAATATTTACCTTAGCTATTTTAAGTGTTTTTTCTATATTTGATATGACTGGTAGTTTTGGTCGATTACTTAATTTTGCCTTATCTTATGTTTTTGGTTGGGGAGTTTGGTTGTTTATTGTTATTTTATTATGGTTGGGCTATATCTTGATTAAGAGTGGTATCTATGGAATAAGAATAACTACTTACATTGGATTATTTCTCATACTTTTGTCTTTTTCAGGGATCTTGCATTTTTTTGTAACTGATTTTACATTTTCAGAAATAGCCAAAGCGGGCAAAGGTGGTGGAGCAATAGGTTTTTTGATTGGCTCATCAGGCATTAGTGTTTTAGGCTTTTGGGGTACCTTGGTGATACTTTTGTCCATATTATTTATTGGTATATTTTTAGGTTTTAATACCTCTTTTACAGCTATAGCGGATAGAGCTAAAGCACTTGGTATTATTAAAGAAAAATTTTTACCTGATCAAGAATATAAAGATGATGACGAGGAAGAAACAGATGAGGAATTTGTTGCGGATGAAGAAATAGTTGAAGATAATGAAGAAAGACCAGAGACAAGAGAGTCAGAATTATCTGAAGAAGCCAACCAAGTTGAAAAATTATCTGAAGAAGTAGAACAAGAAATTCCAGTTAGACAGGTCAGAAAGAAAATAGTAGTACCTATAGATTTACTGACCAAATCAAATAGCAAACCAGATTCAGGAGATGTTAATGCCAACATGGCCAAAATACAAAAGACCTTAGAAAATTTTGGTATAGATGTGACTATGGCTGAGGTTAATGTTGGACCAACGGTTACTCAATATACTCTTCGCCCAGCTGAAGGCGTCAGGCTAGCTCAAATGTTAACTTTGCAAAATGATTTAGCCTTAGCTTTAGCCGCTCACCCCCTGCGTATGGAAGCACCTATTCCCGGTAAATCTTTAGTGGGCATTGAAGTACCAAATCAATCGGTCTCTATTGTCAAACTTAGAGAAGTATTGGAAAGTAGCACTTATAGAAAAAGAAAAAATAATCTTTACATATCTTTAGGCAAAGATGTGGCTGGTAGCGCTATTATGGCCAATTTAGCTTCCATGCCACACTTATTGGTAGCTGGCTCTACTGGTAGTGGTAAGTCGGTTTGTATAAATAATGTTATTCTTTCTTTAATCTATCAAAATTCTCCAGAGGATCTCAAATTTATTTTAATTGATCCCAAGAGAGTAGAGCTGGCTTCTTATAATGATATTCCACATTTACTAACACCAGTTATAAATGACACCGACAAAGCTATCAACGCTTTGCGTTGGGTGGTAAAAGAAATGCACGAAAGATATAAATTACTTCAAGCCGCTGGCAAAAGAAACATTGAAAGTTATAATAAAGCAGTTATAGTCAATAAAATCCCTTATATTGTGGTAATAGTTGATGAGTTTGCCGCTCTGATGTCTTTGGCAGCTAAAGAAATAGAAGCGGCTGTAGTCTCTTTGGCTCAAATGGCTAGAGCCGTGGGTATTCATCTAGTGTTGGCTACCCAGCGTCCTTCAGTTGATGTGATTACTGGCCTAATTAAGGCTAATATTACCTCTAGAATTGCTTTTGCCGTAGCTTCATCTATGGATTCTCGTACTATTATAGATACTTCTGGTGCGGAAAAATTGTTGGGTAAAGGAGATATGTTATTTATGACCGCTGAGCTTTCTAAGCCTCGTCGTATTCAAGGAGCTTATGTTTCAGATGAGGAGATAAATGCGGTAGTAGATTTTCTTAAAGAAAAAGCTGAACCAGAATATAATAGTAATGTCACAGAAAAAGTTGGTGGAGCAGTAGCTGGTTTTGGCGGCAGCGGAGATTTTGATGATGATTTGACTTTAGAAGCCAAAGAGATAGTCATTAAGGCTGGTAAAGCTTCAGCTACTCTACTGCAAAGAAGACTGCGGGTGGGCTATGCCAGAGCAGCCCGTCTACTAGATATATTAGAAGAGATGGGAGTAGTAGGTGGAGCGGAAGGATCAAAACCACGAGAAGTATTAATTTCCCAAGATGATTTGGAAGAAAATTTTTCTTCATCATTAGATGAAGAAGAGTTAGTAGAAGAGAATGAGAATTATGAGGAAAATGAAGATAAAAAGGATCGTTTTTAAGGTGAGATTAATATGGCAAATTTCAGACAGAAAAAGATAACTCGCTCTAAAACTTTAGCCGATAAGTTGAAACAAGCCAGATTGGAACAAGCTAAAACTTTAGAACAAGCTTCTCTAGCTACTAAAATCCAAGTCAAATATTTAGAGGTATTAGAGGAAGGCGACTATCAAAAATTACCAGGAAATATTTATTCCAAAGCTTGGCTAAAACTTTATGGAGATTTTTTGAATTTACCAATTGATGAATTATTATTGGATTACAAAATAGAAAAATCTATTAGTGATAAATTGACCAAAGTATCTGCCCCTACAGTAAAGACCAATAATATTTCAGCTTATAATATTCTTAAACCAAAAGTTTTAAAATTTCTATGGGTAGCTGGTTTGGTGTTAATGTTATTAACTTATTTGGCTTGGGAGATAAATAATACTATTTCTCCGCCAGAGGTAACAATATTTGAACCAAGTAATAATTTTAGAACTAGCGAGTCTAGTATAACTATCAAAGGACAAACTAAGGCCGAGGTGCAGTTGACTATTAATAATGAGTTGGTATTATTGGATGAGGATGGTAAGTTTAGTCAAACTATAAATTTGATAAATGGCTTGAATAATTTGGAAATAAGTGCTAAAAAGAAACATAGTAAGACCAAGATAATAGCCATTGCTATTTTAAGAGAATCATTAGAATAAATTTAATAATATAATTAATAAAGCAAGCCCAAGCAGGCAAGTTTGCTGTCTAAGAAAGGATTATACATATGGTCAAAAAGACTAAAGAAGACTTTGATCAAGGAGTAAAAAATGCTATTGATCAAATCAGATCTCGTTTTGGTGAAGGCTCAATTATGAATTTGGGCGAAGCCAAAGCGATGAATGTGGCTGCGGTTAGTACAGGCTGCTTATCATTAGATATTGCTTTGGGTGTGGGTGGTGTGCCTAGAGGTAGGATTATTGAAATTTATGGTCCAGAAGCCTCTGGTAAAACAACCTTAGCTCAACACATTGTGGCAGAAGTCCAAAAAGAGGGTGGTATTGCCGCTTTTGTCGATGCGGAACATGCTTTAGATCCAGATTACGCTAAAAAAATTGGTGTTGATATAGATAAAATGTTGATTTCACAACCAGATACCGGTGAACAAGCTTTGGAGATTGTAGAAACACTAGTGCGTAGCGGTGGGGTAGATGTAATAGTAATTGACTCAGTAGCTGCTTTGGTGCCACAAAAGGAAATAGATGGTGAAATGGGAGACTCTCATATGGGGCTACAAGCTAGGTTAATGAGTCAAGCACTCAGAAAATTAGCTGGTATAGTACATAAGAGTAATACTATTGTAATTTTTATCAATCAAATTAGAATGAAGATTGGAGTATTTTTTGGCAATCCAGAAACTACGACTGGTGGCAATGCCTTAAAGTTTTATTCTTCGGTTAGAATTGAGGTTAGGCGTAGTGCTCAAATAAAACAAGGTGAAAAAATTATTGGTAATCAGGTCAAAGCCAAAGTGGTTAAAAATAAAGTAGCTGCTCCGTTTAAAACTACTGGTTTTGATATTATGTACAATGAAGGTATTTCAGTTTCAGGTGACATTTTAGATACGGGCTTAGCTTTTGGGGTGATTACTAAATCTGGTAATTCTTACGCTTATGGAGAAGTCAAGTTAGGAGTAGGCCGAGAAACCGCCAAATCATTTTTAAGAGCTGATAAAAAATTATTAGCTGAAATTCGAGCTAAAATTTGGAAAGAACATAAGTCAGCTGAAGAATAATATTTATTTTTGTTTGTCTATTTAGCTACCCTCTTGCCTGGTAAGAGGGTAGCTTGTTTTATAAGCTTTAAATTAGTATAATTTGGGTATGTCTACAGCTAATAAAATATTTACTAATACACTTTGGCAAGTAATTATTAGAGTTATAAATATTCTAATTGGAATTTTTTCTTTGGCCTTAATAACCCGTATGTTGGGTCAAGCCGGTTTTGGATATTACACTACTATCTTTGCCTTTGTTCAGATTTTTGCTATTTTGGCTGATTTGGGGCTTTATATGGCGATGCTTAGAGAAATATCGGCTGTTAAAGATAAGCTTAGTGAAAATAAAATTATAAATAATATATTTACGATTAGATTATTAGCCTCCCTTTTGATGCTAATAATAATTCCACTAGCAGTACAATTTTTTCCTTATAATCAGGCAGTTAAGGTCGGAGCTATATTTTTTATGGGTACTTTCTTTTTTCAAAGTCTAATTACTACTTTGACGGCTGTTTTTTCCAAGAAATTAGATATGGCCAAAGTAGCCTTTGTAGATTTTATAAATAAATTATTTTATGCTGGGCTTTTGTTTTATTTATTTAGCTATGGTTATACGCTTAATGCTATATTGTTAGGCAATGTTCTTACTATGGCCTTGTCATTTTTTATTCTTTTATTTTTTATCCGTCGTCATGCCAAATTATCTTTAGCTTGGGATCTGGTTTATTGGAAGACCATTTTTTATCGCTCTTGGCCACTAGCTGTTACTGTAGTTTTAAATTTATTATATTTTAAAGCGGATACTTTGGTTTTGTCTGCTTACCAGTCGCCAGAAGAAGTAGGCATTTATGGGGCTCCTTATAGAGTGCTAGAAGTAATAGCTACTTTTCCTCACATGTTTATGTCTTTAATCTTACCAATTTTTACAGCCAGTTGGGTGGCTAATAAAATTAAAGATTTAAATAATAATTTTCAGCACAGCTTTGATTTTTTCAGTATTTTATCGGTGGTAATGCTCTTTAGTATCTGGCTAGTTAGTCGGCCATTAATGATCAAATTATTTGGTCCAGAATTTGCCCCCTCAGGCCCAGTGCTGGATATTTTAATTTTAGCGACAGTGGGCATATTTTTTGGCACTTTATTTATATATTTGATAGTGGCCATTGATGCTCAAAAGCAGATGATAAAATACTTTCTTTATGCCGCCATAATAGCTTTAGTTGGTTATTTTATCTTTATCCCTGTTTATTCTTATTGGGGAGCGGCTTATATGACTCTCATCGTAGAGTGGTTGATAGTTTTATTTGCTTGGCGAGTAGCTAAGAAAAATATTGACTTAAAAATAAATTTAAAAGTTTTTTATAAAAGTGTCGTGGCTGGAATTTTTAGTTTTTTTATTGTTTACTTACTTAGAACATATAATATTGTATTAATAATTTTCTTATTTTGGCTCTTATATTTTTCAATTTTAACTGGGCTAAGAGCAGTTAGTAAGGAAAATCTTAAGCAAATATTTTTAATAAAATGATAAACTTATTTTTTGCTTTAATTTTAATAGTCTTTATAATTCTTTCCGCTCGTAAGTTATTGTGGGGGCTGGGGATGATTATAGTATTACTACCTAGTTATCTGTGGCGTTTTAATATTTTGGGGCTACCAACAACTTTTTTGGAGTTAATGATAGTGATTATATTTTTGCTTTGGTTGATTAAAGAGAAAAGATATAAAAAAATAAATTTTTCTTTCCAAAAAAATAATACTAATAAAGTTCCTCAGGTTTTAAGAATTCTATTAGGTTTATGGATTTTGGCTAGTTTGCTAGCGCTCTTAACAAATTTTAATTGGAATACTTTAGGCTTGTGGCGAGCTTATTTTTTGGAACCATTAATGTTTTTTTTGGTGTTTATCTATACTGTTAAAGATCAAAAGGACTGGAGAGTAATTATAAATTCATTGGGGCTACTGTTAGCTTGGTTATTTACAGTAGCGATGTACCAAAATTTTACAGACTGGAATTATATTGGTGCTTATAATTTCCCCAATGTCAAAAGATTAACCGGCCCTTTTACTTATCCTAATGCCCTTAGTCTTTTGACGGCACCGCTAGCCGCTTTCTTTTTTGGCCTGTGGCTTTATAGTAAGGACAAATTATTTAATTGGCATTATTTATTATTATTTGTTTTTGGTCTGTCCCTAGCTATTATGACAGTCAGTCAGGGAGCCATAGTAGCTATTGCTTTTTCGTTATTTTTAGCTCTAATATTAGCCAAAAAGATTAGAAAATGGACTAGAGTTATTTTTACTTTATTTTTATCGGGCTTATTTATAGTAGCAACTAAAATAAATTTTAATCCTAATTTAAATTTAGAATCCAGTTCTTTAGATATTCGCTTTAATCAATGGCAAGAAACTATACGTCTTTTAGCTGACAATTTTTTCTTAGGAACAGGTTTAAATGGTTATCAAAAAGCTTTAGCATATTATCATCAGAATGATTGGTTAGAAATTTATCTTTACCCACATAATATTTTTTTAAATTTTTGGACAGAGCTGGGTATTTTGGGCTTGATAATTTTTATAGCTTTAATAATTTATATATTATATCTACTCAAAAAAATATTTAGAGCTAAAAATTATTTAGCGCTAGCTTTGGCTATGATGTGGATGGTTTGGTTGATACATGGCCTGGTTGATGTACCATATTTTAAAAATGACTTGAGTGTTTTATTTTTTATAATGTTAGGTCTGACATTTATAGTAGCTAATAATAAAAAAGATGTTCAAACTTAAGAAATTATTTTTTTATCCCTCCAGCTTAGTTTTGATTTTGGTAAATATGATTCCTCTCTGGGGCGTTATTTGGCGAGAGTGGGATATTTTTGCAATTATGATTTTGTATTGGTTGGAGTCAGCGGTGGTAGGATTTTTTAATATTTTAAAAATGGAGAAAATTAGTAATTATAAATTTACTCCGCTAGTGCCATTTTTTATTGTTCATTATTGTATTTTTATGTTTGTTCATTTATTTTTTATTTTACAGTTTTTTCAGCCAGACTTAGCTAGCACCACGGAACAAGTAGAAGCTTTTAAGATAGTTTTTAAATATTTAGAAACTTTATTTATATCTTTATCTTTTATATTTTTTAGTCACGGCTGGTCTTTTATATTTAATTTTATAAAAAAAGAAGAATTTATAGGTATTAGCTTAGCTAAACAAATGCTGGCTCCTTATAAAAGAATAATTATAATGCATTTAGTTATAATATTAGCTGGATTAGGAGTGGTCTATAGTGGCTATGAGCCAACGCTATCCTCACTGGCTTTTTTGGTTATACTGAAAATTATTTTTGATTTAGGCGCCCATATTTTTGAACATCGTAAAAATATTTTTAGTTAATTCATTTACATAAAGCTTAAATTTTAGTATAATATAGACGTTAGTCCCGTTAGAAATTTGCCAAATTAAACGGGAATATAAAAATAATAGTATTTAATAAATTTTTTTACGATAATTTCTAAACGGGATGCAAAAAATTAGAAAAGCTGTAGTGGCAGTAGCTGGTTCAGGCACTAGATTGTTACCAGCCACCAAATCTATGCCTAAAGAAATGTTGCCGATTGTAGATAAACCAGCTATTCAATGGGTGGTGGAAGAATTGGTAGCTGGTGGTATTGAAGATATTATTTTGGTTACCAAATGGGATAAAAAATCACTAGAAGATCATTTTGATCATTCTTGGGCGCTAGAGCATGAATTGGCTAAAGCGGGTAAAAAGGAAAAGTTAGCAGAGATTCAGAAAATTTCTGAAATGGCCAATTTTATATATGTTCGTCAAAAAGGACCTTATGGCAATGGCACACCAGTTTTATCAGCTGCTAGTTTGGTACAAGATGAGCCTTTTCTTTATGTTTGGGGGGACGATTTGGTAAAATCCAAAGTTTCTTTTGCTAAACAAATGATTGATGATTATAATCAAAGTGGGCATTTAATGATTGGTGTACAAGAAGTGCCCCGTGATCAGGTAGATAGATATGGTATCGTCAGTCTTAAAAATAAAAAGACAATGCAATTAGATGGCATTGTGGAAAAACCAAGTATCAAGGAGGCTCCTTCTTGTTTAGCAGATTTTGGACGAATGATATTAAATCAAGAAATTATAAATGTACTTAAAAAAACTAAATTAGGTAAGGGAAAAGAATTATGGATAGTTGATGCTATTCGTGATTATATTAAGGCTGGTGGTGAGTTTTATGCCAAAAAAATTGAAGATGGTCAGTGGTTGACTACTGGAGACCCACTCAATTTACTGAAAGCTAATTTGGAATACGCTAAAGATAGAAAAGAACTTAGAGCTTTTTTAAAAAAATATCTCAAAACATTAAAATAAATTATTTATAATGCTTATTAAGAGAAGGGTAAAATTATTGACACTCACTCTATTGATGATTTTTATAATCAATACGGGTTTTAGTTGTAAATGGAATCCTTTTAGATCAGAGCCAGAGCTTTATGAACCAGTGGCTTTAGAGTATTGGGGAGTTTGGGACACACCACAACAGTTACAGGCTTTAATTGATGATTATCAAACAAGTCATCCTACAGTCAAAGTAAAATACAGAAATTTTAGATATGAAGAATATGAAAGAAAACTTTTAGAAGCTTGGGCTGACGATAGAGGACCAGATATTTTTGCCATTCCTTCTACTTGGCTCAAGAGTTATCAGCATCGCATCGAAGCAATGCCAGATTTTTATAAATTACCAGTCTATGAATTGCAAGGAGCTATCAAACCAGAAGCAATCATGGTTTTAAAACAATTTAAAGGTTTGTCTCCTCAAGATATAAAAAATCAATATGTTTCTGTAGTCTATGATGATGTGGTAATGGATGATAAGGTTTATGGTTTGCCTTATTATTTAGATACTATGGCTACTTTTTATAATATTGATTTACTGACCAAAGCGGGTATTCCGGAACCGATTAATGATTTTTTTGATTTAGTAGAGCAAGCGCCACGTTTAACCAAAGCTAGTGATGGTAATAAAATAATTCAGTCAGCGGCCGCCTTGGGGGGCACTTATAACATCCCTCGTTTTTTTGATATTTTTTCTAGCATTATGCTTCAAAATGGAGTGCTAGCGCAAGGAGATACTTTTAATCCTTTAGCCGACCCAGATTCAGCTACTCGTTTGGTGCAAGCCTTTAGTTTTTATACTGATTTTGCTCGTCCTGGTAAAGCCAGCTATAGTTGGAATGGAGATCTTGATAATGCTCTAGAAATGTTTGCCAGTGGTCGATTAGCTTATTTTTTTGGCTATAGCTATCACGCTGATCAACTGCGAGCTAGAAATTTACAATTTGACTGGGATATCAAAAATTTCCCTCAAACTAGAGGAGCACAAGGTACAAAATATTATGCGGATTATTGGGTAAATGTAGTAGCTAAAAAATCAAAAAATGTCCCAGCGGCTTGGAATTTTATTCAAAGTACGGCGGCTGCAGATAAAGTACCAATTTATTTAGAAGGCAACAAAAGACCAACGGCCTTAAGAGCTCTTATTGATGGACAGCTCAATAATTATGAATTAGCTACTTTTGCTTCTCAAGTTTTGACAGCTGATAATTGGTATGCTGGCTATAATGTGGCTTTAGCCGAACAATATATGGCAGAGATTATTGATGGCTTGGTTTCGGGAGACTTAGTGCTAGATGAAAGTATGGCGCCGATACATTTGTTTGTTAGTAAAATTAATCAAACTTATGTACCACCAAGTAATTAATGATTTGGCATCTAGCTTTTTATTTTTTTAATAAATTATCTTTAATATTATGTGGCTTAGAAAAATTATTTTATCAATTTTGTGTCTAGCACCAAGTATAGCTAAAGCAGAATCAATCCCCCTACCAAATCCTCTAAGAGCTCAAAGTATTCCAGAATTATCCGGGCAAATGATTAAAGGGTTACTGGGGGTTAGTGGAGCAATAGCTTTATTTATGATGGTTTGGGGAGGTATAACCTGGATGACTTCTAATGGTAGTGCTGAAAGACTTAAAAAAGGCAAAGATACTATTTTGTGGACTATCTTGGGAATAGTAATTATATTTTTGAGTTATGTAATTATCAATTTTCTCTTTACTGTTATTGGTACCGATACCGAAGCCTAATTTTTTTAGGAGATTGTAAAAAGATGCTTTTTGTTCTATAATTTAATTAAATTTATTATATTTGAAAGGGGGTGAAAAAATGAAAAAAATATTAACATTCGCTTTGTTATTTCTACCTAGCCTAGCTTCAGCTCAAAATGTCAATGACTGGGGATACAATGAGTTAGCTACTGGCAATATCGCCCTAGGTACCAGAGACTTAAGATCAACAATTTCTGGAGTTATAAATATAATTTTAGGTTTCTTAGGCGTTTTAACCACTTTGATTATTTTACTAGGTGGTTTCAAATGGATGACTTCTCAAGGTAATTCAGAAAAAGTTGATGAAGCCAAAAAACTTATCGGCGCTGGTGTCGTCGGTCTAGTAATCGTATTGACATCTTATGCTATATCTAGATTCGTATTAGTAAATATAGCCAATAAGACTATTTAATTGACCTATGTAGTCTAGACTATAGTAGGTCATTAACATTAGTGACCTACTAGAGCTTATACTAGATATCAAAATAGAATGAAATTAAAAAAACAAAGACTACTAACATTTTTATTCTTACTTTTTTTACCTCTTATCAGCTTGGCGGCTGAGCCAATTGGTCAAGCTGGACTTCAACAGGCCGCTCAAGCCGCTGGTTTTGGTATGGAAACAAATGTCTATGTAATTACGGTTAGATGGATAAATGGTTTTCTTTCTGTTTTTACTATGGTGGCTACTTTTCTTTTAGTTAATGCTGGCTTTTCTTGGATGACTTCAGGTGGTAATGCTGAAAAGGTTTTATCGGCCAAAAATACCATTAAAAATACATTATTAGGTTTGGTGATCGCCTTAACAGCCTATTCTTTGACTAGATATGTTTTGATGGCTATGGCCCAAACCACTGGAGCAGTTTAATCTATATAAAATAGAATTTACCCGAGAGGGTAAATTTTTTTGTTTTGATGATATTTTTTTTGTGTTATAATTAGGCCTATGATAGAGATAATTAGAAAACATAGTCACAAATCACTTTGGCTATTTATAGTAATATATATAATATTTTTTTCAATAGTTACTTTAAAAAAATATTATGCTTTTGGCTATAATGCTTTTGATTTAGCCATTTTTAATCAGGTATTTTTTAATACTCTAGCCGGGCGATATTTTGAGATGACGGTTAATATTGGTAATTTTTTGGCTTATCATTTTGAGCCTATTATATTTTTATTATTACCCATTTACAAACTATGGCCCAAGGCCGAGACTTTACTTATTTTACAAAACATCATCTTCGGTCTGTCAGCTTGGCCACTTTATAAAATAGCTAGCCATGTTAGTAAAGATGCTCTAGTAGCTTTGATTGCAGCACTGATCTGGCTGATTAATCCTTTTGTACACAATGCCAATTTATATGAATTTCATATTTTGCCACTGGCCATATTTTTTGTATTTTGGACTTTTTATTTTTATCAAATCAAAGCCTTTAAAAGATTTTGTTTATTTTTTCTTTTAGCTTTGTTAGTTAGAGAAGACATGTCTTTAGTGTTAATAGCCTTTTCTTTGATTTCTTTTTTGGATAAGAGAGGTAAAAAATGGATAATTAGTCCTTTATTTTGCTTATTGTATTTTGCTTTGGCCTTACAAGTAGTCAGTAAATTTGATCAGGATGGACTTTATAAATTTTTAATTTATTATTCTTGGTTGGGCGGATATGATTTATGGACAGTACTTATCAGTTGGTTTAGTCACCCTATTCAATTTTTAGGACATTTGTTTAGCTTGGAGAATTTTTATCATCTATTTATTTTATTTATAACTGTCGGTTTTTTACCATTATTTTCTCCCAAATATCTTTGGCTGTCTTTTTTACCAATATTGGAGTTTGCCTTAACTAGCTCTAAGATTAGCCCCGTAGTGTATGCAGCCCATTATGCTTTATTGTTTTTGGCCGGCTTTTTTATAGCCATAATATTTTCTTTAAATAAAATAAAAAAACAAGAGAAATTTTGTTTTAGTAAATATGTATATAAAGAAAAAAAACTAGCTATTTATTTTTTCGTGGCGGCTATTTTATATTTTTCTTTTGTTTTTTCCCCAGTCAGATATATGCTAGTTCAAAAGTATGATCAGGCCAATATAAAATTGAAGCAGGAGTTTATATATCAAATACCAAAGGAAGCTAGTTTGATGATTAGTAGCGGTTTAGATGCCAATTTGAGCAGTAGGCAAACAATTTATACTTTGCAACACAGTTATTTTGCTAGAACGCAATTTTTTATCAGAGATTTTAATTTACCAGAGTTGGATTATATCTTGATTGACATGGATGATATGTTTAATGTTTTGGCTCTGGTTAAGGGCAAAGAAAAAGAATTTGATATGAATCCTAGTCAAACCAATCCGCCACTCAATACTTATCAAGACATGTCAAAAAATTTTCGCAATAGATTTGATAATTATGATTTGATTAAAGCTAAAAATAATTTATTATTATGGCAAAATAAAAAATTAAATAAAGCTCAAGAAATTTTACCATTATATCAAGTAACAGTTAAACCTTCAAATTTACTTAGAACAGATTTTGTGGTCGAGGAAAATTATTTAAAACAAGATAAGTATAATATTTTAAAAATTACTTATCAAAAAACACAACCAGAAAATTTTGATTACTTGTTGCGTTTTTATGGGGATAATAATCATTTTGATTTGCCACTAGACTATGGCCTGTGGCCACTCAAAGATTGGTCTGAAGATAGCTTGATGAGCTTTTATTATTATCTGTCTAAAGACATTAAGAGTTATCAAATATTTTCTTGGACAGGCGAAGGTAAATTGGGGAATATGAGAGATGTGGCACTAGATAAGGAAATTATCGCTGTGACCGAACAAATTTATTTAAATGAATAATATATTTTTATTTTTTAGCTACTATTCTTAATACTTCACCACGCAGAGAATTATATAACAATATATTGATCAGCAAACTAAAAGGGATAAGTATAATAAATAATATCAGGTGAGGGATTAAGGAAATTTTAAATTTTTTATTTTGTAGAAATTTATAGACCAGCTGATCACTTTTGCTTATTTTGCTAGCTAGACTTTGAGTAGAGGTAAATATTGAATATTCAAAAGAAAAGGTATTTATTTTTTTTATATGGAAGTTATATTTTTTTAGTAGTCGGCTAATATTTTGGTAGTTAAAGAAAATAATGTGATACTCGGGGTCTAAAGATAGCCAATACTGGTCAGTAATTTTTCTAGACCAAGCATTAAAATTTGGTACTTCTACTAAAAATATGCCATCTTTGTTTAATAATTTATATATTTTCTCTACATATTCTTCAGGATTGGGGACATGCTCTAAAACATGTAACATAGTGATTAAATCAAATTTTTGCTCGCCAAAATCTATATCTAGAAGATCTGCTTGGTGTATATTTAGGGCTAGTTTTTTTCTGGCAAACTCTGCCGCTGGTCTGGAAATTTGTGTGCCAACAGTAGTAGTAAAGCCTAGATATTTTTTTAGATAATATAGTATAAAACCACGGCCACAACCGATATCCAAAATGGATTTTGCTTGGGGCTTTATTTTTTTGATATTATAAGCTCTATTAAAGCGAAATAGTCTGATAATTATTTCCAGGCCAAAACCAAAACGACCACCTTTTTCTTCTTCATAATAGTCTTCATATTTTTTGGTAGTAGCTATTGGTGTTTTCTGTAGTCGGGAAATAATTATATGACAATTCTGACAAAAATATAGTTTTTGCTCACCAAAATCTTTTATTTTATTTAGTTTTAGGTGTTTACAAATCATTTATTTTGTATATTAGGATAGTATCAAAAGATTTTTCTTGATGATAGTTGGCCAAGATGTAATTATCAACGGGGTTGTCCAGATTATAATTATATTTACTAACAGAAGAATAATCTAATACAGCACATAGTGGTTTATGCTCGGCCAAGTCACTAGCGGCTAGAGAAAATTGTTCGGCACTATGATGATTGGTAATTAGCCAAGAAAAAGAAGTAGGATTTTTTAATTTAGTTTCAAAATATAGAGATGAAGAAAATGGTCCAGCGTAAATATATTCTGAAGCTAGGCAATTTTTTTTGATATAATCTAAAATAATATTATTTTTACTGCTATCTGAAAAAGGAGTAAAATATTTTGGCCAGACTATAGCGGGCATAACATTGATTATTATACCACTAGTTATCAAAGTATAGAAAATCATTTTTTGATTAAAAGTTTTTGAGGATATTTTGTTTAGACTTAAAGCTAGTAAAGAGTAGCTAGGGAAAAGAACTAAACTAATATGGAAAATATCTGGCAAAGAAAAGGTGCTAAGTAGTAGTATGATTTGGGTATAGATTAGTAGATATATTTTTTTATTTCGTTCTCTAATTAACAAAAATATTATAGTAGCAATCCAAAGCACAGAGATTATTAATAGACTGTAGGATATGTTTGGTAAGCCAGTATAATGCTGCAAGGGGAATAATATGAGATTTTGATATAAAAACACAGGTGACCATTTTATGAGTAATATACTAATGGTTAATAAAGAAGCCAGAGTATAAGCTATTGTATTTTTGAAATAGTTTTTATTTTTTATGGATAAAATCAGCAAAAATGAGCTCAAGGAAGCCATAAATAATAGGCCTTTATTTTGCATAAATAAAACAGCTAGACCAGTTAAAAGACCACTAGCTATAAAGTATTGATATTTGGGCTGGTCTAGAGCTTTTAATAAAAACCACAAGGCCCAAATCATAAAAACTAAATTGAAAGTATGATATATAATTATTGGCCATAGAGCCGAGGCCAGTACTAAAAGCAGAGCCCCAATAGAATTTAATTTTTGTTTAGAAATATTTTGTGATATTTTATAGACACCAAAGGCACTCATAAAAACTGCCAAAATTGCCAAAATTTTAGCTACAAAATAATGTATACCAAATATTTTCCAAGACCAAGCTAAAAGATAAAAAACACCAGGTGTGACAAATTCAAAAAAATCTTGGTATATTTGACGGTGGTTAAAAATATTTAGAGCACCTTCTAAAGCTACTCCCTCGTCATCATTTAGAGGATGTCGAAAATGAAAGATAATTAAAAAACTAATAATTAACAACCATAATAAAGTATCAGTTTTGTATTTATAATTTATTTTTAGCATCTTTTTGCGCTAGTATTTTTTGCCCCTCTTTTTTAAAAATTCGACTAGGCAATATTTTTGATTTAGTCAGCCTGTATTTAAGAGCTGTTTCTAAGACACCAAAACCATAAGTCAGACTTCTTTTGAAGTTTATAGAAGAAGAATCTTTTTCATAACGAGTGGGGCAGCTTATTTCTCCTACTTTAAAGTCAAAAAACAGAGCTTGCAGTAGCATTTGATTGTCAAAAACAAAATCATCGGAGTTTTCTAAGATGGGTAGAGTCTGTAATACTTTTTTAGAAAAAGCTCGATAACCAGTATGATATTCTGATAATTTTTTGCCAATAATTATATTTTCTATCAAAGTAAGTAAACGATTTAAGACTAATTTGTAAAAAGGCATACCACCTTCTAATGACTTACCACCTAATATTCTAGAACCAAGCACCACATCGTAGATGTTCTCAGCAATTAAGGAGCTCATAGCAGTTATTAGGCGAGGGTCGTATTGGTTGTCAGGGTGGAGCATAATAATTATATCGGAATCTAGTTTGAGAGCTTCCTGGTAGCAGGTTTTTTGATTACCACCATAACCTTGGTTTTTTTCATGGACAAAGGTACGGATATTTAGTTGTTTAGAAATTTCAATAGTATTATCACTACTTTTATCATCAACTAAAATTACTTCATCGACAATTTGGTGAGGTATCTGCTCATAAGTTTTGACTAGTGTTTTGGCTGCATTATAAGCAGGCATAACCACAGTAATTTTTTTATTATTAAGCATTATTTTAATTTATAAATTATACTTGTTTCATCTTGATAAACAATAATATTATGAGGATCGGCATTTAAATTTTTTATTAATTTTTCATGACTTTTGCTTTCTATAAATACATAATTAGCGCCAAAAGACTGTTTTATTTTAGTGTTTAAATTGGTATTTATTTCGCCAAAATTAATGTCTCGGTAAACTTTATGTAAGGCACTATTATAATTTTCCATTAGTACAGCATCTAGACCAACAATATAATAATTATGGTCATTTTGATAAAAAAGTATAGGCCATTCATCCCAGTCACTATGGAAAACAATAGAGTTTTTGGGTGTATTTGCATTTAACCACTGAGTAGCCCCCTTAAAATGATTAAAACTGTAATGCCCTGATAAATGAACATTTAATAGCTTATCATACATAGATGGCATTATCAAAAGCAAAAATACAGTAGCCATTATCAGCAAATAAGCTTTTAAAATTTTAGACAGGCTATACCAAAGGCCGATAATTTTTTCTTTATTAATAAAACTTTGGAGATCATTAAATCCAGTGGCTGTAAATAGTAGGGCAAAAGGCATATAATATTCTACATAGCGTCTGGATTTTATAGTCATCAACAAGAATCCAAAAGTGAGTAAAAAACTGAGTAAAGTTATTTTTTTTATGTGGCGGTGATTTAAAAATAGTATTATAAATATAACAGCCATGGCTACAAATATATGAGGAGCAGCTGATATGATATTACCCAGTCCAGTCCCATACCACTCACCCCCGACTGGGAAATCTTGTTGGCCATTAGATAAGCCTATTTTAAATAGTTGTTGATAAAAATTGATGTTTTGTGGCCAATAAGGATTTATTATTATACCAAGTAGACTGCCAGTTAAAAGAGACAAAAATAATTTAATATTAGTGTGGGCTTTTTCAACTTTGTAAAAATTAAAAGTGTGTATTATTTTGTTCCAAAATATTTTGGTTTTATTAACATGGATATAATTGTATATTTTATCAGCTATTAAATAGCTAATGAGTATTAGAAAACTAAGTGGCCACATACCATAAGACCAAACAAATATAAAACCAAGGATAGCCAACAAAAGCTTCTTTTTCTCAATCAGAGCATAAATTAATAGCCAAATTATTATTAGTGATAGGCTATTAGTTTTAATTAGCAATAATCTAAAGGTAAGCCCACCTAATATCAAAAAACCAAGAGAAAATATAAAGGCATATTTGATGTGTAATCTCTTTAGTAGCCAATAGAAGGTTAAAATCATCAAAATTGATAAGACAACAGTAGCAATTTTAACTCCAATTAGAGGATTTATAATATTGGTGAAAGGAGCTAAAATTAGGTGATATAGAAATTGATGATCGGTAAAGTTATTTTTTAATTGGCTAAATTGCATCCAAGGCAGACTTTTTATTATTTGACCTTGATTGATATAGCTAGCAATTTTGGCGTGATAAAAACCATCTGGATCGCCAATATAGTTATTCCATTGACCCCAACCATAAAAAATACCCATAACTAGGGCTAGTAGTAGGTAATCCAATTTTAATTTTTTAGCTTTATTACTTAGTGTTAACATGGCTATATTTTAGCATATATATTATCTATATTAAAGTTGAAATATATAAAAATATGGGTTATCATTAGTCCATTAATTCAATTAATTATATTTTATGCAAACAACACCTTTATATATGCCAGAAGATCATATGGATGATCTTTATAATTCTAATAATTTTTTAGTCAGATATGTTCATTTAAATCGATTAAAAAATATAGTCAAAACTATGTCAGCCAAAGAGGCTTTAAATGTTTTAGATGCTGGCTGCGGCGAGGGACATTTATTGCAACTGCTGGAGGAAAAAAATAAAAATAATAATTATTATGGCATTGATTTGACTACCGAGGCTCTAAATAGAGCTAAAGAGAGGTGCCCTAGAGCCAAGTTTATTCAAGGAGACTTGTCTAAGATTGCTATAGAAGATAATTTTTTTGATTTTATTGTTTGTACAGAAACATTAGAGCATGTTGACACTTATCAGGAGGCAATCAATGAGTTTAAAAGAATATTAAAACCAGGCGGCTATTTAGTACTTACTTTCCCCAACGAATTTTGGTGGACAGTCTCTAGATTTTTGTTGGGTAGAAGACCAATTAGAGTGCCAGATCATATTAATTTTTTTAGCCCCAAAAAAATGATGAAATATGTGGCTTTAACAGTTGAAAAAAGCATGGGTTTACCATTTTCCTGGCCATTTTGGATATCATTGGGACAACTGATAAAATTTAGAAAATAAAAAATCTCCGCCAGGCACGGACACGGAGATCGGGGGTCAATAATTTATATTTGTATCTTATTATTAATATTTATATCAGTCAAGTGTATATCTAATATAGCTCTTTTTAGGATTGATTTTTTGGTCTATTATTGATAAGATATTATCAGAAATCAATTAAATACACATTATGAGTGGACATAGTAAATGGGCAACAACCAAAAGAGCCAAGGAAGCCAAAGATGCCAAAAAAAGTAATCTTTTTACCAAGCTTTCTAAAAATATCAGTGTCGCCGCGCGCTCTGGTTCTGATCCAGAGGCTAATTTTAAATTGAGAATGGCTATAGACAAAGCCAAGGCTTATTCTATGCCTAAAGATAATATAGATAGGGCTGTTAAAAAAGGTAGTGGAGAAGGTGAAGCTAAGATAGAGACTTATCTTTATGAAGGCTTTGGCCCAGGTGGAGTGGCCTTAATAGTAGAAGTCTTATCAGATAATAAAAATAGAAGTGTTTCTAATCTTAAGCATATTTTTAGTAAACATGGTGGTAATTTAGGGGGAGACGGCAGTGTGCAGTGGATGTTTGAAATTAAAGGCCAAATTATTTTAAATCAAACTGAGCTGACAGAGGAAGAAGAAATGAAAATTATTGAGGCTGGGGCTGAAGATATAGACACTAGCGATGAAAAGATAAAAGTTATTACTCACCTTGATGAGTTAGAAACAGTTAAAAATAAATTACAAGCCGCTAATTTTCAAGTAGAGTCATCGGAAATGATTTATCTAGCTAAAGAAAAAATTATTTCAGATAAAGAAGAACAACTTTTAAAACTCTTGGATGCTCTAGATGACGATGATGATGTAAATAATATTTATACTAATACCAATATTTAATGTTAAAAACAGACAAAATTATTTTGGGTTTTGATCCCGGTTTTGCTGATACTGGTTTTGGAGTGATAGCCAAAGATAATAATAGTCTCAGATTTTTAGCGGCTGGTAGTATTCGGACAGCCAAGACCAAAGATTTTGTGGAGCGCTTACAGATTATATATAATGAGGCAGATAAACTAATCAAAAAATACCAGCCAGATATTATAGCGGTTGAAAAATTATATTTTGCTAAAAACGTAAAAACAGCTTTAGATGTTGGTCAAGCTAGAGGAGTACTTCTTTTGGCTATTAGTAAAAATAGCAAAGAAATTTTTGAATTTACACCACTTCAAGTCAAGCAAGCAGTTTGTGCTAATGGTCAAGCTAGCAAACAGCAAGTAGGGCTAATGGTCAAAACCATTTTAGGTCTTAAAACTATACTTAAATCAGATGACGCCGCTGATGCTCTAGCTGTAGCTATCACCGCCTCATTTTTTAATAAAAAATTGTCCTAATAATTTCTAGGCAGATGAAAAAAATATTTAAAATAGTCTCCATTGCTTCAGAGGTTGAACCATATTCTAAGACAGGTGGCTTAGCTGATGTGGCTCGTGCTTTGCCTAGATCTTTATTTAGGTTAGGGCATAATGTTATTATTATCACACCATATTATAAAAAAGTTATTGATTCAAATGTTTATAAATTAGAGAAAATATATAGTGATGTCAGCTTACATATTGATAAGGAAAATGAACTGCAGGTAGCTTATTATCGGACAGAGTTGGTACCAGGTTTGTATGTTTATTTTGTACGCAATGATAAATATTTTTCTCGTCGAAAAAGTCTTTATGGCTCTAGTCATGAGAATGCTCGTTTTTATATGTTTTCGGTAGCGGCTTTGAAACTTTTGTCTTTACTAAAATTTGATGCCGATATTATTCATTGTCATGATTGGCATACTGGTTTGATTCCGCATCTTAAAAAAACTCGTTTTAAAGATAGTCAGACTTTAAAAAAAGCGGCTACAGTCTATACTATTCATAATTTAGTTTTTCAAATGGGGCATTCTTGGTGGGAGGTACCTAGCAAGAAAAAAGATAAAGGCACAAAAGCTTTACCGCTTTTTTCTGATCCAGATATTGAGTATATCAATTTTGCTAAACGTGGTATTTTGGAAGCGGATGTAGTCAATACAGTATCAGAAACACATGCTATAGAAATAATGGATAAATATTTTGGGCAAGATTTACATAGAATTTTGGTGAATCGTCGACATAAATTATTTGGAGTGGTCAATGGTATTGATTATAAAAAATTTAATCCAGCTACCGATAGAGGTTTACACAAAAATTACACTCTGGATAAAATTCATCGAAAAGTGCTCAATAAAAGGTACTTGCAAAAGTTCTATAAATTACCAGTTAATGAGAGTTTACCTTTAATTGGTTTGACTTCTAGAATTGTTGAGCAAAAAGGTCTGGAACTGATATTGGAAATATTACCAACTTTATTACTGAGGGATGTACAGGTCATAATTATGGGTGACGGCGATAAAAATTATATTAAGAAGCTTAAAAAAATTCAGAAGAAATTTCCAGAAAAATTACGTTGGGTGGCTTTTGATCGCAAAATGGAAACATCGGTTTACGCTGGAGCAGATATGTTTTTATTACCATCTCGCTTTGAACCATGTGGCATTAATCAATTAATCAGTTTTCGTTATGGTTGTGTGCCGATTGTGCGTAGTATCGGTGGGCTCTCAGATACAGTGGTCAATTTTGATCCAGAGACAAATCAAGGCAGCGGTTTTACATTTAAGCACTACAATGGCAAAGAATTTTTAGTGGCCGTTACTAGAGCCTTAGAAACTTATAAATACAAATCTAGTTGGAAACGTTTGGTGAGAAATGGTATGAAAATTTCTTTTTCTTGGGATTTGCCAGCGGAAAGATATGTTCAATTATATAAAAAAGCCATAAAATTTTCTGCTAAAAGAAGAAATAGTTAAACAGAATTTTAAGAAAATGACAAATAAAATAACTTGGATAAATTTTTTACATATTTATCAACCACCTTGGCAAAACAAAGGTGTCTTGGATCAAGTGGCTAGTGAAAGCTACGAATATTTGTTGATGTTATTTGAAAGATATCCAAATTTTAAAGCCTCTTTAAATATTACTGGCAATTTGGTGGAGCAATTAAATGATTATTATCCGGGGCTACTTAAGAGATTACAGAACTTGGTAGATAAAGGACAAATTGAGCTTAGTTCTAGTTCTAAATATCATGCCCTTCTTCCTTTATTATCTAAATCAGAAATACAAAGACAAATTGAGCTCAATCAAGAAATCTTGGCAAAATATTTTGACCTTAATCAGATTAAAGGTTTTTACATGCCGGAGATGGCTTACTGCGATCAAGTGGCTAAGGTAGTTAAAAAAGCTGGCTTCGAATGGATTATTCTTGACGCTATTAATTATCAGGGAGAAATTAAAGCAGATACTTTTTATATTCACCAGCAGACTAAATTGAAAGTAGTATTTAGGAATAGAGCTATATCAAAATCATATCCAGCGGAAGTTATTTACAAAAAATTAAAACAAAATAAAGCCACCCAGACTATTATTACTGCTACCGATGGGGAAATCTATGGGCATTTTCATAAGGATTGGCAAGGACATTTGGAAAAAATATTACAAAATAGCAATTTGCTAGTTAAAACAGTGGCTCAGTATCTAGAGGAGACCAAAGAGGCTAGGTCAATTAATTTACGCTCAGGCTCTTGGGAGAGCTCAGAACTGGAGTTAAAACAAAGAATCCCCTTTGCTCTTTGGGATCATCCCAAAAATAAAATTCATCAGTCACTTTGGCATTTAGTAAGTTTAGCTACTAAATTAGTTGGTAAATATAAAAAAGATAAAAATTGGTTTTGGGCTAGGCAACATTTAGATAGAGGAGTTTCTTCTTGTACTTTTTGGTGGGCTAGTGCTAAGAAACTATCTAATTTCTCTTCTTTAACTTGGAGTCCAGACATGATAGACGCTGGGGCGGAAGAATTAGTTAGAACAATACGTTCTTTGTCTTTAGCTAGCACTAAAGAAAAAATAAAAGCGGAAAAGATTTATTTGGATATCAAAAAAAATACTTGGTTTACTCATTGGAGTAAATATAATAAGAAATAAATTATGAAGTTGTCAGAAAAAACCAAAAAAAGTATTGCTAAATTAGTGGAAAAGGATTTTGTTATTGATGTTTTAAATCAGCATTTAGCTAAATATTATCAGGATTTCAAAGAAATAAAGAGTATTGAGCTAAATCCATTTAAGCGTCATTTGGGAGTAACTAGCGCCGTTTTTGTGGTGGAGTATAAAATAAAATATATCAATTTAGCTGCTCAGATCAAAGACCTAGATATTTTTGTTTCGGCTCATTCTGATGGTTCACGTGAAGGGGCATATAAAAAAACTAATATTTTATATGAGTATGGTTTTTCTAAAGGTAAATATAGAGTGACCAGACCATTATTTTTTTTAGATGAACAAAAAGCTTTTTTTTATGTCGCTTCACCCGGTAAGAGTTTTTTTGATTTTTTTACTCAAGATGTTTTAGCTGATTTGAGTAATTCCATGCAGCTGATGACGGCTTGGATAAAAAAATTACACTCTTTTGATACTAAGGTCACCAATTTTAAATGGCCAAAATTTGATATTTTGGACATGGTGCCAGCCCCAGAAAGATTTGTCAAAAATTTTTATGAGAGTGATCAAAAATTAGGTCAGAAAATTGAAACTTTGATAAATGATTTAGATCAAATGGACAAAGAATTTAGAAAGACAATTGGGCCTATTTTGGTTTATGGTGATTTTCATCCAGAAAACGTTATTATTAAGAGTTTAGAAACTCAGGATATAGAGATGATTGATTTTACAGATATTGCCTTAGGTGACCCCATGATGGATATTGGTACTTTTATACAGCAGTTTGATTTTATGGGACACAATTTTGTTTCTAGGCAAACTATGAATCAATATAAACAATCTTTTGTGGAAACTTATTTTGCCAAAGACCTTAAAGATATTGATATTGAATATATCAATCGCATTAACCTTTATCAGTCCTGGGCAGCTATGCGCACCACAGTCTTTCTATTTTATATGAAGGATGTTTTTAACCCCATCCAAGATCTTTTAGAAGATAGTGTACAATATTTGGAGTTAGCTAAAAATAATAAAAGAAGTTTAAATGTCAATTAATATTTTATAGCTTTAGCTAGTAAAAATAAATATATGAAAAATCCTAAGCATAAAATAATTTTTGAAGGAGCAGAACTAGCTGGTAAGAGCTATTTGATGAGTCAAATTTATGATTATTTAGAGCCAAAATATAACAGTGGTCATAAGACGCTTGATGGTTGCCATTGGTTTAATTGTGATGTTGGTATTTTTGGCACCAAGTTTGGCCAAACAACTATTATGAAATATCTAGAGCTTTTTGAAGAGATAAATGATAGTAATGTCATGGTAGAAAAGTTTCATTTGACTGAGGCGGTTTATCAAAAATTGTATAATCATCAAGATTTTGATTTTTCTAAAATTGAAAAAAGATTGTTTGATATTAAAGCTAAAATAATTCTACTTATTTTTGATGAGGATGAAAAATTATTACAACACAGGTTAAACGATCGCTTGCAGCTTTATCCTCATTATAATCGTATTGCTCAAAAACCAGCTGATTATATCAGACAGCAGAGATTGTATTTGGAATTGATCAAGAAGAGTCAGTTGGATTATTTGATTATTAATTCCTCTAAGTTGCCCAATCCATTTTTGGTAGATAAAATTCTAGAGTTTATCCGAGAAAAATAATTAGCTAAACAGCCTCTTTATAAAACACTATCCTGAGCATAGTCGAAGGTGGTGTTTTTTGCTATAATAGTTTTATTAAACATTAATTATTTTTAAATAAAATGCCAGATAAAAGAATAGAAGTAATTATGGTTGGAGCAGAAATGGCACCACTAGTTAAAGTAGGTGGTTTGGGAGATGTGATAGGTTCGTTACCCTTAGCTTTGGAAAAATTAGGACTGAAGCTTAAGATTTTTTTGCCAGCTTATGCTTTTATAGACAAAAAGAAATTTAAAATAAAATTATTTAAAAAAGGTTTAAGTGTAGATTTACATGGCAAAAAGCATAATTTTGATATCTACACCACTAGGCTAGCTAATAGTAAAGTGGAGATTTTTTTGATAAAGAATAAAGTTTTTGATTTTAAAGATGTTTATGTTGGTGGGCGTAAACATTCTAATAAAAGTAAAAAAGATGTCTATAGTCGTAGTATTTCTGATGTGGAAAGATTTGTGTTTTTTTCCAAAGCTGTAGTAGAAGTCATTAAAGATTTAAAATGGCAACCAGATGTTATACATTGTCATGATTGGCACAGCGCCATGTTGCCTAGTTTTATAGATGAGTATAGCCTGAAATATAAAAATTTTTCTAATATCAAGAGTCTTTATACTATTCACAATTTGGCTAATCAAGGCATAGCTGGTTTAGATATTATAGATTATGCTGGTTTGCATCGTGATTTGACTCCAGCTTTAATGGAAGATTATTATGACAAAGATGGTGATAAAATAAATTCTATGAAATTGGGTATTTTATCAGCTGATTATATTAGCACAGTCAGTCCCAACTACGCGAAAGAAATACTTACTAAAGAGTATGGGGCGGGCTTAGAAACTTATTTAAGTAGAAGAAAAAAAGATTTATTTGGCATTATCAATGGTTTGGATTTAAAATTGTTTGATCCGTCCAAAGATAAAAGTCTGGCGGTAAAATATAATATTAAAACTGTCGCTAAAGCTAAAGAGCTAAATAAAAAATCTTTGCAAAAATTTCTAAAATTACCGCAAAAAGATTTAGCAGTTTTTGGTTTAGTTAGTCGTTTGGTTAATCAGAAGGGCTTAGATATTTTATTACCAGCCTTGGAAGATTTGTTAAAAGTTGAAGATTTTCAGGTAGTAATACTGGGGACGGGGCATGAAAAAATTGAAAATGATTTGAAGAAGCTAGCTAAAAAATATCCAGACAAAGTTAGTACTAATATTGGTTTTTCTCTGCCTTTAGCTCAAAAAATTTATGGCGGCAGTGATTTTTTTCTAATGCCTTCTCGTTTTGAACCCTGTGGTCTAGGGCAGATGATAGCTATGCGCTATGGTACTATACCAATAGTTAGACAAACTGGAGGTCTTAAAGATACAGTAATTAATAATAAAACAGGCATAGTATTTAAAAAATATACTCAAAGAGAAATGATTAAAGCAATTGAGCGATCCTTGAGTCTCTATAAAAATAAAGCCAAGTTTGCTAAAATGCAAAAAGCGGGCATGGAACAAGATTTTTCTTGGGATAGCTCAGCTAGAAAATATCTAAATTTATATAAAAAATTGAAATAGAGTTATGTCTAAACTAAAACAAGCAGAAATACGCAAAGATTATATTCAAGAAAAATATGTTATTATTGCGCCCAAGCGTGGTAAAAGACCGCATGATCTTATCAAAACTCAAGAGCTACATAAGAAACAAATGGTAACTTCTTGTATATTTTGTCCAAATAATCTCAAAGAGGTGGCTAGTTTGTACAAAAAAGGTCAAGGCGATGATTGGTCTATAAATGTGATTGCCAATAAATATCCAGCAGTATCTTTGGATAATGATAAAGCCTATGGTCGACAAGAAGTGGTAATTGAAACAGCTGATCATACCTTAGAGTTGGAAGATCTTTCCACAAAACAAATTGCTGATTTATTAGAAGCTTATGCTGTCCGAACCAAAGAAATATCTAAGGATGATAAGATTGATTATATTTTGATATTTAAAAATGATGGTGGGGTTGCTGGAGCTAGTTTACAACACTCTCATTCACAGATATTTGCTACTAATTTTTTACCACCGCACTTGGTTGATAAAAGCCAGCGTCAGCAAGCTTATAAACTAGAACACGGGTCTTGTGTCTATTGTGATGTTATAGCTAAAGAGTCAAAAGGTCAGCGCCTAGTTTATAAAGATAAAAATGTGATTGCTTTTACTCCTTATGCCTCGATGTTTAATTATGAAGTTTGGATTATGCCACTCAAGCATCGTGATAATATTACTGAACTTTCAGCTGAAGAACGTAATTCTTTTGCTAAAATTTTGAAACATATATTAAAAAAGATTGGTCAGCTTGATTTACCTTATAATTTTTATTTTCATCAAGTGATAAATGATAATGATCAACATCTTTATATGAAGGTGGCACCACGTGGTTCAGTCTGGGCCGGCGTAGAAATTGGTTCAGGTCTGATTATCAATCCGATTGATCCAGACGATGCTGCTGAATTTTATAGAACTGATTTATGATTTTAGTGTCTTTTTAGATAAAATAAGCACAGAGTTAATAAAATTTTGTAATTAAAAACACCCTAATCATTTACAAATGGTGAGGGTGTTTTGAGAGTATTTATTTTCCCAAATTTTCTTTTACCAGCTGGGATAATATCACCTGATTTAATATTATTTTATAAGCTCCATAAATTCTGTAAAGCTAGGATCATTTTTTAGATCTCTTAGTTTTGCAGCATATGATTTTATATCTTCTGGCGTGGTGTCCATATTTTTGTACATATCAAGTATCTCATAACCAATCTCAGAAATTCTAGCCATTCCAGCCCTTGCATTAATTAGATTTAATTGGCCATTTTCTATTTTGATAGATCCGTTATTTACTAATTCGGTTATTATTTTAACACCACAAAGATAATAATCTTCGCCTTCAGCTCCTTCTTCTGATGGTTTATTTTTTAGGAAGTTCAGCATCGTTCCTAATTTAGCCAAAAACATCATTTCCATTTCTTTTTCAGACGCTAGCTTTCTCTCATCTTCTGCTAAAGCCATCCCCAAAGTTTCAGCTTTTAATTCTTCTACAATATCAGTTTCACTTGATTCACCTATTCTTTGTATAACAGCCTCATCCTCGGAAGCTAAAATAGAGTGAGCTGTTTCATGGCGGGTTGTTTCCAATATCGCACTTTGAATATATTCTCTATCATTAATATCTCTTTTTAGTATTTTTTTGAGTAAAGGAAGTTCGCTTTGTCTGGCTGTATTCTCCACTGCGTTGGCATGGATAAACATTTGACCATGATAGCTTTCGGCCATGGTTTGAGATTGTAGGTTAGGGCCAAAAGCAAAAGATTGATTATTAAGAAAAATTGCATTTTTTTGTGGAGATGAAGCTATCACAGCCGGATTTTCTGATTTGGCCTGTTCATTTAGCTGGTAAGCTTTTTCAATATAAGGAGTACTTTGTTGTTCTAAACTTTGTAATTCTTGAGAGCGGAAGCCTAGACGCATTTCTAGACCAACAACAGTAAAAGGATCATCTTCTTGGGGGTTGATGACTAAGGGACAACCAGAGGCTAGTAATTTGCTGTTAGTTTCATAAAGTTTTTGCCATTGTAAGTATAATTTAGCTGGGTCTTTTTCACTAGAATTATAGGTCTCAGCGAGCAATCTTAGGTAGTTTGGTAGCTCTTGATAGGTTTCTGGTAATTTTTTTTCGTCTATTAATTTTTCTACTTTTGTTGCTAGTGCCGTAAGATCATTTTTAAATCTACCTAATTCAAATGGCAATACTTCATTGAATGAAGCAGGAGTTGACTCACTATCTTTAGTTGGCAGAGAATAAACGTATTTTCTACCAGCCTCAGCTTCACTGGCTTCATCATTACTATCAGCTGTTATACTTTTGTCTAGCTGATCTTGTTTTATGTATCCGTGGTCAATCAATTTTCCTGCCAAGGATGCTAAATCATTTTGTAATAAAAATTCTTCGCGACTAATACCCATTTGAGAAAAAGATTCTTCAGGCATTGTTTTTATCCATTGTCTACTAAGAGCAATTTTAGCTAATTGTCTTTCCGAAGATAGTATGGATAAAGTTTCCCAAGCTTCAGGCAGTATTTCTCTTAATGGTGAAAGAATACTTAAACGTTGTTGACTTAGTGCCAGTTCTAATTTATCAGGCTCAGAAAGCATAGCTATAATTTCTGGATTTTCTGCTTGGGTTTCTGCAGGTATTTGCTCCAACCATAGTTGGCACTTTTCTGTTATTAGTCCGCTGGCTTTCTCAGTCCAATTTTTAGAGACAGTTTTGCTGGTTGCTTCAAAAAAATCATTTGTGCTTGTTAGATCTTTTGGAGCTTCTGGCCAAGTATTTCCATTTTCTTCAATATTTTCTTTTAATTTTTTTCTCACTTCACGTCCGAAAGCTATAGACGGTGGCAAATCATCTTCGTTTTTTAAAACATTTAGTCGATTTTTTTCAATATCTTCTATAGTATTATCAACTTCTGGTGTTAAATTAGGAATTTCAGAATTCATAAGTTTATTTTTTAATTATTGTTAAATTATTTTATTTTCCCAAATTTTCTTTTACCAGCTTGAATGATATCTCCAGATTTGATATCAATATTATTTTTCCAAGAACTTATTTTTTGATCATTTAGTTTCATGCCACCACCATCAATCAGTCGTCTCGCTTCACCTTTAGAGCTGACCAATTTCATTTCCAACAATAAGTCAGCCGGATTAATAGAGCTAGCTTTGATAGCATATTCTTCTATTTTATCAGGTTGTCCACCACGCTTAAAAATATTTTCAAACTCCTGGGCTGCTTTTTTGGCATTAGACTCTCCATGAAACATAGTTACTACTTCTAGAGCCAGCTTAGCTTTGGCGTCTCTAGGATTTGGCAAAGTCATTATTTTTTTGATTTCTGATAAAGTCAGTAAAGTACAATTTACAAAAAGTATTTCTATCATCTCATCAGACTGAGACATTATTTGGCCGTACATATCTTTGGGGCTAGTGTCTAGAAAAACTCCAGTGCCTTTACTCTTGCTCATCAACTCCCCAGTTTTAGGATTTTCCATCAGTGTCACCGCTACGACAAACTTATCTTTATTTTTTAGTTTTCTAATCAGTGTCCGACCAGCTAAAGCATTAAATATTTGGTCAGTACCACAGACTTCCACATCCACATTCATAGCGACTGAATCATAACCTTGCATCAAGGGATAGAGGAATTCGTGTAAATGAATGGGCTTATTTTCTTTGAGGCGTTTTTGAAACATGTCGCGCTCAATGATTTGTTGGACAGTAAAATTGCTAGCCAAACTTATCAATTCTTCCATGCTTAGTTTGGATAACCAAGAGTGATTATACATAATCTTAGGAGGATTGGTTTTAGCATTAAACCCCATCAGTGGTTTGACTAATTTTTGCCACTGTTTGATATTGGCCATGACATCTTTTCTGGATAATTGTGGTCTAGATTTATTTTCTCCAGTGGGATCGCCAATTCTAGCAGTAAAATCTCCAAAAAGTATAATGACCTCATGGCCCAATTGTCTGAATTTTTCCATGAGCATAAAATTTTTGGCATGACTCAAGTGGAGCGTTGGAGCAGTGGCATCAATACCAATATAAAATCTTAGTTGCCTGCCACTTTTTAACTGATTGGCAAATTCTTTTTTATCGGGCAAAACTTCAACAATAGTACCTCGGTCTAGTATTTCTTGAATTTTTTGCGGATCTGTATTAATCTTATTCATATTTAATTTAGTTAAAAGTTATAAAGTCTAAAGTTTTTTATATAAAATAATATCGAATTAATTAAAATTATTTATTAGTTTAAGACTTTCTAACTTTGGACTTTGTACTTGATGGCGATTAGCCATCTAGTATTCAAATTATAACTTATTTTTGCTATAATTTAAATACTATGCCAATTCCACAACTCAAGTCAAATTTTAGTCAAAGAAAAATTAGTGATATTAATGCACAATTTTCCCATCACTCAATTGATGAAACAAAAACTCCAGTCAAAAAGAAGTTCCCTGGACGTTTTTTGTATGATAAAAGGCCCAAAATACCTAAGCTGAGAGGCTCTAGGAGCTGGTTTAAAGGCTTAATTAGGCGTTTCTGGCCTCAGATACTAGGATTAGTGTTATTGGGTGGTATTTTTATGATTGGGCTCTTTGCCTGGTATTCTCGGGCTCTGCCTGAACCAGGTAAGATTATGGACCGACCAGTGGCTCTCAGTACCAAGATTTATGATCGGACTGGCGAAGTTTTGCTTTACGAAGTGCATGGGCCAGAGAACAGAACTCTAGTCTCAATAGAAGATATACCGGCTCATGTAGTCAATGCTACTATTGCTGTGGAAGATAAAAATTTTTATAACCATGGTGGTATTTCCATTTGGGGTATTATCAGGGGCCAAATCATGCCACGTCTCCAGGGTCAGAGATCTCAAGGTGGTTCTACCTTGACTCAGCAATTTGTCAAAAATGCTATCTTGACCAACGAGCGCAAATTTTCTCGTAAAATCAAGGAGTGGATTTTATCTTGGCAAATAGAAAAGAAATTTGATAAACAGCAGATTTTAGAATTTTATTTCAATGAAATACCTTATGGTGGTTCAGTCTATGGCGTGCAAGCGGCTGCTAATTATTATTTTGATAAAAAGGTTCAAGATTTAACTGTGGCGGAAGCAGCTATTTTGGCAGCCTTACCACAAGCACCAACTTTGTATTCTCCTTATGGCAACAACAAGGAAGCTTTGATTAATCGTCAGCACACCATATTGAATTTAATGGTAGAACAAAATTATCTTTCCAAAGAAGACGCCGAGACAGCTAAAAGCCAAGAGCTAGTTTTTAAGAAAAGAGCTGAACAAATCAAGGCTCCACATTTTGTGATGTATGTTAGAGAATTATTGGAACAAAAATATGGAGTTAGTATTGTCCAACAAAGCGGTTGGGAAATAAGAACCTCTTTAGATTGGACAGCCCAGCAAAAAGCTCAAGAAATTATTGATGAGCAAGCTGCTAAAAATTTGGAAAATTATCAAGCTAATAATGCGGCACTAGTGGCACTAGATGTAGAAACTAGTGAGATAATAACCATGATTGGCTCCAAAGATTATTTTAATGACGAGATAGATGGGCAGGTCAATGTCGCTTTAGCCAATAGACAACCAGGATCTTCTTTGAAACCCTTGGCTTATTTAGCTGCTTTTGCCAAAGGCTATCGTCCAGACACAATTTTGTTTGACTTAGAAACAAATTTTTCAGCTAGTGGTACTCCTTATCGACCAAAAAATTATAATCTCCAAACCAACGGACCAGTTTCTATGAGAAAAGCTTTGGCCGGCTCATTAAATATTCCAGCGGTTAAGACTTTGTATTTAGCCGGAGTTTATAATGTAACAAATTTAGCTAGCCGTTTTGGTTATACTACTTTAACTGAACCAGATCGCTATGGTCTGTCATTAGTGCTAGGTGGTGGAGAAGTTAAATTGCTGGAGCATGTTAATGCATATGCTACTTTTGCCAGGGAGGGTATTTATAAAGAGCCAGTAGCTATTTTGGAGATAAAAGATAGCGAAGGTAAAACTATTGAAAAAAATGAAGAAAATAAAGGCCGCCGAGTGATAGAAAAAGAGCCAGTCAGAATGTTGAATGATATTTTGTCAGACAACGGGGCTAGAGCTTATATCTTTGGTGCAAACAATCGATTGACTTTAGGAGATAGACCAGTAGCAGCTAAAACTGGTACGACCAATAATTATCACGATGCTTGGACTATGGGCTTTACACCACAGATAGCCACTGGTGTTTGGGTTGGAAACAATAATAATACTGAAATGAAGGCTGGAGCTGATGGTTCAGTAGTAGCGGCTCCAATTTGGCAATCTTTTATGAGGGAGGTAAATAAAGATTTGCCAGTTAAAGGCTTTAATAAATATGAACCAGCTCCTTGTGACAAAGCAATGGTCTGTGGAGAATTATCTGGAGGCCAGCCGGTCAAAATTGATAAAATGTCTGGAAAATTAGCCACTGAAAATACTCCTTATACTACGATTGAAGAAAAAAAGTATTTGGAAGTACATAGTATTTTGCACTATGTAAATATTAATGACCCCTTAGGCGAACCATTGTCTGACCCTAATCAAGAACCTCAATATAGTCTTTGGGAAGCACCAGTTTTGGCTTATGCTAAGGAGCAGGGTTATACTTCTGAAAAAGCACCGACTGAGTATGACGATATTCATGTGCCAGAAGATAAACCAAATTTAGATTGGTCAGCTCCGGCCAATAATCAAAGTATTACTCAGAGTAGTCTTAGTCTGAGTGTGGAGACCAGCGCTCCGAGAGGAGTAGAGCGAGTGGAATATTTTCTAGATGATCAATTGATAGGTACTAGTTATTCCAGCCCTTTTGATTTGGATTATCAGATTAATCCATTTATTGTTAATGGTAATCACGAGCTTAAAGCTATAGCTTTTGATGATCGGGATAATTTTAGAGCTAATAGTATTAATATAAATATAGATCTTGATAATACAGATAGAGATTTTAATTTGCTTTGGCTCAAACCGTCAAATGGTGATACTTTAAAGCTTTTGGATTTTCCTATTAATTTAGAATTGAGTTTGGATAAGCCAGATAAAGTAAAGAAAATTGATTTTTATTATATTGATCCAGACAATCAGTCACAGTGGTTTACTTATTTGGAGCCAGCTGGTGGAAATAAATTATCAGCGCTTTGGGATAAAGATTTGTCGCCCGGAGTTTATAAACTTTATATGATAGTTAAAGATCAATCTAATAATCTAATGACTACCCCAGGAATTATAGTCAATCTAGAGTAATAAAAAACACCCTCTTTCGCTAAAGCTTCAGAGGGTGTTTTATTTTTACTAGTATCCTTCGCGGGCATGTATTCTATTAGCTCTTTCGGCACTGAGTTCGTTTTTATCTATTTTTTCATAAATAGGATTGACTGAATTTAAGAAAATTAATAATATACCTAAAATTAGTATAATAATGTTTAGCCATAAAGGCATATAGATTTCCCAAATGTTGAGCCAAGCCGATAAAGCTAAAAAAATCATAAAGATGCCCATTGTGACATTGAAAGATGTTGGACAGTAGCAATATTTTCCCATATTATCTACCCCCTTTCATTATTTATGAAGTATTAAATATATTTATATTGTAGTCGCCATTAGGCCTTTTTGTCAATTTAAGTTATTTGTTATAAGATGATGATTGGTATGAATAAAAAAGTATTAGTTTTTGGAAAATTTGATATTTTGCATCCAGGGCATATGCATATTTTAACTATGGCCAAAAAATTAGGTGCTGTCACTGTAGTTTTAGAATCAGACCAGGCTATTAGATCTTTACGTGATTACAGTCCATATAATAATGAAAATATTAGAGCAGAGCAATTAAAAAAAAGAGGCTTTGATATTTTTGTGCGCCAGACCAATCATGATACCAAATATATAATCAATCATATCAAGCCAGATATTTTATGTATAGGCGAAGATCAAAAATATTTGCAAACTGTTTTTGCTAATTTTCCTAATATCAATTTAGAAATTATAAAGTCTATCCAAAATAATTTGTATAAATCTTCTCGTCTTAGGTCTATTTTGGAAGATAAGTCAGCTGGTATTTATTTGATAGACAAACCCAAAGGAGTAAACTCTTTTCGAGCAGTAGCAGTGCTAAGAAAAGTTTTAAATATTAAGCAAGTAGGCTTTTCTGGGACTCTAGATCCCTTGGCCACCGGACTACTGATTATGGCCAGCGGTAAGGCTACTAGGTTACTTGATTGGTTTCATAATTTACCAAAAATTTATGAAGCAGATATATTATTTGGGCAAGAGTCAGATACTTATGATTTGGAAGGTCAAATAGTGATAAATAAGCAAGCTAAACCTTTTAGTCAAGCAGAATTAGCAGTTAAACTTAAATCTTTTTTAGGTCAGCAAGTACAAGTAGCGCCAATTTATAGCGCCAAGAAAATAGCTGGGCAAAAATTATACCAGTTGGCTCGAGCCGGTAAAGTAGTTACAGCACCAAGTAAGGAAATTCAAATACATAATTTAGAAATAAAAAAATTCAAATATCCAAATTTGAACTTATTAACTTCAGTTTCAGCTGGCACCTATATCCGTTCTTTAGCTCATGACCTGGGGCAGGTTATGGGGAGTGGGGCAGTATTAGCAGATTTAAGGCGAGTAGCTATAGGAGATTTTAATATTAAAAATGCTTTGCCTCTTGATAAAGTAGATAAAGATACTTTGGCTAAAAATAAGATTTCGGCTCAGGTTATTATAGAG
>JBAYIR010000010.1:0-24172 GCA_041665505.1 Patescibacteria group bacterium
AGGTCTGCAACTCGACCTCATGAAGTTGGAATCGCTAGTAAACGCTGATCAGCTACGCAGCGTTGAATACGTTCTCGGGCTTTGTACACACCGCCCGTCACACCAAGAGAGTCGGTAGCACCCGAAGGCTGACATTAGTTGGACGAAGGTGAGATCGATAATAGGGGTGAAGTCGTAACAAGGCATCCGTAGCGGAAGCTGTGGATGGATCACCTCCTTTCTAAGGAGTATTCGAGCAACTCATCTCACAATAAGTTGCTCACATAGTCGGATGTCACCATTGGTGGCATGGATTGACTAAAAGTTCTCACTTCTAAGTTATTAAATTAAATAAACCCTCAAGGGGCTTATTTTTTTTGATGTATTGTAATATTTTTATTTAGGATTATAATTATATTACTAAATATTAAACTAAAAAATGAACGATAAAAAACCCCCCTCGGATGCGTCAGTATTTGGCAAGAAAAAATTTCTTTTCGTGTCTTATGATGCATTAATAAGTGACGTGGCTTGGAAAATTTTAAGAGAAGGCCATGACGTTAAGTATTTTATAAGAAACGAAGCAATCAAGGATATTAGTGATGGCTTTGTGCCAAAAAGTGATGACTGGGAAAAAGATTTGGACTGGGCAGACATTGTGGTCTTTGATGATGTTTTGGGCATGGGTACTATGGCTCAGGAAGTTAGAGAGCGTAATATCCCAGTGATTGGGGGGACACCTTATACTGATCAATTGGAAGATGATCGTTCTTTTGGTCAGGAAGAATTAAAAAAAGCTGGTATACCAATTATCCCTTATGAAAATTTTACCAATTTTGATAAAGCTATAGACTATGTCAAAAAGAATGAAAATCGTTATGTAATAAAACCTAGTGGTGAAGCTGCTAATACCAAACATTTTTTGTTTGTTGGTGAGGAAGAAGATGGCAAAGATGTAGTACAGATGCTCGAGGCTTACAAAAAAGTTTGGAGTGAAAAAATAAAAGAATTTCAATTGCAAAAAAGGGTATCAGGAGTAGAAGTGGCTGTCGGCGCTTTTTTCAATGGCTATGAATTTGTCTATCCTATCAATATAAACTTTGAACATAAAAAAATGTTTCCAGGCAATATTGGTCCTTCCACTGGTGAGATGGGGACGTCAATGTTTTGGTCTGGACCAAATAAAATTTTCAATCATACTCTGAAAAAAATGGAGGGTATTTTACGTCAAGAAAGGTATACAGGGTATATTGATTTAAATTGCATTGTTAATGGTAATGGAATATATCCATTAGAGTTTACTGCTCGTTTTGGCTACCCAACTATTCAAATACAAATGGACGGTATACTAATGCCAATTGGACAGTGGTTGTATGAGATGGCTACTGGGACTTTAAAAAACTTTAAGACCAAGACCGGATTTCAAGTTGGTGTTAGATTGGTAGTGCCTCCTTATCCATATGGCTCAACTATTAAGACTGATTTAGCTGAGTATAAAGATGCTATTATTATTTTCAAAAAACCATCTTTAGACGGTATTCATATTGTGGAAACAAAATTGGTGGATGGTGAATGGATGGTGACTGGAGACCATGGTGTTGCTTTGATAGTCGTTGGTACTGGTTCAACTATGAAACAAGCTCAACAGCAGGTCTATCATAGAATTGAGAATATTTTGATTCCTAATATGTTTTATCGGGATGATATTGGCGATCGTTGGTTTGAAGATAGTGATAAACTCCATAATTGGGGTTATTTACGAGAAGCTTAAATATATTATTATTTGTTATTTTAAATCAGCCTTTGTTTTTGCCGGCTGATTTTTAATATTTTTAAAAAATCAAAGATAAATTATCACCGGATTTAGTCTTGCCAAAAATCAAAATTTCTGTTATTATCTGACCTGTCGCATCTTTAAAAAATCTTTTACTTTATTGGGACATTTGAGCCATATTATCATGCGTTCGTTGGTCGGGGGCATGTAGCTCAGTTGGTTAGAGCACCACACTGATAATGTGGGGGTCGGAGATTCGAGTTCTCCCATGCCCACCAGAGATTGCATGATAATATAAATGTTATGACATTGCAGGAATTACAAAATTTAATTTTACAGCAAGCCAAGGATAAAGATTGGGGAGTCATTCCTCAAGATATAATTTTTGCTGAAAAATTGGCTTTAATTCATCAAGAGCTTTCAGAAGCCTTGGCAGCTTACCGTGGTGGTCAAATGACCGGTAAAGATGGTGTGGCTGAGGAATTGGCCGATGTCGTAATGCGAGTTATGCATTTAGCTGGTATATATAGTTTTGATTTAGAATCAGAGATATTGAAGAAAATTGAAGTTAATAAAACTAGAGATTGGAGTAAAGATCAGTTGTATATTGATAGGGATAATAGAGCAAAAAATTAATTTTTTGCCACGGTAGCTCAGTGGTAGAGCAGAGGACTGAAAATCCTTGTGTCGGTGGTTCAATTCCGCCCCGTGGCACCATTGAATATTTAGTTATTATCGGGGTGTGGCGCAGTTGGCTAGCGCGCGTCGTTTGGGACGATGAGGCCGGAGGTTCGAGTCCTCTCACCCCGACCATTGAAAATTTATGGTCGAAGAAAAATCGATTAGTAACCAGAGGATAGCAGCGGTTTCATTTTTTATAATGCTCTCTGTTATTATTTTTTCTGAAGAAATAGAGCCAAGAGATTTTAGGGAAGCCATTTCTAAAAAACCAAGTTTGATTTTGGAGTTAATTGGAGTATTTATTGTCTTGTTTTTAATCCAAAAGCTAGTTATCAAAATTATCTATTGGTTAGAAAAGAAATTTAAATAGGCGGGTGTCGTATAGTGGTTTATTATGTCAGCCTTCCAAGCTGAAGAGGGCGGTTCGATTCCGCTCACCCGCTCCAGTAAATTATAAGCTTTATAGCTTGTTTTTTTATTCGTAAAAATTCGCCAATTGTAGCGTTTTTTTGTATAATATAGATATGTATAAAATTTTTACTAAAAAAATCATTATTATAACTGCAGTTATTTGGGCTATTGTATTAATAGGGCTTATATCATTTTTGTTTTTGAGTAGCTCACCCAAAGCAATAGAATATTTTACAGAAGAGACAAAAAAGACAGATCAATATCAGACTAAAATGGAATCATGCTTAAAAGAAATATCTCCAGATGCATTATATGGAATATACGGTATTTATTCACTTCGTACAATTGATGATATTGATAAGAATGATGAATATTATGCAGAGATTGAAAAAACCTTTCACAGCAAAAGAGGGACGATTGTAGATATGTATGGTGACCCCATTCAAGAGCATATTGAGATGTATCTTGATCCTATTCCATGCACTGGCTTAAGTGATAATGCGAAAAGACTCACATTTACTACAGGTGAAAATGGTGGTTTTGAATTTTTTGTTGAAGAGCTTGGTGGCTACACTTTATCCTTGCAAGATGCTTGGTATTTAGAAAATACAGACTTGAAGCCCGTAGATTTTAGAAATGGAAATGACGGTTATAGGCTGGTTGTTCGTAATGAGGAGCATGACAGAGAGATGTTGGCAAAATATATAAAAACAGTAGAATATGGTGAAACACTTTGGTCTATTGCTACTGAACATTATGGGCAAGGCTACTATTGGCCTTTAATAGCTCGGGCTAATAATTTAAAACAAGATGAAGGTATACCAGAAATATTTCCCGGGGATGAGTTGGTAGTTACACCAATTGCTAAGCTTAGTCAAAGCCAGTTAGAAGAAATCAGGCAGGCATTTCATGCAGAGGATTTTGGAGTTAGCTTAAATATAACAAATAGACAGTTTAACTATAGTATAGATTACCCAGGGCGTTGGGTAGCTCAAAGCCCTCTGACCAGAGGATACGATTCTAATGCTAAATATTATGATAGTTATATTCATGAACAAAAAATTATTGGTCCAGAATATCGTCAGGAGTATTCCAGTAATAATTGGGAGATGTCATTTGTTACAGTTTTTGTTTATGATAATAGAGAGGACAAGACTCTGGAAGAATTTGCTGTCTATAGAGATATTACAGACCAGAGTGTTATAGATATGGGTCATTTTGTTACAGAGGAATGGGAAAATGGCGGTATTTTGCTTACAGGAGGTTATTATAATCGTACGCAGCATCTTTTCTTTTTAAAAGATAAGCTTATTTATGATATTGCTTTTTCTTCGTTGTTTTCCGTTGAACAAACCGACCCAGGTATACATCAGGAGATGTTAGATATGATTCATAGTTTTAAATTTGTAGATTAGATATAATAAATTTATGACTAATATAAAAATAGCGAGTGGTGTCGTCCATACTGTACCAGTAGATTTAAGAAAAGCTCTAGGTGCAGAATCAAGGGTATTGCTAGCTTGGAATAATTTAACTCCTTTGGGGCGCAACGAGTGGATTTGTTGGGTTACTTCAGTCAAAAAAATAGAGACAAGAAAAAATCATATAGAAAGATTGTGTCAGGAGCTTCTTCAAGGTAAACGCCGACCTTGTTGCTGGCCAGGCTGTCCGCATCGCTAAATTAGTATAATAGCTGGCTCTCTAGAAAAATGATTTTTTAGAGAGCTTTTTTCATTTGTCTTTTTTATTTTGGCTTGCTAAGATTGACTTATGGTTATCAAAAATATTTCACCGCTGGCCGATAGAATGCGCCCCAAGACTTTGGAGGACTTTTTGGGGCAGGAAAAAATAGTGGGAAATGGTAAATTACTTAGACAAGCTATTCTAAATGACAATGTACCGCCAATGATTTTTTGGGGACCACCAGGGTCGGGTAAAACCACCTTGGCCTATATTATTGCCAATTCTACTAATTCAGATTTTGTACAAATTTCAGCTGTCTCAAGTGGAGTAGCAGATTTGCGTCAAACTATTATCCGAGCAGAACAAAACAAAAAAATAAATAAAAATACCATTTTATTTATTGATGAAATCCACCGCTGGAATAAAGCTCAGCAGGATGCTTTGCTACCTCACGTAGAAAAAGGCACAATAATTCTTATTGGTGCTACTACTGAAAATCCCAGTTTTGAAGTACGTGGGGCCTTACTATCTCGCTGTCGAGTCTTTGTTTTAGATAGATTGGACAGTGATAATATTAAAAATATTATTGAGCGCGCTTTGGCTGATCAAGAAAATGGTTTAGGAAAATTAAAACTTAAAATCAGCACAGAAGTAAAAGACGTAATTTCTCAGTGGAGTAATGGCGACGCCCGAGTAGCCTTAAATGTTTTAGAATATGCCAGCTCAATTAGTAAAAATATAAGTTTGAATTTGATAAAAGAGGCTTTCCAGAAATCACATCTTTTGTATGATAAAGATGGTGAGGAACATTATAATATTATCTCAGCTTTACACAAATCTATGCGAGGGAGCGATGCTAACGCGGCCTTGTATTGGCTAGCTAGAATGCTAGAAGCTGGTGAAGACCCTCTTTATGTGGCTAGACGCTTAGTCCGTTTTGCTTCTGAAGATATTGGTTTGGCCAATTCACGAGCCTTGGAGCAAGCAGTGGCTGCTTATCAAGCTTGCTCATTTATTGGTCTGCCAGAGTGTAATGTCATACTAGCCCAAGCAGTGGTCTATATGGCTAAGTGTAAAAAATCCAATGACTTATATGTAGCTTATGGTCAAGCTCAAAGTGATATAAAAAAATACGGTAATTTGTCCGTACCGCTCCATATCAGAAATGCCCCGACCAAACTCATGAAAGATTTGGGTTATGGTAAAGACTATAAATATAGTCCAAATTTTGATTATCAAGAGAAGCAAGAATATTTGCCAGAAGAATTAAAGAATAGAAAATATTTAAAAGAATAGATTTATGATAAAAGCTATAATTTTTGATTGGGGTAGGACTATATATGACAAAGAAAATGAAAGACTATTCCCAGAAACACAAAGTGTTTTAAAATATTGTTTTAAAAAATATAATTTATCCATTGTTTCCTTGGCCACAGATGATGATATCGAGGGTAGATTTGCTAAAATAGATAAATATGATATTAGGAAATATTTTAAATTTATTTTATTTCATGTGAATGACAAAGAAAGTTTATTGAGGAATACTATTGGTAATTTGAACATTAAACCAGAAGAAATAATGGTGATTGATGACAGAATAAAAAGATTATCTTTTCCTATAAAAATAGGCTGTCAAACAATTTGGATAAAAAAAGGGAAATTTTTTAATGAAGAACCAGATAGTGAAAGCGGCAAACCAGATTATATAGTAAAATCTTTGGAAGAGGTGTTAAAAATTTTATAAAATTATCTATACTTAGCCAAAAGACCCATTTAGGGTTTTTTAGTCTATCTTTTTGTGCTATACTAAAATTCTATGAAAAAAATACAGGCAATATTATTGCCAATTATTATATATAGCTTAATATTTTCTCCATTTAAAGCCAGTGCCGAAGCAGTACGGGATATTATTTTTCCAATTGAGCAAGGTTGGGATTATAATTTTACTGACACCTATGGAGCAGCTAGATCAGGTGGTCGTAGCCATGAAGGCACAGATATTATGGTGGAACAGATGACCCCACTTTTAGCCGCAGTTGATGGTCGGGTTAGTTCTTTGGTAGATAATGATAAAGGCTGGGGATTAGCTATTTCCATTGATGATAGCGAAGGCTATTCTTATAATTATTTGCATATCAATAATGATAGCCCCGGTACAGATGATAACAAGCAAATTAGGATTTATGCTTTTCCCAAAGATATTGTCAAAGGTGCTCAGGTGTCAGCTGGACAGGTCATAGCTTTTGCTGGGGACAGTGGTAATGCTGAAAACGTCGCTCATCATTTGCATTTTGAAATGTGGACACCCGAGGAAAAATCCATCAATGCTTACCCTAGTCTCATGGCGGCTATTGGCAAACCAGTAGTTATTAGCCCAGAAGCAGCTTATATATTTACTAGAGATTTGGAATTGGAAAGTGAAGGGGAGGATGTCAGACAATTGCAAAAATATCTTAATCAGCATGGTTTTATAATTTCTGCTTCCGGAGCTGGTTCACCAGGCAGTGAAACTGATTATTTTGGTCCGGCTACTCAAGCCGCTTTGATAAAATTTCAAAAAGCCAAGAGTATCAGTCCAGCAGCTGGTTATTTTGGTCCCCTGACCAGAAAGTTGATAAATAATAGCAGTAGCTCAGTACCAGTTGTACCAACTAGTAATGGCATTGTCACAGCTGGCTGGCTAGTAAAAGACAAGATTTTACCCAAGGTTTTTTATGTAGCCCCAAATTTGGAATTACAATGGATTGTCAGCGAAGAGGCAGCAGTTAGACATTTTGGTCAAAATTGGTATTTAGACATCAAAGAATTTAATGACTTAAAAGCTTTGGGTTTGAGTTTTGGTGGTCACCTTTTATAATACACATTTTAGCAGCTGACAGATTAAATTCCCTCTAGGGAGTTTTTTTGGTATAATAAAAGCATTGTAATAGTCTATATAATTTTTTATATATAAAACTATGTTGTATGATCTATTAAGTCTTATTTTTGGTTCTATGAGCTTATTGCCAGTTATTGCTATTATCATTTTATTTGTTAAGCTTGGCAATTTGAAAAAAAGAGTTAAAGTATTGGAGAGGCAGTCTAATACTAATGACAATTTAGCTACTTCAGTCAGTTTAAAAAAACCAGCTGTTCAAACAGCTAATATGGCGACCCCTAAAGACAGTCAACAGTCGGCGGCCATTTCTCAAAAAATAGTAGACACTACTAGGCAGGCCTCAACTAATAAAACAGAGGTATTATCAGAGCCATCTACTTTCTCTAGTATCTTTCATTGGGTCAGGGAAGAATGGCTTTTTAAATTGGGAGCTTTGCTTTTATTATTTGGTTTTGCTTGGTTTGTAAATACCAATAATTGGCTAGGACCACTTGGTAGTACTATGCTGGGAATTGTAGTTGGAGCCAGTTTGTTAATTTTGGGAGCTTGGCGCATTAAAACAGATTTACACCAAGGTAATATTTTTTTAGTGCTAGGCTCAACAGTAATTTTAATTACTGTTTATGCGGCTAGAAATTTGCATGATTTATTTACACCTATCACCGCTCTAGGGCTGACACTACTAAGTACAGCTTTTGTAGCTTTTGTCAGTGTCAAAAGGCATTCCATTGGTCTAGCTATAACAGCTTTAATTTTGGCGGCTATAGCACCACTTTTGGTAGATGCTTCTAGCACTAGTTATGTAGAATTATTTACTTATCTGACAGTAGTGATTATAGGAGTCATCTGGGTAGTGATTTTGACTACTTGGAGACCACTGACACTTTTATCTATTATCATGGTAGCTTTACATAGTGCTCCAGTTTTAGCGACTTATAGCATAGCTACCAAGAGCACGGTTTTATTATTTATCTATTTCTTAGCTTCATTATTTTATATTTTTAATACCATTGGTCTTTTGAAAATAAAAGATAAAAGTACCAAGTCTGATGTCATCACCGCCGCTTTAAATGGCCTGCTGTTGTTGGTTTGGATTTTAGCGGCTGCTCAAAAAGAGTGGCAAGGACTGATTATCACTGCTTGGATGTTTGTTTTTGCTTTGGGAGCTTTTATGATATTTAGAAAGACCGGAAAAAAGGACGCCCTATATATTTATACTGGAGTGGGCATTGCTATGTTGGCTGCCGCTACGACAGTAGAGCTTGATGGGGCAGTACTTACTGTAGCTTATACTGTTGAAAGTGCTGTGATATCTTTGATAATGTTTGGGGCTATGAAAAATTATGTTACTGGACAAAAATATAGTTTATTACTTTTAGGACCAATATTATTTGCTTTTAGTGATATTGAAAGATTTGATAGAAGCCGGACAGTCTTTAATCAATATTTCTTTGCTATTTTAGTTTTGGCTTTATGTCTTTTTGCCTTAGGTTTGGCTTACAGATATCTGGGCCGGACAGCTGAGCGAAAAGGTTTTTTTGCTAAATTATATATTGGACAAATAATATTGGGCTCATTTTATGTATATATTTTATTATGGCATTCATTACATAATGCTATAGACAATAGAAGTAGTGCTGCTATGGTGGCTATTGTTATCTATACTATCATTGGTTTGATAACTAATATTTACGGTAAGCTAAAAGATAAAAAAGTATTTTTCTTTTATGGCAGCACCATGCTAGTTTTGGTTGTGCTGAGATTATTACTAGTTGATATTGGTCAAATGGATCAAGGCCGTCGAATCACCACTTTCTTTTTCATCGGCTTTTTATTGATTAGTGCGGCTTTTGGTACCAAAAAGAAAAAAATAAATAATAATTTAGAAAAATAGTATGTTAAAGTTTAATAAAAAAAGTTTATTGTTTGTAGCTTTTGCTTTATTATTTGTAATTCCTAGCGCCAAAGCAGCTAGCATTCAAAACCCAGTGGAAGCCTTCAGACAATACAAGGATATTAAAGATTTAGACATTGTGGTGCCGACAGTAGTAGAAGTACCAATTGAGTTTTTTTATCTAGAGCGGGCAGATTTTTTGCTTATTGATCAAAACACTGATATAGCCCTACCTTATTATTATAAAAAGAATGTTATTAGTAATGAACCTTATTATACCTTAAACACTATACCAGCTTCAGCTAGTGCTTATAAAATGGTTGATAAAAATTCCAATACCTATAGTGATTTTGAATTGGATAGTAATGATCAGGGGACAGTAACTATTAATTTGAAAAGTCATATACCAGTGACTTCTTCGGCTATTATGGCTATTTTGGATAATAATGTAGCCATGCCGACTTCAGTTGAAATATCGGCTGTGGTCAATGGTCAGAATAAAAAACTTTTAGCCAGAACCAGTATGTCTCAGCAAACTATCCGTTTCCCAGAGACTATGGCTCAAGATTGGAAAATAATTTTTACTTATGTCCAGCCACTTAGAATCAATGAAATTCGTCTAATGCAAGAAACTCCTGGTCAAAGTATTAGCCATTTTGTCAGATTTTTGGCTCAACCAGATAGAGATTATCGTTTATATTTTGATCCAGATAGATCTATTATTTCTAATACAGCTGAGGCTGGAAATTTGTATTCTGATGATGGAGTTTTATCTCTAGAAACAATTCCTTCTTTAGCCAACCCTTTATATACTCAAGCGGATATTGATAGTGACGGCTTGCCAGATGTATTTGACAATTGTGTCTCTATCGCCAACAAAGATCAAAAAGATATAAACGGTAATGGTCGAGGTGATGTTTGTGAAGATTTTGATAAAGATGGCATTACAAATGATAAAGATAATTGTCCTAATGATCCAAATAGGAATCAAGCGGATATTGACAGAGACAATCTAGGGGATTTGTGTGATACAGAGGAAAGTAGATTGACTGAAAAACATAAGTGGCTACCATGGTTGGGAATCGTTTTTGCACTGGTGGTCATAGTGGTTCTATTCATAGTTACCGCCAAATCCAAAGAACCAGCTACAATAGATAAAGAGGTAGATGATGAAAGATTAGAATAAATTTATTATAAAAGCCCTTACTTTAAGCAAGGGCTTTTTTGTTGACTAAATATTATATTTAAGGCAGAATAAGTGTATGAAAATTATAATTGCCACTCCTTTATTTCCCCCAGAAATAGAAGATATTGCCAACTATAGTAGAGATATTGCTATGCACCTAAAAGAAAATAATCAGGTGCAAATTTTGACTTATGCGGGGCCAGTGGAGGAAATAGTTGATTTGGAAATTTTTACTATCAACAAAAGACAATCTTTGTTATTTAGGATTTCTAAATATTTTATAAAGTTGTTAAAATTAGCCAGACAGGTTGATCTTATCTATGTTCAAAATTCTGTGGCTGTCAGCTGGCCAGCTATTTTGGTAAAGATCATTACTGGTCGGAAAGTAATTATCAATTTTATAGAAGACGAAGCTTGGAAGCGGTCTAGACATTTGCATTTGACTGATAAATCTTGGCAAGATTTTTTGGCCAAGCCAGAGCTCAATTTTAAAATTAGTTTAATTAGAAAATTACAAGCTTGGACTTTAAGAAGAGCAGATAAAGTAATAGTTTCCTCTCAAACTTTAGCTCAAGCTATAAGCCAAAGCTATCATTTGCCGGAAACTAAATTAGTAGTAAATTATCCAGTGGCTAACATAGCAGTAGTGTTACCATTTGAGCAAAATATTAAGCCAAATCAAATTTTAGTATTTGGTAGTGATTTTGATTTGACTAGTCAGAAAGTAATGGGTGATTTTAAATTAATTTTTTTGGGCGATAAGACATTAGCAAAAGCTGAAATGGCATATTTGATAAATACTTCAGAGTTAATTATTTATAATCACCAGTCAGCCAATTTTGATAATTTTTTAATTGATTGTCTAGCCGCTGGTAAAAATATTTTGGCTCATGATACTAGTTACACTCAAGAAATAATTGAGCAAGCAGGAACTTTACTTGATTTTAACAATAAACAGGCAGTGCTTGAAAAAATTCGCCACTTGCTTGCTAATAGAACAGAGGATAAAGATATAGCCAATATATTTACTTGGCAAAATCATTTAAATAAATTGCAAGAAGTATTTCAAACAATAGTTAAAAAATAATCATGACAGCTTTGGAAATCAAAAAAGAATGGGAAGATTATTGTAGCCAAGAAATTGAAATCTTGCGTCCGCTTTTAGCTAGTTTAGGTTTTGAGTTAGCTAAAATACAGGTTCATATTGGTGGTGAGCGTTATGCTTTTAGTGAAAAAAAATTAGTGTTAGTAGGTCAGCGCATAAATGATAGTTTAAAAGTTATCATCAAAGTTAGTAGTGATGCCAAAGGTATTTCTGAAATTAAACACGAAAGACAAAGTAGGCAAATGCTAGAGAAAATAAATTTTGCTTATCATGTTTTTTTTACACCCCAGGAAATATTATATCAAGAGCAAGAGAATAGAGTGATATTTATCACTAAATATATTGAGCAAGAGTGTCAATTTCTGGAGCGTCCCCTAGAAGAGCAGTTTTTCTTAAGCCTCAAAGGCCTAGAAGTCCAAGAGGGTGTACAGGTAACTACTTATGAGCATGCCCATGATATGAGTAAATACTTTGGTATTTGGACGGCTAAAAATTATTTACAGCAATTTAGCAAATATCAGCAAGAAGTAGTACAGAAATTACCAGCCGAAGGTCCCGAGCGTAGTCGAGGGGAACAAAAAGATCTCTTAGCTTTGTATGAACAGGCTGAAATATTTTTAAAAAATAATATTAAAGTCATTGATTTATATGGTGGTTTTTTGACCCACTGGGATTTTGTGCCTCATAATATCCGTATTAATGATGGTGATATTTATCTACTTGACCATTCTTCAATCCGTTTTGGCAATAAGCATGAAAGCTGGGCGCGCTTTATCAATTTTATGTCCATGCACAACAGCGAGCTAGAAAAAGCCCTATTGTTCTATGTGAGAGAAAATAGACCAGCTTCAGAGTATTTGTCTTTACAAGTGATGCGAGTTTATCGACTAGCTGAAATAATTTGGCATTATGTTAATACTTTATCTAAAGTAGAGGGGGATCTACTAGTTTTGAATAATTTACGCATTAAGTTTTATATTCAGCTACTTAAAGCTGTATTAGATGACCAGTATTTGGATAAAGTCGTAGTTACAGTCTATATAGCCCAGCGTGATGTTTTACGTAGTGAAGAAGAAAAAGTAAGACAGAAAAATTTACATTAAATAAAATCCAGCCCCTCGCGAGGGGCTGGATTGTTTAGTCTAATTTTTCTACTTCTCTCAGCAGTTTATCATATTCAGCTATCATCGGGTGATCCCAAGAATCTTTAAAAGCTTGAAGCATGGCTTTTTCAAAGTTTATTTTTTGTTCTCTGCCGCGGTTAAACTTTGTCCAAATAACTGGGCCCATGTTTTTGTGGCCAGCTATTAGGCTTTCTAAATTATGGATTTTATCAGCAATAGACACTGCTTTAGTTTCAACAGAAGCATTTTTTACGTCTTCAATATATCTTTTTTTTCTTTCTTCCCACTCTAGTGATTTGTCTTCTGATAATGGTAATATAATATTCACTACTTCATCTCCCAATTCTTGACGCAAAATTTTTTCATCAACTTCGGTGTCTTCTAAGACGTCGTGGACCATAGCGGCAGCAATTACTGCATCAGAAAAATCTAGCCGAGCCAATTTTTTGGCTACCATTAAAGGATGGATGACATAAGGTGAACCATCGGTTTTTCTTTTTTGCTGGCCGTGAGCTTTTAGCATCAGGCGATGAGCTTTCGTTATTATATCCATATTCTAAATATTGCTAAATATTTTATCTCTCATATCCTTAGCTATCATGTCCCAGTTATATTTTGTTTCTACCATAATTCTAGCAGTATCGGTAATTTTTTTGGTTTTTTCTGGATTAGCTAATATATCTTTGACCGCAGAGACTATTTGTTCAGGACTATCTTTATCAACGGCCCAAGCAGTAGCCTTTTTATCTAAATCTCTTTGGGCATCAAAAATAAATTCAGCCAAGCCGCCTTCTTGGGTGGCAACAACTGGCAGGCGAGAGGCCATGGCTGATAAAAGAGCATGTCCCAAACCTTCTGATCTACTGGGGCAAATGAAAATGTCGGCCGCTTTGCGGTATTTAGTGACTTCTGATCTATCAACGCGGCCAGTAAAGATGACCCGATTTTCTAAGTCTAATTCTTTGGTTAGATTTTTTAGCATGGCTTCATCTGGGCCGTCACCAACTATTAAAAATTTGATATTATCAGGCAATGATTTAAGAGCGCGAATCACATCGTCGTTGGCTTTCTGATGGACTAGGCGGGCAGTGTTTACCAAATAAATTTCATCACTTTTTTTATTAAGGGTTTTTTTAAATTCGGCTATTTCTTGCTCGGAAACTACTTCGTTCAAATCTCTGGGATTAGCGCCATCATAGATAAGCTCAATTTTATCGTCAGGCACGCCACGTTTTTTTGCCCAATTAGCTAAAAAAGTAGAAATTACTTGAACTTTGTCAGCCTTAGTAAAAGCCCTAGTAAATAAAGGCCATAAAGGCTTCATAGTTTTTTCTATATAATCTATTGGGTCACCTTCTTGAAGAGTCAAAAAATATTTTACTTTAGGATGAGTCAATTTAAAGATGACTGCTGGCACACCAGCGGAGTGGGCCATCATAGCCCAGATAGCGTCATATTTATATTTCCTATGCAGTTGACAGGCTTTGGCTGTCGCTAAGAATTGATATAGAGGTTTATTTAAATCCAAGGGTATTTTACCCAAGTCTTCAAAACTAGGATTTTTTTTGACCAAACCAATACGATGTACCAGGACATTGCCAATTTTTTCTATTTTAGAAAACTCAGAGTTGTAACGTAGAGTGACCATGTGAAATTCAATATCATTTGGGTCAATTCGCTCAGTTATATCTTTGATTGATGATTCAGCACCACTTATTTGGTTGGGATAATAAGCTAAGGAAAAAATAAGAATTTTTTGCATATTTGGTAATTAATTAGTCTTTTTAAAGTGGTGATATATTGCGATTAAACTGCAAGTTAATGTATAGCTAATTAGAGCTTCTATCAGTAGATAAAAATAATTAATTGATACAAACCTAGGGCTAGATACTTCGTTTATTTTTATAAAAAATTGCATAGGTGGACAAGGAGAGTTTAGGCTACACAATACATTCATTGTCACTGGTAAGAAAAACAATACTACTAGTAATAGTATTAGACCACTTAAAAATATTTTTTGAGGATTTGGCTTAAAAAATGTCTTCATTTTTTATGATAATATTATTTTTTAATATCTTTAATATACTGTTTAAGAGTATATTTTTGTTTCCAGCCTAAAGCTTTTATTTTTTTGCTATCTACACTATCACTAGTGCGACTAGTTTTGGTTTGAGGCAACATTTTTATTTTGTCACCAAACATTTGAGCCACTTCAAGTAGGGAGTGTACCTCTTTGGCACAAATTCCATATTCATCGTTTTTGCCTTTAGTGCCAGCTAGAATAATTCCAGCTACTGTATCATAGACATGGGTGAAAGCGCGAGTTTGACTACCAGGCCTACGTATAGGTAGTGGTTGCTTCTTTAAATAAGCTCGTTTGAAAATTTCTATGACCGTGCCATAGGTGCCAGTAAATTGGCCGGCTCTTTCACCTGGTCCATAGACGTTATAAAAATAAACAACTGAGTAATTTAATTTATACCAAAGACCATAATTTTTGACTAAATCACTATTTATGGCTTTAGCCCAAGTATAAGGAGCTAGGTCTCGACCAGCCACGCCATTTTTACCGGGAGCATTGAACTTGGTAGATGAACCAGCGTAGACTAATTTGCATTTTGTTTTTCGCCAAAATTCCAAAACTCCTAGAGTGCCTAAGATATTTAGATCCCAAACCAAAGCTGGCTCATCAAGACTAGCGGCTACTCGGGAGTATTCGCCTAAATGATATATAATATCTGGCCTTTGTTTGATATATTTGGAAATATCTTGGCTATGGCCCTTGATATATTTAGCTCCTTTGATATGGTTAGTTTTGGTGCCAGTAAAATAATTATCTAGGGAAATTACCTGATTTTTTTTGTCTTTAACTAGTTGTTCTATTAGGTGAGAACCAATAAAGCCTGCTCCGCCAACTACTAAAATTATTTTTTTATTTTTGGTCATTTTATCTTATAATTAGGATTGATTTTAAGCCTTTAGTATAGTAAGATTATATTACTTGAAATAAAAAGTAAAGATAATATAAATGCTAAAAGCTACCTGGAAATACATTTACGATAATAAAAATTTAATGGCTAAATATGCTACTGTCGGTCTATTGTCGGCTTTGATTGATTTTAGTGTTTTATACTTTTTAACAGATATAGTGGGTTTTCATTATTTGACCTCAGCTACCATATCTTTTGTTTTGGCGGCTACAGCTAACTATTGGTCTAATAGACGTTGGACCTTCCAGTCCAATGGTCAGCGTCGTAAGCAATTACCAGTCTTTTTTATTATTGCTGTCTTGGGTCTAATTATTAATAATTATATTATTTATATATCTGTAGAAAAATTAGGCCTGCATTATTTATTTGGTAAGGTGCTAGCTACAGCTATAGTGACTGTTTGGAATTTTTTGGGTAATAAATATTTGACTTTTAGGATAAAATAATCTTTTAGTTATTTTGTCAATAAATCAGCCCCCGCCACGTCAAACGTGGCGGGGGCTTCTACAAAGTCAGCGATACTTGAGCCGACGCTCCAGACGCTGATTACGCAAATCACCTTGTTCTTCCCAAACAGCCGCCCGCAGGTGGCTGAGCTCGTAGACATAGCCACTGATGTCGAAGGGGCCAGTTTGAACTTCGCGACCGAGATTGGCCAGCGCGTGGCGGAAGGAGACTTCCAGTTGTGCTCGTGAGCGTTCATCTGGTCCGAAGACTAGTTCATCAAGGTAATCCTCAATGATTTCGTCCAGATTGCCACCAGCTTGAATCTCGGCAACAAACCTCTCCAGCTCATGGCGGATGTGGTCGCGAGACTCGGCAACGCTTTGTGCTAGGTTGTTCTCGTCGGTAGTGGTTGACGAGTAGTTTGTGCCGGTTCGGCTGTCGAAGATCGCGGTGCTGACAGCGCCGCTCGTATCGCCGTAGTAGAAGATGTAGTGATCTCGCTCTTGGGGACTCATGTCCTCAGGCACGCCGTAGCCGTTGTCCATCTCGTAGATCTGGAGCGGGCCATCAAACATCTCAGGATGTTGAGCATGGAGCTTCAATTGCTCAGCGATGTAAGTGCCTCGCGGGCAGAAGCCATACTCAGCGAAGAACCGTCGGGCGACCTGGATGGTGTTGGCTTCCAGTTTACCTTTCATGACTACACGGTCGATGTCGGCCTTGTTGAAACAGTCGTCGGCCGAGACCCAGGTGGCCGAGAGGGTAAGGAGCATGGTGATGAGGAGCATGGTTTTGCAGAACCGCTTCATGGCGGACCTTTCTGGTTTGGGTTTTCTCTGTCGGTGGAGTGAACATTTGAGCGAGCCTTGATGGGCAGTCTCAAAGCCTTATATATTATACATTTATTTTAATTTTGTCAAAACTAAAACAGGCTATAATCTTAGCCTGTTTTAGTTTTTATTCAACTATTACTTTTAGCCCTTTGCCAAATGGTTTTTTATTAACTGATTTTATATAGTTAGCTATATTTTGTTTAAACCATTGTGGCTTAGCTTCTTGAATTTTGCCTATGACATAATAGCCTATAGCCATGATAGCAGCTGGACCAGCTTGAGGAGGTAGAGGGATTATTAGCTTGTTATTTGGAAAGTCTATCTTACCTGGACCAAATTGAATACAAAGTTCTTTTTCATAGGGCACTACTGTGATAGCATGCTTTAATTCTTCAAATGTTTTTACATCACGAGCTATTCTTCTAGCGAAAAGTTCTATAAATTTTACTTCGAACAATTTATTACCAGCCGCAAAATTTTCTGGCGTGACCAATAGATAGCCTTGATAGTTAGCAATATTTTTTGAAATTTTTGGGGCAACTTTTGTTTGGATAAAGCCTAATATTTTTTCAGGATTTTCTTTGGTCTGAGCCAAGACCCAACCCAGATAGGTGGAGATATTATAGGTGTATGGTTCTCTATTTTTTTTGGTTACTATAGTATTTTTTTTACCAACTATTTGTCCAGCACTAGAGTGAGGATTACAAGTGACTAAAATAGTTTTGATTTTTTTGCTGCTATAATATTTTGAAATGACTGTAGCATGTTTTTCTCCGGAAGCAGAAAATATTATTGCTCCATCTGCTTTTCTTTTTAATACTTCTTTATAATTATTCTCATCAGCCAGTATTGCATTTTGATTAGCATAGAGCATTTTGGCTGTGACTATAGCATTACCGCTACCTACAATGATGGGATTTTTAAAATGCGGAATTTTTATATTTGGCAAACCTTCACTAGCAAATAATTCTAGAGCCCCTAAGACACCAGTAGCCAAAGAAGGTAGATTATTTTCGCTAAATGTTGTCATTATTTTTTGATTTTTTAATTGGTTGGTCATAGAGGTGTATTATTTTTTTAGTATTTCTAAAACTTTTTTTATAATATAAGGATGAGTCATTTCATATTTTTCCCAGAGCTCTTCAGCTTGGCCCGAGCGTCCAAATTGGTCCTTGACGCCTATCATTTTTATTGGTACTGGTAGATGTTCAGATAATAATTCAGCTATAGCTGAGCCCAAGCCACCTATTATTTGGTGATCTTCTAAGGTGATGACTCTTTTAGTTTTCTTGACGCTACGCAAAATAGTATTTTTATCCAATGGTTTGATACTGGCGCAATTTATAACTTCTACTTTTATTTTTTGTTTAGCTAATTCGCGAGCAGCTAAAAGAGCCTCGTGTAGTATCGGGCCAGCACCAATAATAGTCACATCTTGGCCGGGTAAAAGTATTTGAGCTTGGCCAATAGCAAATTTACCCTTGGTAAATATTGGACTATTTGGTCTAGTCAGACGCATATAAACTGGTCCAAGGTGTTTGGCAGCGGCTAGAGTAGCTAGTTTGGCTTCATTAAAATCTGCTGGGGCTAAAACTACTAAATTTGGTAAACATCTAGTAATAGCTATATCTTCTAACATCTGGTGGCTGGCTCCGTCGGGGCCAACTGATAAGCCAGTGTGGCTAGCGATTATTTTGACATTAGCTTGAGAATAACAAACAGATATTCTAAGCTGATCCCAATTTCTAGCTGGACTAAAAGTCCCATAGCTAGCAGCAAAAGGGATTTTGCCTTCCAAGGCTAGTCCAGCCGCTACACCCATCATATTTTGTTCAGCCACACCTACTTCTACAAAACGCTCAGGATAGCGTTTGGCAAAATGATGAACACGAGTAGATTCAGCTAAGTCAGCTGAGACCACGACCACATCTTTATTTTTTTTGCCTAGCTCAAGTAGAGCTTCTCCAAAGCCATCGCGGGTAGATTTATTTTTGCTATTGTTATTTGGCATCTTCCAATTCTTTTAAAGCTTTAGTTTTTTCTTCTTCGTTGGGGGCTTTGCCGTGCCAGGCATATTGGTTTTCCATAAAGGAAACTCCTTTACCCAAAATAGTATGAGCAATTATAGCCACTGGTTTTTTTATATTTTTGGCCTTTTCTAAAGTTTTGATTATTTCTTTGATATTGTGACCATTCATTTCCAAGACCTGCCAATGGAAGGCTTCGTATTTTTGACGCAAAGAATTCAAAGGCATAATATCTTTGGTCAAACCATCAATCTGAATACCATTATAGTCAATGATATTTATCAGGTTATCTAGTTTATATTTATGGGCAGTCATAATTGCTTCCCAGACCTGACCTTCATCGTGTTCGCCATCTGATGTGATACAGAAGATATGATGTTTTTGTTTATTCATATTGGCAGCTAGAGCCATACCCACCGCTTGAGAAATACCTTGACCTAGAGGACCAGAACTAGTTTCTATACCAGGTAGAGATGATTTATGTGGATGACCTTGTAAGTCACTGTTTATTTGGCGCAAGCTTTTCAATTTTACTAAAGGGAAATAGCCAGCTCTAGCTAAAGTAGCATACAGTACTGGACAAATATGGCCATTGGATAATACCAGTCTATCTCGATAGCGATTATTTGGCTGCTCAGCAGTGTGTTTGAGAATTTTAAAATAAAGCACAGTTAAAATATCAGTCATACCCAAAGAACCGCCAGCGTGTCCAGAACCAGCTTTGGCTAGCATTCTGATAATATCTTGGCGGATTATATTAGCAGTGCTTTGAAGTTTTTTGATGTTGATGTCCGTATTAGAGCTCATATAGATTATTCTACCATAATTTTGGCAGCAATAAAACCGCTTCTTGAAGTACAGAGGCGGTTTTTTAGGAAAAATTATTTTTTTAAAGAATCTCGTATTTCTCTCAGTAGTAAAATATCTTCAGGAGTTTCTTTGGGTCTTTCTTCTTCTTTTTTCTTTAGTTTATTTATTTGTTTGATGACTAGAAATATAGAAAAAGAAATAATCACAAAATCTATAATCGTATTTATAAACAAACCATAGTTTAGAGTAATAGCGGTAGTATCAACACTGGCCTTTTTGAGAGTAATGGCCAATTTGGAAAAATCTACTCCGCCGGTTAGAACACCAATGGGAGGCATGATGACATCAGAGACAAAAGAGCTAACTATTTTCCCAAAAGCTGAACCAATAATTACACCCACTGCCATATCCATGACATTACCTTTGATAGCAAATTTTTTAAATTCTTGCAGCATATTTATTTTTATTAATTAATATTAAACTGAGTATAAATAATATAGTAGAGCTGCCAGCTGATAATAAACAATACTGACAAAGAGCTTCTATGACAAATATCATTAGATAAAGTAAGTATAAGGAAAATACAAAGCCAAAAATAGGTAAATATGATAAAAATATTCTACTCCACTTATTTTGATTATCTATATAGAGTAAGGAATTTATTAATATAAAAAGATAATATAGAGCTCCTAGTAATGCTAAAGGGATACCCAATATTTTACTATAGGGGCTTAGTAATACTTCTTGACAACCAGCTATGACCGAGCAGTTAATATGACCAGTGTAGTGGGAAACAGTCAAATAAATAGCATCCAAAAAACCAATTAAAGCTAGGCCAACAAAGCCAAAAATTAATTTATTAAATTTAGCTGGGCTGGTGCTAATGGTCTTGTCTGCTTTATTTAATTTTATCGAGTTCATCTCTGACGGCTTGTCTAAGTTTGTCATAACTTCTGGGGTTATTTATTTTTTGGCCATTTAAAAATAAAGTGGGGGTGCCTTCTACTAGAGCTTGGTTACCACTTCTTTGATCATCTTTAATAGCATCTTTTATGTCGCCATTATCCATATCGGATTTAAATTTTTCAAGATTTAAATTCAAATCTTTGGCGTAGCTTATAAAGATATCTTCAGCATCAGATTGATTTGACCAAATACTTTGATTACCAAACAATTTATCATGCATAGCCCAAAAAGCATCTTGCTGACCAGCCGCCTCAGCGGCTCTAGCCGCTAATTCGGCTTGAGGATGGATAGAAGACAAAGGGAAATGTCTATAAATAACTCGTACTTCTTCTCCCATTTCCTCAGCTAGTTTATTGACCATTGGATAGTAAGTAGCACAAGCTGGACATTGGAAATCACTATATTCAATAAGAGTCACCAAAGCCTCTGGATTACCCTTTGACCACTCCTTATCAGTTACTACAGTTGAGCCTTGAGTATTTGGCTTAGCTAGATTTATTATGCCCCAAGTTAAAAATACAAGAATTAAGATAGCAATAGACCAAAACCAAATTCTTTTTTGTTTTTGCATATATATGAGAATATTATTAATAATAAAGACTAGATTTATTTTACCTTGTGCTACTTTGTTAGTCAATGAAAGCCTGATATTTTTTTACTTATACAAAAACCCCGTCTAGAACATAGGACATAGACGGGGTCAGCAGAAATAATTTTATTTTAGTAGAGCATCAAGAGAGGCTTTGACACTCTCATAAGGTAAGGCACCAGGAATAGCTATTTTTTGGTCACCAGCTAGGATGACACTGTAAGGAGTACCACGACCACCAGCTTTTTGAGCCTCTAAGCTTTGGTTCTGCACTTTGGTTTTATATTTTTCAGAATCTAAACAGCTTTGGAATTTGCCTTTGTCTACTCCGACAGAAGCAGCTACATCAGCTATAGTAGCTATAGTTTCATCACCTGAGAATAATTTATCTAAGAAAGCCCAAAATTTATCATTACCACCTAGCTCACCAACGCATTCAGCTGCTTCAGCTTTTTTGAAAGCTTCAGGATGAAGACTGGTTAAAGGGAAATTACGATAGACCCAATTTACATCACCATCATAATCAGCCATGACTTGGTTCATGGTATCATGGAATCTAGTGCAGAAAGGGCAATCAATATCAGAAAATTCTACGATAGTGATTTTGGCGTCTTTATCACCACGTACCCAATCACCATCACTTAGACCATTAATGACAATTTCAGCATTAGCAGGAGGCACGTTGCCATTATCATTAGTATTGACTATAACATTATCATCATTGTTGTTATTTTTATCTTTGCCTAGTGAAAAATCTTTATCGTTTAGCATCATGCCTAAAAGGATAAAAAATCCAATAGCAAACATAATACCCAAACCACTAAAAAGACCAGCTTTAAAAGCTACTTTTGGTCTGAGATTGTCTATGACATTTCCTTCTTTTTGTTTCTCTTCCATATTTTTATTATAATTATGAATTAATTTCAGCCAAAGGCTGCTCCGCCTAGGGCGGAAATTATTTTTTTTAAAATTTAAAAATAGCTGGTATATTATAGCAACTTTTTTATACAAATACAACTAAAATTATTTTATTAATAGTTCTATTGACAAAATTAAAAATATATGCTATTATGAAGGCATATCCCAAGAAAGAGGGATTTTTTAATTTGTTTGAAACTATGATTAGTCAAATCAACAATTCAATAAAAGGCCTTCAAAAAGAGCTCGGAAATAGTATAAAACCCTTATTTTTATTGGTGGTTATCTTTATTTTCAGCTTTCCGCATGCCACAATTTCACAGACTTTAGTGGAAAATACTCAAATTGGTCCTATTCCCGAACAATCAATCAGAGCCTATTATGACGGACCGACTTTGCCAGAAATACCAGCTAGGCCAGCTGATAGAATTATGTATATAGTAGTTACGGCTTATAATAGTGAAGTGGGACAAACTGACAATAGCCCTTTTATTACGGCTTTTGGTACACAGGTGAGAGACGGCATTGTGGCTACTAATTTTTTACCAAAAGGCACTATTGTTCGTTTTCCTGAAAAATTTGGTAGCAAAGAGTTTGTAGTGGAAGATCGTATGAATTCAAGATATTATTATCATATGGATATTTGGATGACTGAGCGTTCTGAAGCAGTCAAATTTGGAGCCAAATTTTTAAAAATGGAGATATTATAAAAAGCCTATATTTTCTGGGGATAAATTGGGGCTTAAAGGGTTTGACAAGTCTATAAAAATAGTATATAATACGAGCGCTGTAAAAAAGCGCTATTAAATAAATAAAAATATTAAATGATAGTTGGTCTAAAAATAAATATCACTTAAAGGATTTTAGGTAAATTTATTTTACGTAGAATCCCGTTTAGCGGGATTTTTAAGACCTCAAAAAATTAATCGGTAGCAAGTAGTTTTTTAAATAAGTAGGCTTACGCGACTTTTTTAAAAAGCTACTTCTTGCCGCTTAGGTGGGCAAAGATCATTGACAATTAAATAAAAAACAAATCATAAATATCAACAATGTTTATGAGCATCTTTATATAAAATATCTCGTATATTTGAAAAAAATATAAATCCAGCCCTTCGATAAGGAGCTGGATACAAAATTAATCTATTAAAAGTTTTTAAAATTTTTAATGGTTGCTGAATAAGGGTATATGGAGGATGCCTTGACATCAAAAGACGATGAAGGACGTAGCAATCTGCGATAAGCTTCGGGGAGCTGATAAGCAAGCTTTGATCCGGAGATTTCCGAATGGGGGAACCCTTCCGTGTGAAGCGCGGAAACTACTAAGCGAATACATAGCTTAGTTAGAGAATACCCAGCGAATTGAAACATCTTAGTAGCTGGAGGAAAAGAAAGAATTAATGTACTGATAGAATTTATTGGCAACTCGTTTGCCATTAATTTCTATTAGTATCTCGATTCCCTGAGTAGTGGCGAGCGAAATGGGAAGAGCCTAAACTACATGTAAGATAAATTATTTTGATCTGAGTCTTCGGATGAGGTGAGAGATAATGCAATAATCACAAGTTTAATGCTGCATGTGGGGTTGTAAGAAGTTATTATTTAGAGCTTGTGGATCTAAAACATTTCTATTTTTGTTTAGTAGAACAGTCTGGAAAGACTGGCCAAAGAAGGTGATAGCCCTGTATATGAAAAGTGAGAATAAAATGTTTATAATTTTCTTGAGTAGCACGAGGCCGGTGAAACCTTGTGTGAAGCTAGCGTCACTATGCGCTAAGGCTAAATACTTTTGATGATCGATAGTGAACTAGTACCGTGAGGGAAAGGTGAAAAGCACCCCGAGAGGGGGATGAAATAGTATCTGAAACCATATACTTACA
>JBAYIR010000011.1:0-23026 GCA_041665505.1 Patescibacteria group bacterium
GACCACCTTTGAGCATTATTGGCATCACCAATACGCTTGGCTGGATTGACTGCCACAAAGGTAGCAGCAGCTAGTAAAGCTATAATAGCTATTACTATGATTAACTCAATTAGAGTAAAACCTGCTTGCCCTGAGCAAAGTCGAAGGGTTTCTTTAAATTTCATTTTTATTAAAATTAAGTGTATTATTATATATAATTTTTATATTAATATTATAGCACTTTTGAAAAAATACGCCAATACTAGTCTATTATTTAAAACTTAAATATCCTTATTAATCAATACTTTCATATTAAAACGGTCACCACTGGCATCAACACTATAGTTAATAATAGTATATTTTAAATTATTTATCTTACTTTCCAAATAAGGATATTTTTTAATCAACCAATCCTTTATTGATTGTTCTGAAAACATAATAAATTTATATTGAATAGTAGCCTCAAGTGGAACTTCAATTTTATAATTTTCTGGGGTGGCAGAAATAGCTATGACTTCGTAACTAAAGACGGAAGGGATTATATAGTAACCAGCCTGCTGATAATTATTGTTTAATAAAGTGACAATCTCTTGATTGGCTTGCGACTCCAATAATTGTGTAGCTTGAAGATAATCCAAGCCAGCATTAGGAGTAGACACTTTTTTAAACTCTAGATTATAATATTCTCCTAAAATAAAATTATCAACACCAGCTGGAGTATTTATTGCCACTATAACTTCCTCTTCAAAACTAAGTGGTCCACTTATTTCTTCTGGGACTGGTTCAGGCTCTACTACTTTTATACTTTCTGTCTGGGGAGTATTTCTATAAAACAAGGCTGTTAATTGATTTCTAAAAACTAGTAAAGCTATGGCGGATAATAATAAGCAAATTGCTACTATCATATAGATTAGTGTCTTTTTGGAAAATTTAGAAATTTTTGCCTCTGGTTTATCTCCTTCTTTAAAAATTTTGACATCTTTAGTTTTAGTTTCTTTGGATAATTTTTTATAAAAATCAAGTTCAACATCTTGATGAGCTAGCTTAGCCAAACCTAAAGCATTGATATATTTACTAAAAACTAAGCCCTCTGGTAAATTTTTTATGTCTATAAAAGGCTGCCCTAATTGAGTAGGCAGAGCCAGATCATCACTAAAATATTTATCAATTCCCTTCATCTGAGCTAAACCACCTATCAATATGACTTGCTCAATAGTTTGACCACTAGACTCCTGCCAATATTTTATAAATACTTTTAGCTCATCAACTAATGGCTGGAGCTGCCCCTGAGAAATCAACATAGTTTCTCCATCACCATCTGAATTGAGACCGATTTGTATTTTCTTTTCTTCCGCTTGCGTATAAGGAATATTTAATTTTTTGGCCAAGGCTTTAGTAATATTATCCCCACCAATATTTATATTGATACTAGAGCACAAATATTCTTCTCTAAAAATAGAAGCAATAGTTGTCCGTGCCCCTAAATCTAATAATAATATAAGCTTTTTATCCTTGTCTCTCTTCAAGCCCGCAAAAGAAGAACTAGCCTCAGTAGTAATACCAGCTATACCAATATTTAATTCATCAAACAAAGTGACAAAACTTTTTAATACATCTGTCTCCACTGCCGAATAAAAGACTTGCCTAGAATTTTCAGTATCAGGCAAAATTTTGACTACGGCCGTCAAATTATTTATAGACTCTGGTATTAATTCTTCGGCCTGATTACTAGCCACTGTCACTATGTCTTTGTCTTTGATATTTTTTGGTAAAGATAACACTTGGCTAAATGTCTTGGACTCTGGTATAGACAGAAATACCTTATGCGACTGATCAAAAGGTCTGGGCTTAGCATTTTGAAACAGCTTCAAAATAGCTTCCTTGAGCTTCTGAGGATTTAAAACACGACCATCTTCTACTATTTCTGGTGACAAGCGAAAACGAGAGTATGATTCCACCACAAAACTACCTCTACTTTTTTCCAGAGATAAGGCTTCAATAGAATAATCTGAAATATCAATTCCAATTACATTTTTGGCCATAAATATATTTACAAAATTATTAATATCTAAAAAATATTTTTATTACAAACAATAATTAGTGCAAGAACCACAACCAATAGTGCACTTAGGATTTTTGAGTGTACAACCTTGAACACCACTCTCAAAAGTTGCTTCCATAGCACCACAAGCAACTCCTGTATAATCACAGACTTCACTGACGACTTTATCAACTGCCGTACAAGTGTCATTACAAAATGTACCACTTTGTTTAGTCCCATCACCACAGCTTTCTCCTCCATCATCACAGGTTTCAGTCAAAACTATCGCCGCACTACAATTCCAATTACAGTAAGGTCCACCAGCCGCACCCTCTACAATAAGATTACCACAAGTTTGGGTTTCGTCATTAGTATTATCATCGTCACAGACTTCAGCTCCTTCTACAATGCCGTTTCCACAGACAGCACAAGACCCACAATCAGCACTACAATTTGAGCAAGTCTCTGTCCCGGCGCAAGTCGCATCTCCACAATATAAAAGACTATCAAAAGAAATAGTAGAATTTTTGTAAGCGTAAATACTAATTGGTGTGCTAGAGACATTTACTTGCACAACAACTGTATCTTGCCAATAGCCAAGCCCAGAAGTACTACTAGCTGTAGAAGTGACTGTTTTAAGACCACTGGAAATTATAGAACTAATTTCATAATAACAATTTGATCCGACACTATTTAAATAATATGTCCCTGAAGCAGCAGTAGTGGAAGCCAGACGAAGCATAGCATCTTCCAGACACGCATCCAAGTCCACATCAGCTTGCTGGGCTTCACTAAAATGGTAGGACGACATTAAATCTGAAATATTAGTCATAGACACTATCACTGCTGAAACTACAGTCAAAGCTGTAATCATAATTACCAAAAGCAAAGCAATAGCGCCTTCATGGTTGTTTTTTTTGTCCAAATTATATTTCATTATAATTTATAAAAATTTAAATTTATTTAACATCGCCATCTAAGTAGCCCCTTGAGATTGCAGGGCCCAAATTTCTTGAGGCCTTAAAACCCGATTATAAACTCTGACATCATCTATTACTCCGTCAAAATAATTACTAAGGCTCAAATTTAAACTACTACTATAATTAACTAATGTTTTCAAAGAATTGAGAGTAGTGGTAGCTACACCCCCAACTGCTTTTTGATAGACATAAAGTATAGCTTCATCATTGGTCAAATCATAAGTAGCAGCCACATGATAGACTGTACCTGGAGTCATGGTATAAGTAGAATTATAATCACCAAAAGTGCTACTATCATAAATACGCAACATGGCTTGTCCATTATCAACAAAAAAGCCATAACCTTTACTACTGGCATCATTTTTTTGAACTACTGCTTTATCTACTCCACTAGATTCTTCTTTAACCCAAGCTGTAATAGTAAAAGTATCATTAAAATTGAGTGAAGCATTATCAGAGGCAGAACAATATTGAGAAGAATCAAATTCAAAATCTAAGGCATCACTACTACCCGCTACCAAGCCTGGTGTGGCTGTAGCTGGTGAATTAGTACAGCTAATATCATTGCTACTTTGTAAATCTGTACCCGAACCACCTTCCAAAGCCCACCATGAAATCAAACCACTAGCTTGTTCATTTCTCAAAATAACTGTCGAAGTAGCAGTCGAAGTAGCAGTGAGACGGATTTGATTGTTAGAATGTGTACCAACACTTAGATTAGTAGTCACCGCCAAAAAATTATTGGCCGTAGAAGTAGCAGTAGAAGTAGCAAAATTTAGCGAACTATTTAGGACCGCTACATCTGGTGAACTCAGATAATAAATATTGCCAGCGGGATAGACACTGGTATTACAATTTTGATAATAACCATTACCCGTCATATTGGGGTAGCAGGTTAAGGATATTTTTTTATCAGCCACCGATATTCTGACTCCTCCGCCTCCTTCTACACAAGTGCCAGGTAAATATGTATCATCACTAAAATATAAAGCTAAAACTGGTGGATTAGCTCCAAAATCTGAACAATCACCAGAGACATCTTTGAGTAAAGCATCTGAATTTTTTACTAGATAATCAATTCCACCCATAGCTACTCGCCTATTTCTAGAAGCCAAAACATTGCTACTAAGTTTAGTAGCTGTGCCACCCAAAGTCAGATGGAAAGTAACTACCGCTGTCAGTAAAATACTGACAATAGCCAAATAAACTATCATCTCCACCAAAGAAAAACCTTTGGTGTTTTTAATAGACTTGAAAGATGAGGCTTGATTTTTATATTTTCTGATCATTAGCGATAATTAAATTTTGCGCCATAGAGAGTAGGTGTTTGAGTAGCACTACTACAAGCGGTCATATCAACTTTATATCTCAAATATCTCTTACCATTTAAAGTGGCTTCGGTACTGCTAGTATAATAACTAGTACTGGTGTCACTATAGACCTGACTGACTACATTGGCCGCTGAAAAAGTAGCATCATTACTGACCTCGGCAGTTATTTGTAATGTGCAGCCACTAGGGATATTTTGCTCAACCGTAATACTTTTTATTTCTTTGTCTGTTGAACCCAAGTCAAAAATAGATGAATACAAAGTGCCCGGCGTATTATAGCCAACTGGATTTTCAGCCCCCAAACTATAAAAAGTAGCTGGAGAATTTACATTATTGTAACCAGTAGTCAGCCAACCTGGAGTTTTTAAATCCAGAGATACTCTCAGCTCATCTACTTCACCATTATACCAATAATCTGTAGTTGACCAGTCCCTACCCACTGATACTGTTGCAGCTTCACCAATATATTTAGCACTACTATCCACAGTACAAGCTGAGGCAACAGTGCAACTATTATTAGCTACGGTATTAATATAATATTGAAAACCAACATCTCTATCAGCTGTCAGAGCCACATGAGTCCAAACATTATCAGTAATCACCCCACTGGTATACATACCTTGCAAATTTGTTGTACCATCACCAGCATGAAAACGTAATCTTTTATCAGCCAAAAGCTGCCTAAACATCCAACCATCAGCTGTATTCAAATCACCATTACCAAAATATACTGGTGCCCAATAATTACGAGCGGCGGCTGACGATGGCTTCATCCAAAACTCCACTGTAAAATCAGAATAACCCTGCTCTTTATCAACAGTATTTTCTAATATTAAAGCATCACCAGTACCATCAAAACTTTGACCACGGCCTATTTTGCCGGCTGACTGAGTAGGAGCATTAATACCATATTTAAAGAAATTATTACTACCAGCCACGCTATCGCTAGCTGCTCCGGTGCCAGAATCAACCATATGATTGACTAGTTGATAACCAGCACTCCAAACGCCATCCACATGCTCTTGAGTGCTGACAATGTCAGCATTACCATAAAACATATAAATAGTAGTATTGGCAGCTAGCGATGGCACTTTTATCCAAGCGACCAATTCACCAGTGCTAGGATTGTATGTCTCTATCTCATGATCTAAGACTGTATTACCACTGGCATCAGAAGTAAAAATAATATCATAGCCACTGGCATTATAGATTTTTCCACCATTTGAAATAGTTTTAAAATCATTTTGCGTTTCAGAAATCACCACTGGAAAATCTGTATGCGGTCCACTAGAAACTGTGCTATTTAAACCTAAAGTAATCGCTCGACTATAATTGAAAGTGCCACCAGTCGCTCTAGTAAAAGCCTTACCTATAAAATGCAAATTTACTTTTTCACTAGTAGCCAAATGTTCCGAAAGAAAGAAACCACGTGAACTAGTACTATAAAGCATCTGATCATAAGTGACTGTATTTGATCGCCGAGCAAAAGTAGTATTACTTACCATATCTGAATCAGACGGGGTAGCTGGAATAGCGCGATTAGTAATATCAACGCCATAAAGCCCTCCAGGACTAGAATAATGGATAAAAGCCATATTTTCTTTATCTGAAGTTACTTCAGCATAATTTTGATTAGTAGATAAATTATAAGAACCTATTTCTGTCAGTGATGTACCTTGATCTTCATAAATTATCAATTCTTTACTAGGATTTTCAGTGGCAAAAAGAAATCTTTTTTTACCAGCTACTGTTTCTAAATATTCAATATCTTTAAAATTATAAGAAGAACTACTATCAACAAAAGCAGAAGTAGAAGTAGAACTAAAATAATCACCATCAAAACCCATTTTTCTAAACTCACCAGGATTATCATCAGTGACCATATAAATATAAGGACTAGCTCCCGATTCATCCAAATAAACCTGATTAATAGCATAATCCCACAGACCAGCCACTGAACTTATTCTTTGCCCTGGATTGGACAAGGTCAAAGTTGCCCCGCCATTTGATATAGTAAAAATATAAGCATTGCCATAATCATCAAACAGATATAATTTTGTACCAGCGGCATTTACTACCATAGTAGTTATATACCAACTGGCCCCTGGGTAAGTCAAATCATAACAATCACTAGCCTCCGTAATAGAAAGGGTAGTTATATTGGCCACACAAACCGCATCCGCCCCACTACTATTCGTATATCTAGCTACATAAACATAATTACCGCTAGGATGGAATGCCATCGGTCGCATATGATAGCCTGTTGGTAAACCTATTTTCCATTCGGCTTTCACAACTCCCGCTTGGGCTTTGGAAATATCATATTTTATGATACCAAAGTTAGTAGTACCACTAATATAAAGACTTTTACCGTCTGGCCCTAAATAATAATTAAAAAAATCCTCCCAAGCTTGGTTTTTGACTGATTCATCAGGAATCAAATCTTCCCAAGTAGACCAGCTCATATCAGTACCAGTCAAATGTGATAGGCTTAACTGGCTAGCCGTAGAAGTATCAATATTATTGTATGATGAAGAAGCCACACTTAAATTTGACCAGAATTCTCTAGCACCTACTCCCGACCAATCTGATTGCTCCCAAGTTTTATAAGACCAATTAGTCAAATAAGTGGTCAAAACATAATCATCTATTCCTGGTCCGGTCACAGTGACTGTTACTTTTTTGGTATTAGGGTCAACAGTGCCGCCAGAGGCTACTATTTCATCATTAGCGTTTCGCTCTACATCAGTCACTACTATAGTCCTACTTAAAACTCCTAAAGAATCCGCAGTAGTATCAAATTGCCAATAACCAGCTGCAGCTTTAACTAAGCCTTTACTACCAGCGCCGGAGACAGTTTCTATATCTTGCCAAGAATTATCTCTAATAGAACGCACTGCTTCTATACCTTCCTGAGCAAAGACAGTCAAAGAGTGTTTGTCGCCCGTGCCATAAAAATTTCTATAAGAGCTAGTCACCACACTAAAAACACCAGCAGCTAAAATAGCAAAAATACCCAAGGCCACAATGACCTCAATTAAAGAAAATGCTTGGTTGTGATATTTTATATTAAACATTATAAAAAAATAAAATTTATTTAATTGAATTAATAATCTTTTAAACACCTGACTGAAAATCCAAAAGTTTTTGGATTAGGATCTGAGCTCATTGTATTTTCAGATTGGACATAATGAGCATAAGCATCAGTACTATTATATTGAGTTGAAGTCCACATAACAGCTAAAGTACCAACACTATCAAAATATAAATCCGTAGCATCACCATCACCATATATGTTTCTTTCTCCGCCATATGGTAAATCAAAGCCTGATTGACCTCCTAATTTCATTTGAGTACCATTTGTGCCAGATGCAAAAACAGCTTCTAAAGTTTGTAATTGGGTATGTGAAGGTACATGCCAACCATTAGGACAAATACCTTGCGTACCATCAGTTGTCACATAGCCCATCACTTCATTCCACTGATAAAGCCCTCCGTATGTATTACAATTATTAGTATCATTATCAAAACACCATTTCTCTATTAATCCATCATCACTAGGCGTACTAATACCACTGGCCAACATAGTACCAGTATTGAGATTTTCTGCCATCCAGCACTGAGTGCCAATTTTGACTGTATTATAGCCATGTCCACTGATATCATAGACCTTATCTTCACCACAAGTAAAAATAGCTACTGTGCCACTAGGAGAAACTACTACTGATTTTTGCTCACCAACATTATTTTTTAATACAATATATTGTTGTTCTAAAGATGAAGCTGTAGTGGTAGCTAACCAACCAGATTGATAATCAAAATAAAACTCATTTTCCTGATTAGCCTCAATATAGACACCAGTTATATCTTGGTCAAACTCTACAAATCTATCATAACTAGCATCTCTGTTGCTAAAACCTCTACCCTTAAAAAGTAATATACAATCTCCACTATCCATACAAAGTGCATCATTGTCCAATACTTTAATACTCCAAACATCACCAAAATAACCAGTAGCTGAGCTGTTTCTAGCTCGCTCTAGCAAATCAGCTACTGCTAGAGCTTTACTCGAAAGATCACTATCAAATACTTGCCTAGTAGTCAAAGAAATAGCTGAAGCCAAAATAATAGTAAATACAGTTACTACCAATAATATTTCTACCAATGTGAAACCAGATTGTCTGTTATTTCTTATCATTATGGACTAATCTTATTGGTTAAATCATAAATTGGATTGATAATAGACATAGCTACAAAACCAACTACCAAACCAATAGACACTAAGAGGATTGGCTCGAGCATTGTAGCTAAATTTTTGGTAGTAGTATCTACTTCCAATTCATAATAATCGGCCAGATAATCTAAGACCTCACTTAAATTACCAGATTCCTCTCCCACTCTACTCATACGAGAGACGATGCTAGGAAAATATTGTTTATTAGAAATAGAATCTGACAGAGAATTTCCTTTTAGTACACGATGATAAATACTGACCGTCTGTTGTCTATAGACTTCACTAGTCATAGTTTGAGCCACAATTTGCAAAGCCTGATCAATAGTAATACCACTATTTAATAAACTAGATAAAGTCCGACAAAATAAAGCTAAATTCATATTAGACACTAGCTTACCAATAATAGGTACTCTGAGGATAAACTTGTGAAGTATCAATCTAGTGCTAGTAAATCTAAGCATCACGCTCCAAGCAACTATAATAGCTACTACTGCTAAAACTAGCACCCACCAATACTTAGCAAAAAAATCCGCGCTGGTAATCAATATTCTAGTACTCAGTGGTAATTGAACATTTAAGCTAGTAAAAAAATTAACAATCTTTGGCAAAACAAATTTAGATACTACGGCTGTCAAAGCAACAATAGCTAGAAGCACTACACTAGGATACATAGCAGCGGCTTTTATTTTACCACGTAATTCATAAGATTTTTGTTGTTGGACAGCTAGGAGTTCTAAATTTTTAGCCAAATTACCGCCTTTTTCTCCAGCTGCCACCATATTGACAAAAAGTAAATCAAAATCTTTAGAATGTTTTTTAAGAGCTGATGACAGCGTATTACCCTTACGAACATCTGTCAGCATTTCCGATAAAATTCTAGTCATCACTGGGGAAGCATTGTCTTGCAGTACTTCCAAAGAACCATCAATAGACATACCAGCTTTAATCATAACCGATAAGTGTTTGGCCAACATTACTTTTTCCAAAAGCTTAATTCGGCCAAATAAAATCTTTCCGCCACCAGATACAACTTGCCCTTTGGCTCTACCAACCAACTCCAAAGATACCAATACTCCCTCTTTGAGAGCTAATTGATTTCTAGCCTGTTGACGGCTAGAAGCATCAATTGTCCCAGCGGTTATTTTATTTTTAGCATCTGAAATTTTATAAGCAAACAACATGTCTTTATTTTTATTTTATTATTGACCCAAAAATAATTAAAAAATTATTGTTTGGTAACTCTAAATATCTCTTCTAAAGTAGTTTTACCAGCCACAGCTTTATCAAAACCATCTTCAAACATAGTAGTCATACCATTGGCAATAGCTTTCTTTTTTATTTGTTCATTATCTGCTCGAGCCATAATTAACTCTTTAATATCATCCGTAATATCTAAAACTTCAAAAATACCAATACGTCCGCTATAGCCACTATCATTACAGCTCTTACAACCCTTGCCTTTATAAAAACGAACATCACTAATTTTATCTGTATCCAAAAATTTATTAATATTAATTTCCGATTTAAGATCTTCTACTTCTTTGTCTGTCAAAGTATAAGAAACAATACACTTCATACAAATTTTACGAAGCAAACGCTGGGCAATGATTATATTGACTGTTGAAGCTACCAAAAATGGCTCAATTTTCATATCCAATAGTCTTGGCAAAGATGTCGAAGCATCGTTGGTGTGTAGGGTGGAAAGCACCAAATGACCAGTCATAGCCGAATTGACGGCAATACCAGCTGTTTCTTCATCACGAATTTCACCAACCATGATAACATCTGGGTCTTGACGAAGTAATGATCTAAGACCTTGAGCAAAAGTAAGATTAGTTTTGGGATTGACTTGAATTTGATTAATGCCCTCCAAATCATATTCCACTGGATCTTCAATGGTGCAAATATTTATATTACGACTATTCAATAATTTAATTAAAGCGTAAAGGGTAGTCGTCTTACCAGACCCAGTCGGACCAGTAGATAAGATCATACCATAAGGCCTTTTAGCAGCTTTGGCTACAATTTCTAAATCTCTCTCCTTCATACCCAAATCTTCCAAACTAAATTGTTTTCCTTTGGAAGATAAAAGACGCATTACTACTTTCTCGCCATGAGTAATAGGCACAATCGAAACACGAATATCTACCTTTTCACCCTCTACTCTAGTAATAATTTTTCCATCTTGAGCTGAACGACTTTCATCAGTCCTTAATTTGGCCAAGATTTTTATCCTAGTAACTATCAATTCTAAAATACCTTTATTCAAAGTCAAAACATCATAAAGTATGCCATCTATCCTAAAACGAATTTTTATTTCCTTATCTTCTGGTTCAATGTGCACATCGGAAGCATGATTGGTATAGGCATAAGAAAAAATATCATCCACCAGTTTGACTACTGGGACAGATTCAACATTGCTTCCCTGAGCCTTGATAGCATGTTTTTGAATATTAGTAGCGTATTCCTGTTGAATAGATTTTCGATAAAGACTAAAAGCATTTTTAATATCATATTCTGTAGAAAAATAAGGCCAGACTTTATCGCCTACTTTTTTTTCTATCATCTTGATCATGCCATAATCAAAAGGATCAGCCATAGCTACTTTGACACCTTCTCCATCTCTTTTGAAAACAACCAAGTTTTGTTTGCGGGCGACAATCTCTGGAATAAGATTCAAAGCTATAGAATCAATTTGCTCTTTACTTAAATTAATATATTTAATATGCAAATCATTGGCTATTAGCTGTCCAATCTCCTCGGATTTTATCAAGTCTTGGCTAATTAAAAAATTTACAAAATCTTTATTTTTCTCTTTAGCGGCTTGAAGAGCGGTATCCAAAATTTCCGGCTCAATCAAACCAATCTTGCTAATAATTTTATAAATTTTCTCGTCACTTATTATTTTCATCCCCTTAAAATTATACTAAAATTACTTATTTAATATTTTAATTTATAATTATTTTTCTCGACTGGGCTCAGATTTATAATATTGATTACTATCTTCTTTTGGCTTCTCCAAATGACCATTTTGTAACATAGCAGCTTTTGATTTGGTTTTAGAATTTAAATAATGGCTAACCTTTTCAACAATGACTGCTAAAGTAATGTTGTCTTTGACCAAATAATCCACTGCCCCCAAATCAAGACCCTTTTTAATATCATCTTCCTGACCAAGATTAGACAATATAATCACTGGAATATTTTTGGTGGCTGGATTTTTTTGTAATTCTGTCAAAACCTCAAAACCGTTTTTTTGAGGCATAATCATATCCAAAATAATCAAATCCGGATCACTAATTTGGGCTTTTTCTAAGCCCTCTTCTCCGTCAGCGGCCAAAATTACTTCATAACCCTGCTCACTTAATTCTGATTTATAAACTTTACGAAGAAAGTTATCATCATCAACAAACAAAATTTTTGCTTTAGTATCTGCCATAAAATTTATTTAATGGTATAAAATTAAATATTTATATCTACTCAAGCCTTAAACAAGATGAACTGGATCCAAAACTAAAACCGCTTGCCCTTGAGCTGAAATAGCTACTCCTTTTATATATTTATTATTTTTTAAAACTAAGGGAGTTCTTTTCATAATCAATTCATCTTCTCTGACTTTTCTGACAATCGGCATAGCTATTTTGACATCCTGATAATTTATCAAAGCTATATATTTATATAAAGGATCAAATTTTTTCAGACCAAAAATATCCAAAAGAGATATCAATTTATATTTCTTTTTTTGATAACTAAAAGTTTTACTGCTATTCACATTTTTTATGCCCTCTAAATCCAATATTTTTTCTATATAATCCAAAGGCAGGGCAAAAGTATAATCCAAAAGATTAAAAATAATAGCTCTAAACACAGATAGTGGTTGAGGTAAATCAATAATAAATTTAGTACCATTTTTAGAACTACTACTGACCGCTATATGAGCACCTAGCTCACTCACTTTACTTTTGACTAAACTCAGTCCCATTCCTCTACCGGAAGTAGTATTTAAAATTTTGCCCTTGGAAATACCCGAAGAGAAAATAAGATTTTTTATTTCATCAGCTGACATAGTCTTAGCTTTCTGACGAGTGACTATTTTATTTTTAACAGCCAAATCTAATATTGATGACCAATTTATACCTTGACCATTATCACTAACCAAAATGTGCATCCGATCTCCCACTAGGGAAAAATCCACCAATATTTTGCCATTTGGCTGCTTATTGGAAATGCCGTGTGAAACTGCATTTTTGAGTAATTGAATTAATATTTCAACTAGCTCATCAGTAATAGCCTTGTCCAAAGATAAATCATGGTCTAAAATAACAATCTCTACTTGTTTTCCCTCATCTCTAGCCACTTCTCTGACTAGATAGGGTAAAGAAGATAAAATATCTTTTAGTGGGGCTACTCGCACTATTTCTAGCTGTCTTCTGAGGCTAGATAAGATTTTATCATTATCTACACAAACTTTTAAAAGCTCTATATCAGCTGAATCTTTGACTTTATTTTTAATGCTCATAGCATTAATCATCAAATCATCCAGTGAATTGCCAATGGCATCCAATTTATCAGTCGTGACTGTTAATTCTGCTACGCTGGGCAAAGATCCTAAAATATGTTTGATTTTTTTCTGATTAACATTCTGTTTGGGAGTCTTTTGATTAAAAAGTGCTTTAAGAGTATTAGTTTGTTTGGTTAAAATAAGCTCTTGGTTTTTTTTATCAATACTATCAAAATTATCCTGTAAGACATTCAAAGTATCAAAAAAAGTATTCAAAATTTTGTCATTAATAGCTAAATCTTCATTGTAAGCCGCATCAACCAAAGACTCCATGGCGTGCAAAAGATTGACGGTATTTTTGTAAGACATAGTAGCGGCTGCCCCTTTCATAGAGTGGATAAGCCGAAAAATATTTTCAATCAAATTCTGATTGCTAGGTTTTTTTTCTAAATAAAGCAATAAATCAGACAATTTCTTTAACTGTTGCTTAGTCGTTGATAGATATAAATCTTTGTATTTGGCACTTATCATAATCCGATTTGAGATACAATCTGATTGGCTTCTAAAATATAAATATTTTTTTTATCTTTTGTTTTAAAATATTTATTAAAAATTTTCTTTTGCCTGTCAGTAAAAATTTTATTAACTGAAGTGATTTCACCACCTTGATCAACTACAAGCCCATAATGATGGCCACTTGATTCAAATATCAAACACATCGGCTGCTTATTACTTTTAGTTGATTTAATCTTCAAAATTTCTTTAATATCAATAATGGTAATGATATGACCATTATTATAAATCAAGCCTTTTACTTCTTTATTGACTTTTGGTATAAGTGTCAAATCCTTAAACTCAATAAACTTGTTGACCGTCAAAGCCGGCAAAGCATATTGCTCCTGACCGATATAAAATAAAACAAATTGTTCTGATTTTGATGCCATTTTATTCTTTACCAACTAAATCATTAAGTGTTTTGGTCACTGAATTTAAAGCCGCTGAAGAACGATTGAGTGAACGCGTAATGACCAATTGTTGATTGATAATTCTAGTGACAGTATCTACATGGCCAACTAAAGACTTGGCTTCATTGTCCAGTTTTTTTATCATCTGGCTAATATCTTGAGAATCTTGACCAGTTTTTTGAGTTTCTTTATCTATACTTTGAACGCTTTTAGATATTTGTAAGACATTAGTAGCTATCTTACCCAAAAAATTGATAGTCTGGCTAACAATTTTGATAGTTTTATCAGTTTCTTGCCATTGATGCTGTGAAGAATCACTAGCTTGCTCTATTTGTCTCTGCATATTAGAAGCTAAAGTGCCAATGGCCCCAGCGGCTTGTTCACTAGTGATATTTAACTCCCTGATTTGAGCTACCAAATCTGAAAAGTCATCACTAAAAGAATTTTTACTGGCTTCAATAGAAACATTGAGACTAAGAAATTTAGCTATTTCTGCCAAATCAGCCACCCGCGAGGCTACATTTTTGACATCACTAGCATATTGATTCAGGGCGTGGCTTAACTTTTGATTTTCGGTTAATAGTTCTTTGACCACTGTCAAAGTATCTAAAGCTTCTTTGGATTTACTTTCACTATCACCAGCTAATTTATCAATATCTGTGCTTTTACTAGCCGCTAATTTAGTTTTTTGGGCCACTTGGCTTAGAGAATTAGCCATAGCCAGTATGGCTTTACTACCGGTCTTAAGACCATTTTTTTGAGTCTTGCTACTATCAATTAAAAACTGAGATAATTCACTATTATTTTGGCTAATTTCAGACAAATTTTGTACTGTCTGAAACAATTCACCAACTACTTTAGATAATTCCAAAACAGAAGTTTGAATAGGTTTAGTGATTGATTTAGATAATAATCTAGTAGCTAACAAAGACAATAATAATACCAAGGCTAAGGATATAAAAGTGGCAAATAGTATAGTGTCTCTAGTTTTGGAAAAAACTGATATTAATAAATCTGGATTAAATAAATACACCGATAAAAATAAAGCGGCTAATGGCAAAAATGCTACAGTAATAAACCAAGATATAAATCTTAAATAAATTTTTGTTTCAACAATTTTCACTTTTTACTATTTATTTTTATTTTCTCAGCCACTAATCTAAATGCCTTAGTAGTTAGTTAACTTGTTGATAAATTATAACATATTTTGCTTATAATCACAAAGAACAAAAAGGTCCTAAGTAATAAAAAAACTACAACAAAAAATATCTATTTTTTAATAATAGATTTCACTACTTTTCTATAATATTAACTATAATAAAGTCTTAAACTATTTTTTGGCTATAATTATCCAACCAGTACCATTGGGTGGTCGATGTATATCAATGTCTTTCAAAGCTAGTTTGCCAAATAAATTTTCGACCTCCTCTCTTGTCCAGTAGTTAGCCACTTCTGGAATCAACTGATCAAAAATTATACTATGAATATGCCAAAATTTAAATTTGGAAATTTGCTTCATATAGCCCCCTGGTCCTTTAAATATTTTGGCAAACACATAAATTGGGGCTGACAAAAAATAAGCTAAAAAATGAACCAAAGCCAAAGGCAGTTTGGAAGTAATATTTTTTCTAATCGGACTAAGCACTTTGACTATCATGGCATTATAACTATAAACCCAGACCAGTAAAGTACCACCTGGTTTCAAAGCTCGCACCATATTTTGTAAAGCTAATTGAGGTTCCTTTAAATGATGAATAACACCAATACTAAATGCCATATCAAACCTTTCTTGCCAAATTATATCATAAATACTTCTATAATCTACTCGGATATTAGCAAAATCTTTGAGATTTTTTTTAGCGGCCTCCACTGAGCGTTTATCAAAATCAAAAGCAATCACTTCACTAGCTCCCCACTTGAGTGGCCATAAGCTATTTCTACCCATCCCACAGCCAGCATCCAAAACTGATTTACCCTCAAAAAATTTGGCCTCTAGTGGATAGACCCAATTTTTAAACTGTTCTTCATAATTTATATCTATAGCTGAATATTTATCCCATTCATAGCCAAAACGTTCACTTGATGACATATTATTATTTCTTACAAATAAACTTAAATTCAATTTCTTCAAAACCACCCACCCAAAAACACCAGACCCGACTACAGAAATTTGGACTGAGATTGGCTAAAGCAGAAAATATAGCGCTCAAAAATTTTATAATCCCAATAATAATTTTCCCATAACCATAATATGGTAATAAATGCGTAAAAGCCGCCCAGTGTAATTTCATGCTGGCTATATCAAACTCTACTCCATAAAAACCAGATTTAGTGAATTTTTTGTTAAAATACATCGGGAAAGAAACATCAAAGCCATGAGCATGCTCAGCGTGAGTAAATCCTCGACTAAAATGAGGCACTTTGATAATTAATTCTCCGCCTGGCTTCAATATTCTATGGAGCTCTTTCATAACCTCAAAAGGTTTATCTAAATGCTCTAAAACATGAGAAGCTACTACTTCATCAAATTTATTATTTTCAAAAGGATAGGGAAATTGGTTCAAGTTGTGTTTGACGTCAGGCTGAGCCAAATCATTCCAATCTACATTGATATAGCCATCTTTTCTATCTTCTCCTGCTCCCAAATTAAGTTTTATTTTATCATTCATATAATACTAATTAAACCATTTTTCCCGCCACAATTCAAATATCATCAAAGTCCAAATTAACTTTCTATTATCTTGCTTTCGCTCAAAATGCTGTTCCAACAACTGGTCAATATATTGATGATTAAACAGGCCTTCTTGTTTTATTTTTTCAGCATTTAATAATTGCTGGGCTAAAGGCTTTAGATCACTAGTTAGCCAATCAGCTATTGGCATACCAAAACCTTTTTTCTGACGATTGATAATATTATCTGGCAATTTACCCAACATTAATTTTTTCAAAATATATTTTGTATTTTTATTTTTCAATTTAAAATTAATCGGCAGAGAATTAACAAAATCCGCTAGCTGATAATCCAAAAATGGCGCTCGAACTTCTAAAGCATTAAACATACTAGCTCTATCTACTTTTACCAAAATATCGTCCATTAAATAGGTTTTTTGATAAAGATAAATCAATTTTTTATATTTATCTTTACTAGATATGTTTTTTAAATAATTATCAATGTCATCAAATTCATTTTTGTTTTTCAAATCTGACCAAAGATTATCAGAAAATAATCTAGCCCGACTAGGCTTGTCAAATGATCCTAGCCAACGTATATGTCTATAATCGCTATTACCTTCAAAATCTTTGGTAAATTTTTTTAACTTAAAATCGAGACTGATATTAGAAAATGATGTTGGCAAAGATGAGACTGATTTAGCTATCAGACTGCGAATAAAATAAGGTACACTATCATAAATATCTGCATAACGCTGAGCCACAAAAGTATCGTAACCCAAAAATAATTCATCACCACCATCTCCGCCTAGTGCTACTGTGACCTCTTGTTTGGTAAATTTTGATAATAGATAAGTAGGTACTATAGATGGATCAGCCATTGGCTCATCCAACAAATCAGCAATCTGCGGTATAAAATCCAAAGAATCTTTAGCAGTCAAAATTTGTTCGTGATGGTCTGTGCCCAAATATTTAGCTACCTGACGAGCATAATTTGATTCATCAAAACTCTTTTCTCCAAAACCAATAGAAAATGTTTTTATTTTTTGCTGACTATTTTTTTGCCCGTAGTAAGCAATAGCACTACTATCTATCCCCCCACTCAAAAATACACCCAAAGGCGCATCGCTAGCCAATCTAATTTTTGTAGCTCTATCTATTTCTTGATCTAATCTATCTAGAGCTTCGCCAAAACTGATATTTGATTGTTCAAAATTGATATCCCAAAATTTATATTTTTTAATATCTTGCCCATCAAACTCCAAATAATGTCCTGGTTCTAATTTGTAAACACCCTTAAAAATTGAATGCGGAGTGGGTATATACTCGTATTGTAAATATTTATTTAAAGCCTCAAGATTTAATTCTTTTTTAAAAGCTGGATGTTTTAAAAAAGCTTTTAGCTCGGAAGCAAACAAAAATGACTCCCCAAATTTACCCCAATATAATGGTTTTTTACCAAACCTATCGCGAGCTAAAATTAACTTTTTAGTTTTTTTATCATACAAAGCAATAGCAAACATGCCATTTAATTTGGAAAAAACTTGCGCCCCCAGCTCTTCATAGAGATGAATAATAACTTCTGTATCAGTCTGACTGATAAATTTATGTTGGCCTTTTAATTGTTTTCTTAGTTCTCTATAATTGTATATTTCACCATTTAAAATCAATATGACAGTGCCATCCTCATTAGTCATTGGTTGACGCCCAGCTTGACTCAAATCAATAATAGATAAACGACGATGCCCCATAGCCAGATTTTTGTCCAACAAAAAACCTTTATCATCAGGACCGCGATGATAAAGAGTATTGGTCATTTTTTCTAATATCTCTTGGCTACCTTGACCAAGATAACCGGCAATTCCGCACATTAGTTATCAAAATTAATTTTATCTTTTATGACGTATGGCTCTTTATGTTGTGACTCATAATATGTCCTCATGATCATCTCAGCCAAAATACCCATAGCTATAAGCTGTACACCGACAATAATAAGTAGTGCTGACAAAATTGGTAAAGGTGTCTCTACAATATATTTGATATGAAAAACTCTCAGCAGCACGGCTGTGATACCAGTGATAAGACCTAAAATTAAAGATATAAAACCCAAGCCACCAAAAAAATGAATTGGCCTATTCATATAGACAGATAAAAATTTTACTACTATCAAATCAAGTATGACTTTAAAAGTTCTACCAATACCATATTTTGTCTGACCATGAATACGCGGATGATGGGTGACTACAATCTCTGTCACCACTGCTCCCTGCCAAGAGGCATAAGCTGGAATAAAACGATGCATTTCACCATATAGATTTACATCTTTTATTATATCCCTTTTATAAGCTTTGAGAGAACAACCATAATCATGAATTTTTACTCCGGTAATTTGTCCAATCAGCCAATTGGCTAGCCAAGAAGGTATTTTCCTAAGTAGCAAACCATCTTTTCTATCTTTACGCCAACCTGATACTACATCAAAACCTTCTTTTATTTTTTCCAAAAATCTAGGAATATCAGCCGGGTCATTTTGTAAATCAGCATCCATTGGTATTATGATATCTCCCTGAGAATATTTAATACCAGCCGACATGGCAGCCGTCTGACCAAAATTATTTTTAAAATTAATTATCTTAACATTTTTATCAACCAGTGATATTTTTTTCAAAGCCGTCAAACTATTGTCACTAGATCCGTCATTGACACATAGTATTTCATACTCCAGATTCATCTGTTTCAAAACTGCTATTAATTTATCATAAAGAATACTGATATTTTCTTCTTCATTATAAATTGGCAAAACAATGGATAATTTCATAAATTTATTTTAATTTATATATAGCTATACTTGGCCCTAGTCTTTCTAAGTCAAACAAAACACTGTTAAAAACCCAAAAATTGCCATTAATATCATAATTTTCAGGCAAGTTTGACTGCCTAAGTATCTTAACTAAAACTGCCTTTTGACGCAAGGAGCTATAATAATCCTTTAAATCCTCCTCAAACCAATATTCTAGCACAAAGTAGCTCGGCTGATATTTTTGTATATACTCATCTAGAGCGATTGGATTTTTGAAATCATCTGACCAAAAATGTATATTTTGATAATTATATGTCTTATCAAAATTAGCCACTAGCCTATCATAATGGTTGTATGTATATCTCTCCACGGTATTAATATGTCCATAATTTTCAGCGATGACCAAACTTTTATCTGTTCTAGGTAAATATATAGTCGGCGAACTAAGTAAAAATTCTTGATCACCTATTTCTTGACTGATATATTGAATAGCTAATTCTCTGGTATCATCGGCCAAAATTAAACGGGTATAATTTATAGCTCCCAAAGCTGGCCACAAAAATAATAAGCTCAGAATAAAATAATATAATTTTTTATACTTTATTTTTTCAGACAAAACAACTAAAGTATCAGCTGCTAAAATAGCTAGAGCTGGGATTATAAAATAAGTGTACCTCGCCTCAAAATGAAGAAAATAATATAAAACAACAAAATATAAAAAAGCAAATGACGCCATAAAAATTTTAATCTTGAAGTTACGCTTCCATAACAACAAAGCCAAAACAGCTAATAAAAATATTATAAACTCTTGATTAAACAATATAGTAATTACCTGTTCAAGTTGTGACAAAAGACCAGTAAAACTTTTTTGAAGTGGCTCACCAACCAGTTTACCTCCGTATTTAAAACGAAGTAAATCTGGTAAATTTATCAAAATCAAAGATGTTCCAATTGATAAAGCTAAAAAAATATTAATACCTATTTTTTTATATGGCTGACTAATCTGGTGGCGATAAAAAAATAAAATTAAAAATGCTAGACCGACTCCCAAAGCAGTAACATAAGTAGTACCCAAAGCTATACCAGCTGTTAAACCAATCAGCCAATACTTCTTCAGTCGCCCTTTGACTAGTAGTATAGTCAATAAAATAGTTAAATAAGCAAAAAACACTGTAAATATCCAATGCCTGGCCTGATGAGACAAAAGTACATGAAAAAAACTGAGAGCTAGTAAAATAGTCGCTAAATAAGCCGCCTTTTTAGAAAAAATTAATTCCGTCAATTTATAAACAACTACCAAAACACCCAAAGAAAAAATACTAGACGTCAATCTAGCACTAATCCAAATACCATCTAAATTAAGAATAAAATAATCTTTCAAAGCTAGCACATCAAAACCACTGACAAAAAATTTAAAGATAATTATTGGTAAAGATGTCAAAACATAGAGATAAGGTATAATCGGCGGATAATACAAAATTTTGAATTGATCTGGGTTTAAGACTGGAAAGAATCTTTTTAATTCAATCATTTTTATGGCTCCGCCAACCAAAGACTCCTCGTCACCAACCAGATGCATAGGCAAACCATAATTGATACCTAAAACTGCTAGCAGCAATGGAAAAATTAGAAAATATATTTTTTTCATCATTTTATAAAAAATATCCTTATCTTTGTATAAAATTATAGCATAGCTATAAAATATTGTCTTTCTTTTTTACATTGACAAAAACCCTTATTTTTTATTATAATATAGTCAAATTATTAAAAAATTCAATGCGAAAAATAATCCTATTAATTGGAGATTTAATACTGCTATATAGCGCCTTAGCCATCACTTTATGGCTACGTTTTTCTTATTTGGATAGCCAATTATGGTTCAAACATTTAGGCCCTTTTTCTATAGTTTTTGCTTTATGGATAATCATATTTTTTATTAATGGCTTATATGAAATAAACAAAGTCCAACAAGGTTTCAAATTTTATGGCACTCTAGTACAAAATCTGGCTATAAACACCCTACTAGCTGTAGCTTTCTTTTATGTCATCAATGATATCACTGGTATCAAACCACAAACTATTTTACTAATACTAGTTGGTATTTTTACTATTTTCCTTATAGCGTGGAGAAAAATATTTTACAAACTTATATCTAGCGACAAATTGGGAAGTAACCTAGCTATTATTGGTGTCCATCCAGAATCATTAATTCTAGCTGAAGAAATAATCACTAAACCACAGCTAGGTTATAAACTAAAATTAATCATCAATCCAGATTCATCATTTTTGCCTGAAAAATTTCAAATAATTGAAGTCAGTCGAGATATCAGTGAAATGCGAAACAAAATATTAGCGCATAAAATAAATACTGTTGTCTCAGTCAACGACCCTAAGTATAGCCCGGAAGTAGCGCGCCATTTATTTGAAAATATAGATTTGAAAATTCAATATTTTAATCTGACTGATTTTTATGAAAAAATAACTGGTAAAGTACCAATCAGCTCACTAGAACGCCACTGGTTTTTGGAAAATATTACTCAAAAGAATAAACAATGGTTTACTATAACCAAAAGAGTTATTGATATCATCCTAGTAATCTTTTTTGGTCTAGTTGCCTTATTGATACTACCTTTTATAGCCTTGGCTATAAAATTAGAATCTAGAGGGCCACTGATTTATAGCCAAGCTCGAGTAGGTCTAAACAATAAAATATTTACTGTTTATAAGTTGCGCTCTATGACCAAAAATGCGGAAAAAAATGGTGCTGTCTGGGCTGCTGAAAATGATTCTCGGGTGACCAAAGTCGGTAAATTTCTCCGCAAAACTAGATTGGATGAAGTACCACAATTTATAAACATCCTAAAAGGTAATATGAGTTTTGTCGGCCCCAGGCCAGAGAGACCAGAATTTGTAGCTACTTTAAAAGAAGCTATCCCTTTTTATAATGAAAGGCATCTTATCAAACCAGGTTTAAGTGGCTGGGCTCAAATTAACTTTCCTTATGGAGCTAGTGTAGAAGACGCTAGAGAAAAACTCCAATACGATTTATTTTATATCAAAAACCAATCTATTGCCCTAGATATTTCTATCATACTCAAAACTATCAATACGGTATTTAATAAGAGTTTAGGACGATAATTGCTCCTGATTTGTGCCTATTACTCCTAGCTGCTACGCAGATGTAGCTCTAGTCACAAATCATCCGCAAGCGCAAACAATAATGCCCAATTTTGAAAAAAAAATTACCATACTAGTAACTGGCTCAGCTGGCTTTATTGGTTTTCATACGGCTTTGGCTCTTTTAAAAAAAAATGTTTCTGTCATTGGCGTAGATAATCTAAATAATTACTATGATCCTAAATTAAAATTGGATCGGAATAAAATCCTAAAAAAATTTGATAATTACCAGTTTTATAAAGGCGATCTTAAAAATTTGAATTTTGTCAAAAAAATATTGGCTGAAAATCCAAAAATAAGTAAAGTTTGCCATCTAGCTGCTCAAGCTGGTGTCCGCTACTCTATTAC
>JBAYIR010000012.1:0-21960 GCA_041665505.1 Patescibacteria group bacterium
AACTTTAGTGGCAATACGAGTACCAATGATACAAGGTTTTTTCATTTCCCGAGCTACTATGGCGGCATGTGATGTGATACCACCTTGTTCCGTCACAAAAGCTATAGCTTTTTTCATAGCTGGTAGCAAATTAGGATCAGTATAAATTGCTACTAATATATCGCCTACTTTCACCTTGTTTATATCTTTAGAACTTAAAACTATTTTTACTCTACCACTAACTTTACCTAAAAATGCTACCTGTCCACTTAATTCATCTGTCTTTATTATTTTATCTTTAATAAAATGTTTTTTTATTTCTGATAGTTCTTTTTTGGATATAATTGATAATTTATTCCCCTCGTAATATTCACAATAGAAATTTTTTCTTGCTAAAATATATTTATAATCCTCTATCTGACCAAATATTAATTTATTTAATTCTTGCTGATTGGCATAATAAAATACATCTATAGGTATGTCCGATCTTCTACTTAATTCTCTGAATAATAAATTTATGACATAACAAAAATGATACCTCAAACCTACTCGATAATTTTTTAAAAAAGAAAAATCTCTCGCCGCTTGAAAAACAAACTGCTCTTTTTTACTTAAACGTAATTTAATAGTCAATTTTTTCTGATCATTTTTTATGCTGGTCAGTTGAGCCTTATGTTTTTTTAAAATATCTCGCGGCTCGCCCTTACTTATTATTTCTCTAACTCTATTTAAAAAATCCTTTTTCTCCCAACCCGAGCCAAGATAACCAAAATTAATCCAGACATATTTAACAATATGCTCTTTAAATTCCTTAGAATTTTTTAGTTTACTGATATTATTATATTTTATCAGCAGATTTATTAGTTCTTCTTCCTCTTGCAAAAAAATATTTTTTTTATCACTAGTAATAAGTTTATTTAATGTCTCAGAAATTTTTTCAACTGGTAATTTTTGACTTAAAATGTCAGATAACCTTTTACTTAAAAAACTATGCTCTATATCACTTACAACAGCCACAAAACCAAACTCGTTTAACTTCAAATAATCAGCTATTACTTTATCCAGCCAATCACTAATATGCTTTGGATCTAATTTAGAAAAATCTTTTTTAACTATTTCTTCTAATTCTTTTTCTAATCTCTGACCATAAAAAAAATGTTCTTCAATTAAAGATTTTATGTCAAAATTATTACTACAGATATTATCTACCAACTTGGCACCCAGCTTCTTCCAAGCTAAAATATCAGTAGCCCAATGACCATTGCCATTATCATAATAAACTAACTGATTTTTAAAAGGCTTGCCTAAATATTTTTTTAAAATATTAGAAATAGTAAAATCACGGCAAATTGTCCACCAAACAAAATAATTTACCTCTTTTTCTTCTAAAATTAATTTTAAATTTCTACTTTCCATCTAATAAATTAAACCTAAAATTTTTATTTAATACACTATTTATCTTCTAAATAAGCCTTTAAAAAATTCTGTCCTATCTAAATTGCTGACATGAGTAAACCACTCATCCTGAAATTTGTAAGCTAAAATAAAAAGCCAAATCCAGATTATATTTTTTTTATACCACTTGGCAGTAAAATCTTTACCTTTAAAAAATTCTACGCTAGCAAAAATCAAAAATAATGGCTCTACTAAATTAGGAAAATAAAATAACATCATTTCATCACGGGTGAAGAAAAATGAAAACTGACCAATGGTTCTGATAAGGAAAGCAGCAATAATTTCTCGACGAATTATTTTTTTCCATGCCCAGATAACTATAAAAATATAAGTCGTATAATCAGCTATTTTATCTATCAGCTGATAATTTTTGTCCTCTAAGCCCAGTGGCATTAGGATATCTCCATCAATAGAATCTAAAATAAAGTTTGCCCAGCCAGCTAAAAATGGAAACCATAAAAATAGTACTGGAAAAGCAAACTTTAAAAAAATAATTAAACCAATGAAAAACATATTCTAAATTATAAATTATACTGCTCGCACCTCTTTTACCTCTGGCATCTGAGCTCTAATCTCAGCTTCTATCAGATGCTTTAAGGTTACATCGGCCAAAGAACAATGAGCACAAGCACCTTGAAAAGTAATCTCAATAATACCTTTTTTCTTATCATAGCTAATTAATTCTAGATTACCCCCATCACGCTCTAGAGCTGGACGGATATTATCTAATATTTTATTTAACTTATCTTCATCTTTAACTACTTCTTTTTTGGTAGTTTTTATTTTTTCTTTTTGGACCAAAGCAGTCTCTTTGGCTTTGCTATTTACCTTTTGTTTAGCCATATATATAAATAAATTAATTTTTAAGCAACTTATTCTTTAAGTAATGTCTGACGTATAACAAAGTTATTATAGCAGCTGACCAGGTAATAATAAATATACCCCACCAAATACCTGAGAGTCCAAAACCTAAAAATGTAGCTAATAGCCAAAAAAAGACCATTGGCCCAATAATTTGGCGATAAATACCTATCCAAATAGCATAAAAAGGCTGTTTTAAGCCTTGCAAGGCTGCTACGGAAATAAATAATACCATATAAGCCCAATAAGTTATGGCTGAAATACGTAAAAATTTTGCACCAATACTGATTACTTCTTGATCTTTAGAAAAAAATGACATCAGTGGCTGAGCAAAAATCAGCACTAAACTCATGCCAACAAATACAATCCAAAATCCATATTTTAAAACCTTTTTATAAACTTCTCTGATGCGATCGTATTTTTTAGCACCATTGTTTTGCCCTATCAAAGTAAGACAGGCAATATTTAAACCAATAGCCGGCATAAGTACTATCTGATCCACACGTGTAGCAATACCATAAGCAGCTACCGCCACCTCACCAAAAGGAGCTACAAAATAAGTAATAATAAAAATTCCAATAGCTACTGTCATCATATTGAGCGAAGCCGGTAGACCTTGTTTGCTAATTTCTTTAAAATATTTTATCTCAGGAATAAACATACGGCCACATCTTTTACATAAAATACCACTTTTAATAGCTTTGTAAGTCATATATATGACACCTGTAAATTGAGAAAAAAGTGTAGCCCAAGCTACACCAGCCAAACCTAAGGCCGGTAAACCAAAACCGCCAAACATAAACCAAGGATCTAAAAACAAATTTAGAAAAAAACCAAAAATCAAAAAATTCCTGAATGTTTTGGTATCACCTTGAGAGGTTAAGCTAGCATTTAATATAAAAGTAAGAGAAAAAATAATAATACCACCAAATATGACATTAATATAACTTAAAGCCATATCCAGATACTCGCCTTTGGCACCTAAAAGTTTGAATAAATAAGGCCCAAAATACCAACCTAATACACTCAACAACAAAGATATTATAATGGTAAATGAAATAGCTTGAGTGAGATATTTTTTGGCTTCATCACGATTGCCTTCACCTAAAGCATGAGCAATCAGAGCACTAGTGCCAGTAGATATGCCAGAAGCTAGAGCAATAATAATAAAAAACACCGGAAATGATAAAGACATGGCCGCTACTGCTTGAGTAGAAATCAAAGCTCCGTAATAAGTGTCCACCACATTGTACATGGTGCTGAAGAAAAAACCGACACTGGCCGGTATAGAAATTTGCCTAATTAAAGCCGGAATCGGCTTGGTTGTTAAAGCATTGTCTTCCATATATATAAATTGTTTATTTAATTAATTTTTTTAATTATACCATTATTGGCATCTACTTCTACCATATCGCCATCTTTAAATACTTTGGTAGCAATCTTAGTGCCAATAATGCAAGGTTTATTCATTTCTCTTGATACTATAGCGGCGTGAGATGTTAATCCACCTTCGTTGGTTATAAAAGCGCTGGCCATCTGCATAAGTGGCACATAATCAACTGAGGTCATTGGTGCTATTAAAATATCACCCATTTTAAATTTGGAAAAATCTTTTTTATCAAAAATAATTTTAACTCTACCTTTGACATAACCTAGATTAGCCACAGTCCCTTTTAATTCTTTTTCTAAAGAAATATTTGTGTTTTGTTTAGTAAATTTTTCAATTTGTTTTAAAACTCCTCTGAGCTCCAATTTATCAAAAACATGATATCCTTTTTGAGGATCCATAATTACTCCGGCTATTTTTCGCTGTGGTAAAATATTTAATATTTTCTTATTATCGTTAAAATATAAATTTCTAAACTCATCAGGAGTCAAACTCCAAAATATTCTCCAATCTTTAATTTTATATTTATCAGCCGCCTCCTTAAACATAGGACGATAGGCCAAACTAGCATTACAAAATATAAATTTTCTATACTCATTTAATAAAGTAGCCGTGCCTGTGCTTTTAGCAATGTTTTTTAATTTTTTATCTTTTATCAACAGCAACGCCCTACTTTTTTCCAAAACTTTATTTTTGTGGTTATTTTTAACACGTAGCAGCTCTTTTTTGCAATCAGACTTTAATAATTCTTTAAGTTGTTTTGATATCTGCTGATAATCCCACCTCTCACCATTAAAATTTACTGGTATCGCTCCAAACTTTTTGAGATATTTCTGAATGAACTTATCTATAAAAATATGCTTTTTAAAATCCGAATAAGCGATTTTTTTTCTTTGTAGCCCAACAACAAACTCTAATAAATAAACCTGTGAATTAAAAAGTGGCGTGTGCCCAGAAGGATAGGTAATAGAAGAAATAAATGAATCAATCTGTACACTATTTTTTTTAGGAAATATCTTAGCTAGTTCCGTCTTTAAAATTTCATTGGTATAACGGCCAAAAACAGAAGTTAATGACAAACCGGGGCATAAATTTGAATAAGCCTCAACAAAATTATCATAATTTAAGACACTAGAATTTTTTTCTAATTTTTTTGATGCCTCTAGTAATTCCTTGCCCTTTATCTTATAAACACTATCTAGCTTTTTCAATTTATTTGGAGCAACTGAAATATCATAAATACTTTTAAGATGTTTTGGTATATCGCTCTCACAGAAAAAAGCTTCTGAATGCATACCAGTGTGAGTTATATAAAGTTCATTTTTCCTAGCAACACCAAATTTAGCAAAACTACTATAATAGCTTTTTACAGCCATACAAGCATGAAAAAAAGACATATTTCTAGTAATACTTAATTTCCAGCTTTGCCCTCTAAATTTTATTATATTGTCCATTACTATTAATATTTTATTTTTCTCTTTCCCATTTTTTAACTGGGTGAAGCTCTTGATAAAATTCAGATAATTCCCTCACTTTAGTCCTATCTAAATGCATTTCCCCTTGCGGTCTGTCTGGTCTATCAAAACTAACTACCACGTCTTCCAAACCACCACTAGCATCAGTTTTAATAGTTATATTAAAAGCCTCAGAAGGATCAAGTTCTCCACCTATTTCTTCTAAATCATCAAAACCGACTTGGCTTTTGCCATCTTTATTTTCAAAAACCAGAGCTTGCTGAAGTATAAACTCCAGCATAGCTCCATGACCACCAGCTGGTATTAAAACTTTAGAGCCATCTTTTAATCTTTTGACCGTACCCACATAATGTTCTATAACATAAGCTGAGGATCCAGCTAATTCTTTTTTAAATTGTTCAACCTGTTCACCTTTTAATTTAAAAAGATGCTTAACAACAGATGCATTAGCTATTTTAGTAGCCTTAATTTTTTCCTCCGGATCCAGCTCATCAAAATTAGCAGGTAAATTAGCCCTATAAATAGCGTTGTGATCATATGGTTTAGGTGTGGCTAAATTTTCAAAACTCAATACGCTATTTACTCTCGTCTTAAAAGCCTCATCGCCCTCTATCTCTTGAGCATAGATATGAGCTGTTTCTAGAGCTCTCTGCATACTAGATGTTTCATTTTGAGGACCAGCATCAGAACCGATAGCTTTGACTGCATCAAAATCACCAGCTTGAATCCCAGATTCTTGAGCTCTCTGACGAGTTATATCTCTACCTATATCCTCTAGATTTCCGTCTTTATCACGCTCACCGTGACGCATAAATTTTAAAAGAATTTCTACATCGTGACCCCGTCCTTCTCGTTCTAATGGAAAATTAGATTCTGCCCTCATAAATTTATAAATGAAATTATTATTTTCTCCTCAACTTAGCAATGGTATTACCTGCTTCAAGTAAAGTATCAAATGTCCCAGTGTCTAACCAATAATGTTCATAAGTTTTAACATCCAAAGTACCTTCTTTGAGATACAAATTATTAATATCAGTAACTTCCACCTCACCACGAGCAGATGGCTTTAGATTTTTGGCTTTATCAATTACACTATTATCATAGATATACAAACCAGTAACCGCAAAATTACTTTTTGGTTGATCTGGCTTTTCCTCTATACTAACTACTTTACCTTGTTTATCAAATTCCACTACACCAAACCGATTGGGGTCAGGTACTTGTTTAGCAAAAACTCGACCACCGCTAGAAAAACTCTTGATAGCCTGATCTAAAAATTCACCATCGCCAACAAAAAGATTATCACCTAAAATCAAGGTGACATTGTCATCACTAATAAAATTTTCTCCGATTATAAAAGCTTGAGCAATACCTTCTGGCTTATCTTGGACTTCATAGCTTATCTTCACACCAAAATCTTTACCACTACCTAGTAGCCTTACAAAATTACCAATGTTACTAGGATCAGATATTATTAAAATATCTTTGATGCCTCCTTCTATCAAAGTCTCTAGTGGGTAATAAATCATCGGCTTATCATAAACCGGCAAAAGCTGTTTGGAAGTGACTTTGGTCAGTGGTTGAAGTCTGCTGCCGGCTCCGCCAGCAAGTATTATTCCTTTCATATTATTTATTTAATTTATTATGTACTAATGTATCATAGCCATGCATTTCTCTATCTGACGGTCTAATGCCAATGCTTTGTAAAAAATCAAATAGCTCTTTCTGCACTTTTACCTCATCTTCATCAGTAATGCTTTCTACTTCTATAAAATCACCTAAACCTTCAACTTTATCAATACACACTTCATAATTTTTATACTGACACTTTAGCCTGACTTTATTTACTTTAACAGCTTCATAAAAGCCTAACAATTTAAAAATTTCCTCCAACTCCTTATCATTATCTATCAGTAATTCTTTTTCAATACAGGCCAACTCATTGGCTTGAGATTGTTTTAAGGTAAAAATTATTTTTCCATTTGTCTTTCTAATGCGCAATACATTTATGCCACTTTTAACACTTTTACCCAATTCAAAACCAAGCGGAACAAATATAGTATCATTTTGAGTTATAGGTTCACTAAACTGACAAGCCAAATTACGTAGATTGTCCATTACTTGCTCGCGATTTTTTAGATGGGCCTTTACTTCAATTTCTTTCATATTTTTTCATGGTATCCTCTATTGCCTCTTTAATTGGCCTCATAGTTATACCATATTTTGTTAGATTTTTGGAAGTCATAATGTTGTTTGATCTTTTTTTATCAGCCAAACCCATTTTTACTAATTCCTCTTCCGAAATCCATTCATTATGATGCTTTTCATCAACATATTTTTCATACAGCTCAATTATCTCCCGATGTTTTATAGAGCCAGGATTAGTAACATGAAAAATTCCAGTAGCTTTTTTTTCTAAAAGCTGATGAAAAACCTCAATCATATCTTCAACGACCGTCACACTATTTTCTACATCAACTATTTTTGGATACTTGGCTAGTTTATCAATCAAATTAGCAGGGTGTGACTGATAATCTATGGGCATACGAATACGAGCAATACCAACATTGGCCATTGTAGATAAGGCCAAATCAGTGCTGTATTTGCATCTGGTATAGACTGCTACTGGATTAGCGTAGTCATCTTCGGTCCAAGCAGAAGCATCAGGTGCAGTTCCATAAAATATACAACCAGTGCCCATGTGTAGTAGATAAACATTTTTCTTCTGACAAGCCTCAGCAATGATCAAAGGTAAAATAGTATTACCTTTATAAGTTTCTACCTGATGTGTTTCGCACCAGTCAACATTTGGCTTGCCAACAATACCAGCAGCATTGAGTATGGCATCTGGTTTGTGCTCATCAATTAATTTCTCAACGTCAGAGACTGTTTCAACAATCTTATCAGTCATTACTGCGTCTGACCAAGTTTGGACACAACGAGTACCTAAATAGCCTTTTCCTATTATTAATATCTTCATAGTTTATTTTAATTTTTTTATTATACCATTATTGGCATCCACTTCAACTATATCACCAGCTTTAAAAATTTTAGTGGCAATTTTAGTGCCTATAATACAAGGTTTTTTGAGTTCCCTGGCTGTTATAGCAGCATGAGATAAAATACCGCCAGCATCAGTAACAAAAGCCCCAGATTTTTTGATTAAAGGTAAAAATTCTGGTCTAGTCATACCAGTGATCAAAATATCCCCATTATTAAAAATGGAATTATATTCTTTGGGGTTGATTACTATTCTAGCAACTCCAACAACCTTACCATTATAAGCTGTTTGGCCAATGATTTTATCACTTAGAGATGACGCATCAAGAAGCTTCTCTATTCTAACAAAACCTTTATTAGAAATAACTTTCTGAGTACCGCTCTCCGCAATTAAAATTGATTTTTTAAAACGACGCTCTAATACTTTTTTATTTGGAAGAATACTAGTCCTAAAATAATCCTCGAGCTCTTTGGCTGTCGTGGCCAAAAGCATTTCTTTTTTATATTTATTCTTCCGAGCAATATCTTGAGCTATCTTTTCAAAAAAATCTTCAGTATTTCTAAAAATGGGCTCAGCATATAAACGCGATTCTTCTAATATAGGTAAATATTTTTTCAACTGCTTTGGTGACAGATAATCAACCATATATTTTACACTTAAATGTGGCAAATAATAGCGGCCAATAAGCTCCCAAAATTTTTCTAAATCTTGATCCGACATCTTTTCCGCTTGATGTTTTTTAAGGTAAATTGTAACTTCATCAGCTAAAATTTTGAACTGTTTGGTTAAATTAATTACATATTTTGAATCACCAGCTGTGGCTAAACAAAATCTCTTTCCTAGATAGTCTTTCTCTGCTTGACTAACCCAACAATCCGTTATTCCATCTTTATAAACATAAATCACATGCTTAAAAACTGGTTTACCAACTACCTTAATATTTTTTGTCCAATCGTTAGCAATATGTGAATCAAAATGTAGACTCCAACGTCCTGACCAAACCTTAGTCCAATTTTTTATCTTAATAAAATCTTCTAGCATGTCTTTTTTCATATATTATTTTATTTTTCTTATTACACCCCTATTTGCATCTACTTCCACCATGTCACCGTCTTTAAATACTTTAGTAGCAATTTTAGTACCAATGACACATGGTATTTTTAATTCTCGAGAAATTATAGCCGCGTGGCAGGTTATTCCTCCTTCATCGGTGACAATTGCTACTGCCCGCTTCATTGCTGGCACAAAATCTGGTGTAGTCATAGGTGATATTAATATCTTACCATTTTCAAAATCATTTATTTGATTTTTTCTTTTCAAAATTTTCACTATTCCTTTGGCATAACCCTTATAAGCAACTTGCCCAGTCACTTTTTCTGAAGTAATAAGCTCGTTAAAAATAAACTGATAACTAGGATTATTTTTTAAAAAATTATCTATAGAGATTATATCCGAATAATTATCAAGCTCCATGACATAGTTTTTAAACCTTTCTTTTAAAACTGAGATATCATGTAAACTATCAAGTTCTTCCATTAAAACTGTATTGCTAAGTCCGCTAGCTTGAGGATAAATATTTTCAATTGAGCTTCTAATAAAATTATCAGCTTTTTCAAATAGTACATCCTCATCGCGGAGTTTATTGGCTCTAGTTAAAATATTTTTTTCATTTCTAGTATTCATAGCTGAATAATAAAAAATTAAAAAATAATCCATAGCCCTACTAAGCAATGATATAAAATATTTTAAATCCTTAATTGATGATGTGCTATTTTTTGACCAGATAACTTTTAGTTCCTTTAAAATAAGTTCGTATACTTCCATTTCTCTAGCAAAAAAATTTGTATTTTTTTTGTTTTCCTCAAATAATTTATCAATAAACCAATCAGTAGCCTGCTGATTTTCCCAGACTTCCATCATACCATCATTTATATAATCTATAACAATAGTCTGATAAGGATTAATTTGACCAAAATGTTCTTTTTTTAGAGCTCTGGTCCAAACTTCTTCCAAAATTAGGCTATAATCACGAGTATATGCTTTTTCAAAAATTATTTTATCCATTATTTTTATACCACTCTATAGTCTGATCAATTCCGCTATCAAAATCAACTCTTGGTTGCCAGCCTAGTTCGTTTTTAATCTTGGAAAAATCAATGGCATAGCGATAATCATGACCCAGTCTATCCTCTACTCGTTCAATCAATGATTCATCTTTACCAAGTTTGGCTATTAACAATTTTGTAATTTCTAAATTGGTTTTTTCTGAATCACCGCCTATCAAATATGTCTCACCTATTTTACCTTTATGAATTATCAAATCAATAGCTCGACAATGATCGCCGACATAAAGCCAATCACGGATATTTTTACCTTCACCATAAAGGGGTACTTTTTTATTTGCTAGTAAATTGGAAATAAAAAGCGGAATTAATTTTTCCTTATGCTGATAAGGACCGTAATTATTGGAGCAATTAGAAATAGTAATTGGTAAATTGTAAGTATGATAATAAGCTCTAACTATATGATCAGAGCTAGCTTTACTAGCTGAATATGGACTTCTAGGATTATAAGGAGTACTTTCATTAAACTTAAGATCGCCATCTTCTAAATGGCCAAAAACCTCATCAGTGGAAACGTGATGAAATCTAATATTATTTTCTTTGGCAATTTTAAGTAAATTATGAGTTCCTAAAACATTGGTAATAATAAATGCTTCAGGTCCAGTGATAGAATTATCAACATGACTCTCAGCTGCAAAATGCACAATTAAATCAATTTTATCTGCTTTGGCTATTTTGGAAACTAATTTATAATTTCCAATATCCCCTTTAACAAACTTATAATTAGGATTTTTAGCTATTGTTTTCAAATTATCTAAATTACCGGCATAAGTCAAAGCATCCAAATTAATAATTTTATAATCTGGGTATTTGCCTAATATATAATGGATAAAATTGGAGCCAATAAATCCAGCTCCGCCAGTTACAAGTAAATTCATAATTTTAAATACTCTTTTAATTTATAATAAGCCAACATAGTATAAGCGTCATTTATTTTGCCACTGCTTACCATTTGGCCAAACTTTTTGATGCTTATTTTTTTAGCCTCCAAAAATTCATCTTCATCTAGGCAATTACCTACTGATTTCAAATCTTGGGCTAGATAAATATATTCCACCTTAGCCATCCAACCGCTGCTAGGATAAGATGTACTAAGTAATGTCCATTTTTTGGCTGTAAAACCCAGTTCTTCTCTTAACTCACTTTTGGCTAATTGCAAATTGGATAGATGCTCATGACCACTATTACCTCCAGCACAAGCCTCCAAAAACCATCGCCCCACTGGATAACGATATTACTTTACTAAATAGATATAATCTCCAACTATTGGCAATATCATCACCCCTCTTTTGGAATCAATAACACTATAAATCCCCCGACTACCATCTGGCCTAATGACTTTATCCTCTCTGACTTTTATCCAATGATTTTGATAAACTATCTTTGAACTCAATTTTTTCCAAGGATGCTTGATCATTATAATTGTAATTTAATTTAATAATTAATTAATTTTAATTTTTTCTAAAATTTCTGCTTCTCGGCCATCAGGATATGGTCTTTGTGGCCACATTTTGATACCATCATCCCTATGGCGTGGCACAACGTGAAAATGTAAATGTGGTATGACTTGACCAGCTACCTCATCATTATTTTCGCAGACATTATAACTTTCCGCTGGCAAATTTTCTTTGATAGACTGACCGACTTTTTTTACTACCTTAATCAATTTAGCTAATGTCTCTTCACTGGTTTCCTCAATATTTTTACTATGTGTTTTGGGAAAAATTAGAGTATGACCATGATTGGTAGGCTTAATATCCAAAATAGCCAAAATATCTTCATCTTCATAGACTTTACTACTAGGTAATTCTCCTCTAATAATTTTACAAAAAATACAGTCTGACATATGTTTATTCTTGTCATTCCCGCGCAGGCGGGAATCTAGTAATTAATTAAATTATATCATAATAAAAATCTTTCCAATCTTTATTACTTGCCTCGATGAGTTTTAATTTCCATTTTCTATTCCACTTTTTAAGTTGTTTTTCTCGCATAATTGCACTATCAACATCTTCAATTATTTCATAATAAACTAATCTGTGTACCTTATATCTTTTAGTAAATCCGTCCACCAAATCATTTTTATGCTCATATATTCTTCTAACCAAGTCATTAGTAATACCTATATATAATGTACCATTTCTTTGACTAGCTAAAATATATACGTAATATTGCTTGTACATAATCACTTTTCTTCTATATTTTACTGGATTCCCGGGTCAAGCCCGAGAATGACATTTTAATCAAGCCCGAGAATGACATTTTATTCTCTATTTTTTACTTCAAATAGCCTAAAATTAGCCCAAATTTCGCTAGGATTTGTCAAATCTAATTTTACCTGATTAGCCGCCTCTAGGTCAAACAATAAATCTTGACCTGATTTATCTGTATAATAATAAATTGGTGCTTGATCTATAATATTTTTTACTCGTGGCCAAAGCTCCAGATCGCCTTGCGGCACTATCACTCTATATTTAGGAAAAAATATTTTATCACTTCTATCAGTAATAATAATAGCCTTATCTTCTATTTTTTCACTAACAATCTGATATTGTGTATAATAATCTTTTAAAGTATCCAAATTATAAAAGAGTCCGTCGTGCTTAGAAAAGAAAGCCAATTTTAGAGAAGAAAGAATCAAAGCAATTAATACAATATAATAAGCCAATTTATTTATCTTGGTAGGACCAAAAAATATTTTTTTGATAGCCCAGGCTACTAAAGGTAGTAAATAAATATAAAGCGGCAAGAAATACCTGACATAGGAAATAGAAATTTTATTTAACTCTTTAACTAGTGGATCAACTATATCCCAAGAACCATAATAAATAAGTATTAAAGCAAAAATAAATGGTAACAACATCAAATATTTTCGCCAAGCAAAATTTATTTGTTTTTTATAAAATAAAATCACTAGCCCGATAATAGCCAACAATAAGTGAGGCAAAATAATATTGGCAAAATATTTGTAAAAATTTTTCAAAATTAAAAACAAGTCAAAGCCAAAAGGCATTAATAATAATTTGACATAGTCCCATAAATTTCTGGCTTGAGGCTGGGCGAATTCTGGTGACAATCCTCCTGATTGGAAATTAAAATAACCAGTGCTCAGATAAGCGCCATAGGTGGCTTTGTTTAAACTTAAAAACAAAAAAGCCATGACTATAAAAATTAATCCACCATAAGTATATTTTTTAAAATCCACTTTTGAGCGATTAATGTAAAGCACAAAAACAAAAACCAGAGATAGCCATAGTATCTCCGTCGGACGGACAAAAACTGCCAGTGATAAAAATAATAAACCCAAAAACCAATACCAGCTCTTTTGGTAAAGCCAGCTCTTAGCCAGAGCCCAAAAGCCACTCAAGACTAAAAATATAAACAAGATACTAGGCAACATGACTTCATTGGCAAAAAACACTACAGGTGCCAGTGACCAAAACAAGACTGCTGATATCAAAGACAGATCTAAATCTTTAAATATATAATATACTAATCTATAAATCAGTAAGCCAGATAAAGCTGCCAAAAAAGGTGTCAGCGCCAAAATACCAAATTGCCCCAAAATACGAAAAGCAGCACCAAATACTACTAGACTCGGTAAAAAACTAATCGGTACCAAATTACCAGCTATAGCATTGAAGCTACGAGGATGCAATAAATTGTCAGTCAATAAATTGAGCGGCTCAAAATACCAAAACTGATTAGTTTTGGCAAAAAGCTCGGTAAAAAAATAATTAGCTGTAGCGTCTGGCCAATTGAATATCAAATGCCCTGTGCTAATAAGCATTGGCCAGTAGACAAAAATATTAGTAAAATTATACAAAACAAAAAACAGCAAAAATAAGGCCAATAAAATTTTATGATGTTTATTGTTTATACTCATTATTTATAATTTTTAACAAATTTTGACTATAATTATCCAAAGTATAATTTATAACACTAGCTCGACAATTATCAGCCATTTTGGAGATTTTTTCTCTTTGCTGATACAAGCTAATTATCTTTTTATTTAAAGTAGCAAAATCCCCAGCCGGAAAAATCCAGCCATTTTTACCTTCTTTGATGAGCTCATTAGCTCCACCAATCTCTGAAACCATAACTGGCAAACCCATAGATAATGATTCATATATTACGGTCGGGGAATTTTCATAGCACAAAGATGGCACTAACATCACATCAGATTTGGCTAAGAGTGGCATTAATTTTTCATGATTTAACCAACCATGAAATTTGATACGCTCATCGCCTTTGGCTAATTCTTTGGCTTTATTCAAACCTTCACCTACTCCAACCACATCCAATCTAAGATGTGGTAATTTTATTTTTCTAAAACTAGCTATCAAATCTAAGATGCCTTTGGCTTTATTGACTTGACCCAAATAAATTAGCTGCAAATTAGCTGTGTTTTTTTTGTCTATTTTGACCAAAGATTTTATAGGGTTGGGTAAAACAAATTTCTGTGATTGCTTAAAAAAATTATTTTGCTTATAAAAATCTAATAAAAATTTGGAAGGTGAAAGCACAATTTCTGGGCTAGTCATTAAATAAGACATTAATTTTGTATAGCCAATCCACTTAAAAAATTTGTGAACCAAAGCATTTTCCTGACCTTTGAGTATCAAACCAGATGGCGTGACCAATTGCACATCATGAACAAGGTGAATGTGTTTTATTTTAAATTTTTTCAATAATCGAGGAATTAAAAATCCAATACCCATCAAATTATGGCTAATGACTATATCTGGTTTTTCCTTGATTAATATTTTTTTTATTTTATAATATGAAAAAAAATTGAAAGTATCAAACAAATGCCAAAATAAACGTATAAAAGCTGGATACTTAAAATCATCCAAATAATAATAAATATTCCCCGGATTAAAACGATAGACATCAATCTCGTTGATAGTGTCTACTGTAGTCAAAAAAGCACTACTAGCAAAAATAGGACTGCCCACTACCTTGACCTGGGCTGGTCTAGTAGATATCACAAAAACATGCTGCCAAGCTTTCTTTAAACCTTCTGCCTGCATAGCAGCTATAATTTCTGCTCCCCCTCTGATAAAAGGTGGATATAAATTGGAAATTATACAAATTTTCATTAGGAAATAGATTTTATCAAATTATCCAACTTGTAAGTAACTTTATCCCAAGTATAATTTTGTAATACTTTAGCTCTACCAGCCTGACCATACTCTTTGGCTAGCTTGGGATTTTTTAACAAAAAATCAATCATATCAGCTAAATTATCAACACTACCTGGTTTTACCAAGAGACCAGTCTTTCTCTTATCTACTACCGAACGCAGTCCCGGTAAATCACTAGTTATCACTGGCACTGCTGAAGCCATAGCTTCTAAAACAACTAGCCCAAAAGCTTCTGATTTATCTATAGACGGTAAAACTAGCATATCAGCTAGACTATAAAACTTGGGTAGAAAATCATCTGGCACAAAACCGGTAAAAATAATCTTTTTGCCCAAACCCAAACTATCCACCATAGTCTTATAAGTATTTTTCAAGTCGCCTTCGCCGACGATTAGTACTCTAAAATCATCCCGAGCGCTAATTTTCTTAATAGCCTGAATCAAAACATTGATGCCTTTAAAATAATGGGCTTTATCTAAAGCACCGACAAATAAAATTATTTTTTTGCCATGCAAATCATATTGATCAATAATGCTTTTATCCATATAGCGAGGTTTAAAAAGCAGTTGGTTAACACCAATGGGAATTTCTACAAACTTTTCTGGCTCAGCCGCCAATCTATCCTTAATAGCAGAATTTCTAGCATAATCATAGGAAGTGACAATTATTTTGTCCGCTCTGTCTAATATTTTTGGCGTAACATAATTTCTATGCCACTGAAAAAATTTTGACATCAAGCCCTTACCAAAAACATCCATATGGTAAGTAACAATCAGATTAAGATCTTTTATTTTATCTAAAAAATAAATAATTTCCGCTCCTCCAAAAAATGGATAGTGCAAATGAATAATGTCATACTTTGGTAATTTATAAAATAATTGGGGTAAAATACCAGCGTTGCCATATTTAAACCAAGCCCCCAATCTTTGGACTTCAAATGGATATTCATCTGTATGCAAAGTGCCATTTTTGTACTTAGTAGTAAAAACAGTCACTTCATGACCTAAAGTGGTTAAAGACCAAGCATTATAATAAGCGACATTACCCATGCCGGCTTTATAAGGTGGAAAAGTTGATGTAACTTCTGCTATTTTCATAAATTATTGTTGACTACCAAAAAATAAATAATTTTACTACCCGCCAATAAATAAAAAATATTATATTGGCTATTTTTAAAGCTGGTGAATTAAGCGGCTGAAAAAGTATCCTAGCCACAAAATTTCCTATTACCTGTTTATCATTTCTTTGACGTTTACTTTGAATAGAGTGTCTTTGGGAAAAAAGTAGCTGCCTCTGTTTTTTAGAAAATAAAAAACTATAAGCTCTTATTTTATCTTTTAAACGACGGTTGATTAGGGCATAAAAAACTTGAGCTACTTCCATCACTAGCCAAGCAGGAAAAATTACAATCATCGTCTTGATTTTATAATTTTTTAACATCACCCAGAGACGATTTCTCTCAAACCAATAATACTGTTTGGTGCCACGATTAAATTCATATTTATGATACACTATACTCCCAGGAATAAGATAATTATCCCAAGCTAGTAAAGACAACTGCCAACCTAAATCCAAATCCTCCAGATACATAAACATAGTTTCATCAAAGAGACCTCCTTTGGCTGCTAAAGCCTCCATAGATAAAAAAACACCGGCTCCCGAAGCGTAATTTATTTTTTTTATTTCTTGATTATTTTTATCTACGCTATCAAGTCCAATACTATAACCAAAACCCAAAAAATGTATGGCATTGCCAATAGTATTTATTTTTTCTTTGGCTGGCCATAACCTCAATTTTGACTGCAGAGAACCAAATTTGTTAGCTTTGGCAAAATCATACAAAGGGCGTAAAAAGCCAGTAGTTACTACCGTGTCTTGATTTAACAAATAAATATAGTCTGCTTTATTATCTTTGGCATACTGATAGCCAAGGTTGTTGGCTCCCACAAAGCCCAAATTACTAATACTTCTGATTATTTTAATCATGGGATAATTTCTAGCTAGATAATCAGCACTGCCATCACTAGAATTATTATCCACTACCAAAACTTCTACATCAATATCTTGATATTTTTCTTCTAGTAAAGTCGGCAAGAGTTCTGGCCAATATTCTTTACCATTATAAGAAACTATTATAACAATGATTTTATTTTTCTTTGACATTTTTTATAGCATCAGCTCTAACTACTCTGGTAATTTCATTTTCTATTTTATTCAAACGGACAAAAATTTTAAAAATCATATAAAATATGACTACAATGGAAAGATAAACCACTAAATCTGCCCCTCGGCCAATACCTAGCCAAGCCGCTAAATAAGAAGTAGTGTCTGGCAACCAAAATACTAAAAGGATTGCCAACCACAACAAAAACCAAATTAAAAAAGACAAAAGTGATATTTTGTTCTTTTGTTTTTGTAAAAATAATTTGAACAGTATAAAAACTATAAATACTGTAACTAAAATTTGTAAATACATCATTTGCTTATCTTAGAAAATAAAATATCTTTTAAAATTTTGAAACCATGCCCCATCCCCTGACCAAATTCATGATAAATAACTGTAATTGGTACTTCTTTTATTTTTAATTTATATTCAAAGGCTTTGGCCATGATTTCACTACAATGTGCTTTACCATCTTGCTCAATTTGAATACGCTCGGCAGTACGCCTAGTCATAGCTCTAAAACCACTCTGCGGATCACTAGTCTTAATACCTAGAAATACTCTATTAACCAAACGAGCTAAAGGAAAAATAATATTTTTTTTAAAAGCTGGAATATCTGACTGCTTACTTAAAAATCTGGAACCAAAAACTATATCATAATTATCTTCCAAAATAGGTGCCAGTACATCTTTTATTTCCGTACTCAAAAATTGCCCGTCGGCATCAAAATGAACTATGATATCTGCTCCTTTAGCTATAGCATATTGATTACCAGTTTGTAGAGCTGCCCCCTGATCACGATTAAGCTTGTGACGCAAAAGACTCACTTGGGGATAACGAGCCACTATTTCCGCTGTGTTATCTAAAGAAGCATCATCTACTACCACTATTTGGTACGGCAAAAGAGACAAATCATCCAATACTTGTCCGATTCTTTTGGCTTCATTATAGGCTGGTATTACTATATAAATTATCATCTTCTTATTTTTTTTCTTTAAACCAATTATAAGTTAGTTCCAAGCCTTGCCCAAGACTATATTCAGCTTGCCAATTAAAGCCACTAGCGGCTTTACTTGAATCAAGCTGGGATCTTTTTACTTCACCAATAATTTTATCACGATGTTCTATCTTGATATCAGTTTGAGATATTTTCTTGACCAAAGCAATTAAATCTAACAAAGACTGCTCTTGGGCGGTACCAATATTATATATTCCCTCCGCTTGAGTCAAAGATTTTACTAAAGCCTTAACTACATCGGCCACATAGATAAAATCTCTAGTCTGCTGGCCATCGCCGTTGATATATAATGTTTTTCCTCTTAGGGCATTATCCAAAAATATAGCCACTACCCCAGCCTCGCCATAGGGGTCTTGCCTGGGTCCATAAACATTGGCCAAGCGTAAAGCTATCCATTTTATTTTATCTTGACTTAAAATTGATAAATATTTTTCAAAAGTAAGCTTATTTAAAATATAAGGTGACAGAGCTTGCTCTAAAGCAGTTTCACTGGTAGGTAAAATATCTGTATCTCCATAAATTCCGCAAGTAGACACAAAAATAAATTTCTTAACTTTATTTTTTATAGCTTGCTGTAAAACATTGAGCGCCCCTAAAATATTTATTCTGGCATCAAGTACTGGATTATCCAAAGATACTCTGACATTTTTTTGAGCTGCCAAATGATAAACTACTTCAGGCGAAAAACTACTCACTACCGATGCTAATTTTTCATCATTTATATCTAATATCTCTAGTCTAGCTTGCTGATTAACATATTCTTCTTTACCAGTGCTAAGATCGTCCACAATTAAGACTTGATGTCCATCTTTAACTAAGGCATCTACCAAATGAGAACCAATAAACCCCGCTCCACCTGTTACTAATATTTTCATATTTTAACTTTGTCTTAGCTACTAAATCTTGATTATTAATTAAAGAGTTGGCTTGTGTAAAAAGGCTGTAGCTCTATAAAATTCAATTGCTTCTCTCAGTCCTTCATCAATAGAAACCAAAGGAAACCAATTCAAATCATCTTTAGCTTTAGTTATATCAGGAACAGCGGCTTGCATAGTATAGGCATATTTATTGGTATAAGTAATGTTAGAAGTAGAATTGGTAATAGCTATTATTTTTTTGGCTATTTCGGCCATAGTTAGTACTTGCTCACTACCTATATTTATTGGAGCAGAAATTTCTGAAGCCATCAGGGCAATTAAACCCTCCACCACGTCTTTGACATAACAAAAACTCAAAACCGATTGATCATCACCAGCTATTTCTATTTCTTTATTATCTACCGCATTGCGGATAAAATCTGGTATCTGGCGACCACTATGTTGGAGCATACGTGGGCCATAAGTGCTAAAAATTCTAGCAATACTAGTATTTAATTGATAAGCATCTTGATAAGTCATAACTAATGTTTCAGCAAATCTCTTACCTTCATTATAGCCAGCTCTAGGACCTAAATAATCTAACAAACCATAATAATTTTCTTTGACTGGTGTAGCATCGTCAGGTGGCCGACCATAAACAGCTGAACTAGAAGTAAGTAGATAACGAGCTTTATATTTTTTAGCCCACTCCAAACTATTTACTACACCGACTGAATTGGCCACCGCTGTTTCGACTGGAAACCTAGAATAATCTTTGGGGGCTGTTGGACAAGCTAAGTTGTATATTTCTTGAAAACCTTGCACCTCGACTTTGAATTTTTTTAAACCAGGTGAATCGGCAAATTCAGTATCATGTGTGATATCATGACGCAAAAATTCAAAATTTGGATATTCCAAAAGAGAACGAATATTTTCTACATCTGAAGAAATAAAATTGTCTACACAAACTACATTGTCTCCGCGCATCACCAATTCCTCACAAAGATGAGAGCCAATAAATCCAGCTCCACCTAAGACTAAAATATTCTTATTTTCAATAAAAGGTTTCATATTTTTATTTTTTAATTATATTTACCTAATAAATTATTTATATGAATAAGGATTAAATTTAACATAGTCTTGGGATAATCATACCATTTGACTGTTGAATCAAAGTTATTAACCCAAGTAACGGCTATTTCTTTTGTTTTGAATTTATACTTTTTGGCCAAAAAAATCAACTCAAAATCAAAAGCAAAACCAGCAATAGTTAATTTTTCAAAAAGATATTTGGCATCTTTGGAAATCAGTTTAAAACCACATTGGGTGTCTTTGATATCTTTATCAATAAGCAAACGACTAAATATATTACCTATCCGACCAAAAAAAGATTTTATAAAGTTTTGTTTTATTTGGACATCAGAATCTAGTAAGCCTCGAGAAGCAATCAGTAAATCATATTTATCTCTGTGTGGTAAGAATTTTTTTAATTCAGTAATTTTAGTAGAATTATCAGCATCCATAAAAAGTAGCCAATCACCACTAGCTGCCTTCATGCCTTTGGCCACTGTATAACCCTTCCCATGATTTCTAAGATTTTTTAAAACCCGGATATTGTCTAGGCCTTCTAAAACCGCCAAAGTATTATCTGTGGAGCTATCATCTACTACAATAATCTCAAATTTAGTAAAATTATCTTTTAAAAAAGTTTTTACCTCGGTAATGGTATTTTTTATAAGCTTTTCCTCATTAAAAGCTGGAATAATTACACTAATTTCTACTCCCTTAGAAATTATTTTTTCTTCTTTACTCGTCATACAACAAATAACTCAAATATTCTATCTGATTAAATCAATATTATAACCATTTTTATCTTTTGTGTCTCTTAAACTAATATTGTTTTTTTCTAAACCATTATGATCATAAATTCTAAGCAAAGCTGCTGCCCCTTTACTCGGCAAGACTAAAATCTCTGGCAAGTCGTCACCTGATATATCTCTAGCTAAAACTTGCACACCAGTAGTCAAAAAACTATTAAAAGCTAAAAATTCTGACTTTAGACGACCACGAATACTAAACATCTTTATTTGGGGGCTATGATTTTTAGCTGCTACGGTCACTATTTCTGGCCAATTATCATTGTTGACATCTCCGACTGAAATATTTACTCCCGAGGTCATACTAGCATCATAAGCCAGCCAACTATCTTTTTGTTTATTTTTATAATCAAAAACTTTTATCTCTGGGGCATATTTACTCATGGGGGCTAAAACTATTTCATCAAGATCATCATTATTAACATCTCCTAAGGCTACATTGACTCCGCCAGCGAAACTAGGCTCATAAGCAAAAAATTCTGAAATAAGTTGACCAGATTTAGTAAAAACTTTGATATGCGGTCCGCCACCAGCCATAGGAGCAGTCACTATTTCTTCTTGACCGTCACCATCAACATCACCGACCGCTATATTGACTCCACCAGTAAAATTGGCT
>JBAYIR010000013.1:0-8853 GCA_041665505.1 Patescibacteria group bacterium
CATCCTGGGGGTGGAGAAGCTCCCAAGGGTTAGGCTGTTCGCCTATTAAAGCGGTACGCGAGCTGGGTTCAGAACGTCGTGAGACAGTTCGGTCTCCTATCCGCTACGGGCGTTGAATTTTGAAGAGATTCTTCTCTAGTACGAGAGGACCGAGAAGAACGAACCTCTAGTGTACCAGTTGTCCTACCAAGGGCATTGCTGGGTAGCTACGTTCGGTGCGGATAAGCGCTGAAAGCATATAAGCGCGAAGCCGTCTCTAAGATTAGAATTCATTATAGATCCCTGGGAGACTACCAGGTTGATAGGCTCTATGTGTAATTGCAGCAATGCATTCAGCAGAGGAGTACTAATAGATCGATAGCAACCATTAAAAATTTTGTAAATTTTTATGGATTGAGATATTTTTTATAAGCTCATGAACATTGATAAACACACCGGAATGATCAAAATAATTTTGATTTTTCTGATGCTAATTGTTTTTTTAGGTCTGGTATTTTTTCTAACACCACTTAAACAAATAGCGTAAAAACGATACTTGTGTAAGAAATTAGATGCAGAAGAAGGTATGACTCTCGTGGCACCAGCGAGTTGGTCACACCTGATCCCATTTCGAACTCAGCAGTTAAGCAGCTCAGCGCCGATGGTAGTAGCCTTTTAAGGCTGTGAGAGTAGGTCGTCGCGAGAGTCATGCCTTTTTCTCTAATTATCACACCAGTGTCGTTTTTTGTTTGGCTCCTTAGAAATTTTTTTAAGGAGTTTTTTGCATTGACAAAAAAATAGTTTTTGTGACAAAATAAGTCGGTGGCTTGAAACAATCACTTGATTTGGAAGAAAAGGAGGGAGCCTTGCGATCTTTACATTACCTACGATTAGCTCGCCTACAGCATGTGCTGATGGGGGCTATGACCACCTGGCTGGTGGTCACCATGTCTGATGGCAGTACTACTGCCAGATTTTTTTCACCCCTAGCCATTGGCTTGGACATCTTGGGAGCTAGCCTGTTTTACTTCGCGGCGGCCAACAAGATGTACATTCTCAAAGACAGGAGCTACGCTCTATATAAAAAACAAAGGGTAGTTGTCACTGCTTTAGGGCTAATGGCTATGCTGGGCGCCATAGTAGTGGCTACTTGCTGTCTGTCGAGGCTTTGTGTGTGTCTGACCATCTTTAATGCACTGGTCATTCTCTATTACAAGGATTTTGTTTCCAAGAGGTGGTGGAGCAAGAATCCGATGATAGCTATGGTTTGTGTGACACCAATCCTGATTGGCTGGGCAGCTGGTGAAAACACGCACCCTAGTGTGCCCTCGGCGGCTATCTTGGCTTTTTTTGCTTATTTGGTTCGAGAAATAATCAAAGATATTCAAGACCAGCGTGTCGATAGACATCTTCGGCTAACCTTACCCTTGGTGTTTGGTCCCACTTTAGCTAGATGGACAGCGGGGTTTCTGCTGTTGCTGGGTCTGTACTTTTGGCTGCTTTTGGCGGCTAGCGTCCCTACTGGTCAGTACCATGTCTTCGTGCCGCTGCTCATTGGTCTGAGCTATTTTGGGCGGGTAACATACTCGCTCTTGCTCTCTAAAGCAGGCCAGGAAGCCAAAGAATCCAAGCAAATCCTCATAGGAAATGTTTGCCTAATTCTGGCTTTCTTCTTGCTCGTCGTCTAAGCGACGCGCCCCCGCCACGTTCGACGTGGCGGGGGTGCTTTTCTTTTCATGGCTATTTTGCTAAGATGATTTTATGTCAAAAGAAATAATTATAGTAGTAGATGAAGAGGATAATATTATTGGGCATAAGGATCGTTATAAATTGAGTCCCGATGATATTTATCGTGTGTCTGCTTTGTGGCTGACAAATTCTAAGGGAGATATTTTATTGGCTCAAAGGTCTTTTGATAAAAAACATCATCCAGGCAAGTGGGGGCCAGCTGTAGCGGGTACAGTAAAAATAGGGCAAAGTTATGATGATAATATTATTCAAGAAACAGCTGAAGAAATAGGCTTGAAGGATATTAATCTTATTAAGAGCTTTAAAAAATTTAATTCAGGTGCTTATTATCATTTTACTCAATGGTATACTCTAGTGATAGATAAAGATATTAAAGATTTTATAATAGATTCAGCAGAAGTAGCCAGTATTAAATGGTTTACTAAAGCAGAAATAAGACAAAAATTAAAGGAAGATCCAGATTTTTTTATTCCATATTTAAAAGATTATTTTAAATTATTTGAATAATAATGAGACAAATAATTGATTTTCATATTCATAGTAAATATGCCAGAGCCACTTCTAAATTTTTTGAACTAGAAGAAATGGTAAAATGGTCAGAAATAAAAGGTGTAGATATAATATCTTGCGCTGACTTTACACACCCTCGTTGGTATGCCAACTTACAAAAAAATTTACTTGAAGATGGTCAAAGTGGTTTGTATAAGTTAAAAAGTTCTGATTCTAAAGTTAGATTTATTATTTCTACTGAGCTTTCTTGTATTTATCGTCAATCTGACAAGACTAGGCGAGTCCATCTTTGTATTTTGATGCCAAATTTAGAAGCAGCAGGACGCTTTAATCAAGCCTTAGAAGATAGGGGGGCTAAACTAGCTTCAGATGGTCGCCCAATTTTGGGTATGAGTGCCAAAGAAGTTTTACAAATTATGTTGGATTGTGACAAGCGGGCAATGATGATACCAGCTCACGTTTGGACACCATGGTTTGCTGTCTTTGGCTCCAAATCCGGCTTTGACTCCTTAGAAGAATGTTTTGAAGAATTAACACCTCATATCAAAGCTATTGAAACAGGTCTATCATCTGACCCAGTAATGAATTGGCGTTTGTCAAAATTAGATAATATTACTTTGGTCTCCAATTCAGATGCCCATAGTGGTCCGCAGATTGGCCGAGAGGCAAATGTGCTGGATTTAAAAGAGCGAACTTATGATGAAATTATTGATATTATTTCTACTAAAGATAAAAATAGGTTTTTATATACAATAGAATTTTTTCCAGAGGAAGGAATGTATCATTTTGATGGGCATAGGGAATGTAATTTTGTCTGCAGTCCAGAGCAGGCAAAAAAATTAAAAAGCCTTTGTCCAAAATGTAAAAAGCCACTGACCATAGGAGTTTTAAGTCAAATTGAAAGTTTGGCTGATTTAGGCGAAGATAAGATAATTAAATCAAAACATATTCCCTATAAGAGTATTGTGCCGCTACCTAATATTATTGCTGATTATTTGGCAATGGGTAAAAGTAGTAAGCGTGTGCAAAATTTATTTATGGATATTATAAGACAAGCAGGTAGTGAATTTAAAGTTTTGTTAGATCTGTCGCTGGTAGAATTAAAAAAAATAATGCCAGATATTTTGGCTGAAGGTATAATCAAAATGCGACAGAATAAAATAAAATTGATACCCGGTTTTGATGGTCAATATGGCCATGTAGAGATATTTTCTGAGCAAGAAAAAGAAGAAGCTCGCATAAACAAACAAAGTAAATTATTTTAAATATTTTTTACTAAAACAAAAACCCCTTTACTCCACTGGGTGTAAAGGGATTTTCATTTTATTCAAATTCTTTTTAGAGAATTGAATTAGAAATTTTTATTTTCTTTTCTTTGCAACTTTTTTCTTTGTTACTTTTTTAGCAACTTTTTTCTTTGTTACTTTTTTAGCAACTTTTTTCTTTGCAGTTTTTTTTGCTACTTTCTTTTTCATTTTATTTTCACCTCCTTTCTTTGTTTTATGTATGTCAAATATTTGACTTTGATTTTTCTTTTTATTTTTTATATTTTAGCCCCAAAAATGCTGATAGCAATCCATCTTACAAAGGCTCCAGCTAGGTTGGTGGCGTGTAAAAAGCCAGCAATTATGATTATAAAACCAATTATTTTATAGAATAGTCTACTACCGCCTTCGCTACCTAAATGGGCTTCTGCCCAAGAGATGCGACCAAAGTTATTCATGAGCCAGTTGGATTTCCAGACAATTAAATAACCAATTACAGCTACAAGTAGTCCAGCAAAAAAATTTCCAAAATTCATAACGACAGATTAAGTTTTATAAAATTTTTATTTAGTTAGAAATTTATAATTATAAGTTTAAGTAAATTACAATTATATTTTTAAGAAATAATTTCTAACTGAATTTATTATAGCACATTATTTAAAATAAGAGAATAGTTTTTGCACAATTTTTATTTTTTGTAAATTATTTTTTGTATTTGTAAATAAAAAATTATTAATATAAAAAATATTCTTCTTTCTTTATTTTAAATAAAATAAATAACCGGTCCCGCATTGCGGGACCGGTAGAGACACTCAGACACGGTGAGGTGTTTCAGGAAGCTGCCTTCTCCTTGTGAGGAGGGCGTTCCTTCAAGCACTCTTCCAACTGAAGAGGCTTGGAGCAGTCGGAGTTAGGACAGCGCTTGTTGATCTTGACGAAGAGGGGATAGATTTCTACTCCGCAGTGGGGGCAGAAGGCGGTGTCGTCTGAAGTACGTTGACGCATGGCAAACTCCTTTGAGTGTGGGTGGCCCTAGTTTGGGATCCCAAATAAGCTAAACTTCCGAGAAAGATTAGCTTATGTAGAATCAAAAAAACTCTAGGGTAAGAGTTTGTTTTTTCTTGTTATCTCCCCATGGGGCTGGATTTAGCACCTTCTTCATAGCAGAAAGGTTGCTGGCTATCATTGGGCCAGTTCCCTTGGCAGATAGCACTCTTGATAACTTATTCAATTGTAACTTAATATTATATTAGCATAAATATTTTTTATGTCAAATTTATTATAAACAAAAAATAATCTCGTAAATAAGATTATTAGTGGTGGGCGCTAAGGGATTCGAACCCCTGACCCTCTCGGTGTAAACGAGATGCTCTAGCCAACTGAGCTAAGCGCCCTTATTATGTAGTCCTTCGACTTCGCCCTTCGATAAACTCAGGACTTCGCTCAGGACATTCGATAATATACTTTTATTTTTGTCTTATATGGTCGAAGACCATGAGTGGAGTCGCGTCAAACGCGACGGAATCGAATGGTGGACCCAACAGGAATCGAACCTGCGACCTCCTCGGTGCAAACGAGGCGCTCTAGCCAACTGAGCTATGGGCCCGCGTATAATATAAATATTTTTATTGGTGGGCGAGAGAGGACTTGAACCTCCACCCCGAAAAACCAGGACAAGGCCCTCAACCTTGCGTGTCTACCAATTCCACCACTCGCCCTCTTTTTATATAATGACGGGCGATCCCGCAGGGCGGGACACCCCGAAAAACCAGGATCCCGCAGGGCGGGACGTGTCCCTATCTGCCAGTAAGCACCACACCCGCCTGTGTCCCTCCAGCCTTTAGGTGAAGGAGGCTTAGGAAATCTTAGTTTCTTTGAGTTTTTTCTTATAAGTTCTCAAGAAACCAAGCTTAGCACGATTTACTTTAGCTTGTTTTTTAGGCTCTATTTTAACAATCAGTGGTGAGTTAAGTGGGAATATTTTTTCTACACCAATTCCATCAGATACTTTTCTAACTGTAATAGTAGCTCCAATTTCTTTATTGTGTTTTTTGGCCAATATAATACCTTCAAAAACCTGAACTCTAGTTTTTTCTTCACCTTTAGCATTTTTTTCGCGAATAGTTTCATGTACGCGAACAGTCATACCAGGTTTTATTTCAGTAATTTTTGAGGCAATTTCTTTTTCTTTAGTGGTGGTAGTTTTTTTGACCTCTTTTTCATCTATTTTTTTGTCTTCAGACATAATATCTAGGGGTTATTTCTTTATAAAAAAAGCCATTAGCAAAATAATGACTTAGCTATTCTAGCTGATTTAGGCTATTTTGTCAATACTATGTTTTGAGCTGATTTTTTATAAAATCTAATACTTTTTGGGTAGCTTCTTGGGCACTGATATGTCCGGTATCTATAACAAAATCGTATTGTTTTTGGTCAGTATAATCTATATTGTAGTATTTTTTGAATCTTTTAAAATCGCTTTTACTTCTTTCTATTACTTTTTGTTCCAATTCTTTATAATTATTTACTTTAGCTTCATTTCTCTGTTGTTGATTTTCATTTTGAATAGATTCCCAAATTCTTTTAGCACCTATTTTTATATCCACTACTACAAAAATTTTAATTGATTCAGGTAAAAAATGATATTGAGTGCGTCCCTCAACAATTACTGGATGGTTTCTGGCTAGTTGGCGAGCCTCTTTGCTAGCGGCTTTGTCTACATCAACATCTGTTTCGGGATGGCTCATAGCATATTGATTGAGCTCGGCTAAAGTCATATTTTTCTCTTCAGCAATTTTCCTACGGATGCCTCCGACATATATTCTTTTAGCTTTTAATTTTTCTCTTAATCCTTGAGCAATAGTACTTTTACCACTACCAGGAGTGCCAGAAATAGTAATAATGAAATTTTTATTTTTTTTGATCATTATTTTAATTTTTTTAAAAAATCTTGCAATATACCTGGTAGAGGAGAATTGTATTCATGCCAATTGCCTTCTAAATCTTTAAATTTTAAATAATGGGCATGCAGAAATATTCTTTGCTCTAGTGTTTTTTTCTTTTTGCGTAAGTCTTTAGTTTGATATAGTTTGTCACCGACTATAGAGTGACCAATACTATAAAGATGAGCTCGAATTTGGTGCATACGACCAGTTTTGATTTGTACTTTGGCCAAAGTATAGTTTATATATTTTTTAATAACTTGATAATTGGTCAAAGCTGCTTGGCCACTGAATTTGCCAGATTGGACTTTCATTAGGCCAGTTTTTTTGTCGCGTTCTAGAGGTGTATTTATTTCGCCCTGGTCATTTATTAATTGACCATGCACTAAAGCAGTATATTCTTTTTTAATAGTTCTATCTTGAAATTGTTTTTTGATATTGTCAAAACTATCCTGAGTTAGAGGAATAACCATTAACCCTGATACTTCTTTGTCTAGACGATGGACTATCGCTGGGCGATTGGGGTCGTCACCAATTTTTGTAGATTCAGGGAATTCTTTCATGACCCAATCAGCCAGAGTATTGACTTCTCCTTTGTCAGTAGCGTGGACTAGTAAGCCATGTGGCTTTTCTAAAACCAAAAATTCCTCAGTTTTGTCTACAATTTTAGGAATAGCGACAAAAGTAGTGTCCTTTTTTTGCTCTTGAGGATTATAATTTATTTTATCTCCAGTTTTGAGCCAATGATGGACACTAGCTTCTTGGTCATTAACAGTCACCTGGCCATTTAAAATAACTTTTTTTATTTGACTGCGAGAAATATCTAAATGATCTAGCAAGTATTTATCTAGACGTTCTTTGTTTTCGTTTTGGTAGGTAATTTTCATATGGTAAATTTAGCAGATATTGGTATAAAAATAAAGTATAAATGAGTGAGCGGCGCGCAAGTGTGCGCGCCGCTCCAAAGCCATCTTGTCCTGCTGGGCAGGCTAATTGTCGACAAGAGGCGGTGGCTCACCTTCGGGGAGCCTTGTTATGGTGGGAAAGGGCGCACCAGCCAGCCACGCCGCATGTTCCTCTGGCGTGAGAAGATCGATGTCAGCTGGATTTTTTGGCCAGTCGAGCTTGGGGGGAACATCTACGTGTTCGAAAGGGCCGACGTTGCCAGCTCCGGACATGGTATTACCTCCGCAGGTTCTAGGACGAGGGTTTTGAACCCTCATCTTTGGCCTCACTGCTGTCAGGAGTGTGGTGAGGAGTAGTGTGGTGAGGAAGTGGGTGTCCGAAAAAACCGCGTGGCTGCTGGTCGAAGATCCCGAGTGGCGGCTGGCCAGGCTTTTTGCCCGCCCTGAAATTATTGGCAGGCTCGAAAGGACCTTTATTCCCTGCTCCGGTCATGGTAAACCTCCTCGTGGGTGGCAGACAATCAACGTGGGAGAATCGAATACATTAACATAATAGCTCATTTTGGTCAATGATGTCTATACAAACAAAAAAACAATCCAATACTAGGATTATTTTAAATGATGTCACCAGTTCGCCATCTACCAACTAGTGGATAAGGCGGAAGTTACTATAATGGTAAATTCTATGATTTTTTACAAATAAATTCTGATTCAGGACCTAAATTTGAACGAAATCTAACAAAAAAGAAAAAAGTCATATTTGTGTAAGTGCAATGATTTATGATATTAAATCCAAGCTCAGTTAATAAATTAGCTAAAGTTTTATGTGGCAATAAAGAAATATGATGTTCTTTTTTATCAGCATAGGAAAAAATATTTTTTCGAAGCCAATTAAAATTTGGTGTGTTTAGGTACAAAATACCGTCTGGCTTTAAAATTTTTCTAATATTTTCTAAAGCAGCGCGTGGATTTTCTAGATGTTCTATAACATCATTGCAGACGACTACATCAAAAAAGTTATCTGGAAAAGGCAAGTCATTTTCAGCTCCTGCAACTTTTAGAGTGGCACTGGGCAGTCTTTTTTTGGCTTCACCGATGGCGTGCTCAGAAATATCTACGCCGAATTTTTCAAAAGAGCTGGGGAATTTTTGCAACATTAATCCGTAAGCACAGCCAACATCCAAAACTTTTCCTTGTTTAATTCCTTGTAAATATGGTCTTAGGGAGCGGAAAATAATATTAAAATAGAACTTCATTAAGCGTCCATAGCCCAATGAGTAGAAAAATGAATCTTTTCCGTTGAAATAATTTTCTGTATATACTTTTTTATAATCCATATGGAATGATTTTTTTCACCAAAATTTTTTGATTTTTTCTATGTGGTGCCCCCACCAGGACTCGAACCTGGGACCGTTTGCTTAAGAGTCCGCCAGTTGGCGGATATACCAACTGAGCTATAATAATAAAAGTTTAATGGTGCCCCCACCAGGACTCGAACCTGGG
>JBAYIR010000014.1:0-7629 GCA_041665505.1 Patescibacteria group bacterium
GCCAAAACAGCTGCTAATAATCCTGGTACCGGCGATCGGACTTGAACCGATACGACCTTACGGTCACAGGATTTTAAGTCCTGCGTGTCTACCAATTCCACCACGCCGGCATAACACTTTATATATTTTTATCCGCTCTAAAAATGGAGCGGGCGACCGGGCTCGAACCGGCGACCTTTTCCTTGGCAAGGAAATGTTCTAGCCAACTGAACTACGCCCGCTAGTTTATAATGACGAGTGATCCCGCAACGCGGGACGACCTTTTCCTTGGCAAGGAAATGTTCTAGCCAACTGAACTACACTCGCTTAAAACACAAGTATTATACAATAAACACGCATAAAGTCAAGCTAGCCTAAACTTGGTTTTAGCCTATAAAAATGCTATTATAAACCCAGTTAGAAAGCTACAATAATGAAAATATCAAGACCTTTATTAATAGCTTATTTTATTATACTTTATAACTAAGGAGATTAAAGTGAAGCTAAAAGTATGGCACAAAAATTAAAAAAACTAGTAATTATAGATAGTAATGCTCTACTCCATCGGGCTTGGCACGCTATCCCACCACTAAAAACCAAAGACGGCACTATGGTCAACGCTGTATTTGGTTATACTTCACTACTCTTAAATATTATCAAAGAATTAAAGCCAGAGTATTTAATTGCTTCTTTTGATTTGGCCGGCAAAACTTTTCGTCACGAAGAATATGCTGATTACAAAGCCCAGCGCGTCAAACAAGCTGATGAATTTTATGAACAATTTCCACTAAGCAAAGAAGTGTTGACTGCTTTTAATATTCCTATTATGAGCCAAACTGGTTTTGAGGCTGATGATATTATTGGCACCATCAGTAAAGAGGCTTATGAACAATATAAAGATTTAGAAATTATTATCATCACTGGCGATCTTGATGCTCTACAATTAGTTAATGACCGAACAAAAGTACTAACTCTCAAAAAAGGTTTCAATGATACTGTTATCTATGATATAGAAGCTGTCAAAGAACGCTACGGCTTGGAGCCAGCTCAGCTAATAGACCTCAAGGCTATTCAAGGTGATAGCTCTGATAATATCAAAGGTGTCAAAGGAATTGGTGCTAAAGGAGCATCTGACCTGATAAAAGAGTTTGGCTCATTGGACAATTTATATAAAAAACTAGACACAGCCAACATCAAAGAGCGAACTAAACAATTACTAACAGAACAAAAAGAAAATGCCTATGCTAGTCAAAGACTAGTCACTATTGTCAGAAACGTGCCTATCACTTGGACCTTGGCTGAAGCTGAATTTTCTGAATTTGATAGTGAGGTTGTTTATAAAATATTTAAAAAATTAGAATTTAGTTCTCTACTAAATAGAATCCCCCTCAAACAATCTGAAATAAATACTAATGCTTTTATTTATAATAAAGACTGCCACTATACTACTATCAAAGACCTAAGTGGTTTTAATGATTTTTATAAAAATCTACAAACTCAAACAATCTTTGCTTTTGATACTGAAACTACTGGTTTAGATGTTTTAACAGAAAAATTACTAGGTATGTCTTTTTGCTGGCAAGCTAAGACTGCTTATTTTATAGACCTTCGTGATGAAAAATTTAGTCAGCTAGTTTTGGCTAAATTAAAAAACATTCTAGAAGACAGCAAAATAGCCAAGGTTGGTCATAATATAAAATTTGATTATAAAGTACTCAAAGTTTTAGGCATTGAACTGTCTGGTATTAGCTTTGATACTCTAATAGCTGCTTATCTAATCAACTATAATATGGGTTTAAAGCTAGAAGAGTTAGCTTTTTCATATTTGGGTTACAAAAAACTAAAATTAGAAGATCTGCTGGATGAAAAACCAAAGAAAAAAGACAAAATTGAGGTCTTAGAAATTGACCCTAATAAATTAGCTTGGTATGCAGCTGAAGATGCTGATATTACTTTTAGGCTTTACCAAAAAATATACTCTCTAATAAAAAACGACAAAAATTTTGAACTACTACAAAAAATTGAGCTACCTTTGATACCAGCTCTGGCTGATATGGAACTTCAAGGTATATCTTTAGATGAAAAATTTTTAGCTAAAATGAAAATAGAGCTTAAAAAAGAACTAGTTAAGCTAACTAAAAAAATTCATCACCTAGCTGGTTCTGAATTTAATATTGCCTCTCCCACTCAATTAAAAAAAATATTGTTTGAAGATTTAAAAATTAGCATCCAGGGAATCAAAAAAACCAAAACTGGATTTTCAACTAACGCTGACCAGTTAGAAAAACTAAAAAACGCTCACCCTATTATTCCTCTACTAGTTGAACATCGGGAATTGAGTAAATTGCAATCTACCTATGTCAGTGCCTTGCCGGAGCTAGTCAACAAAAAAACCAAAAGAATACACACTAGTTTCAATCAGACTGTGACTGCCACTGGTCGTTTGTCTTCTTCTAACCCCAATCTACAAAATATCCCTATTCGTACGGAACTCGGCAAAAAAATTCGCCAGGCTTTTATAGTACCGAAAGACCACATTTTACTTTCAGCTGATTATTCTCAGATTGAATTGCGTCTAGTAGCCTCTATATCCAAAGATCCTAAAATGCTAGAATCATTTAATAAAGGCGAAGATATTCATGCTCGAACAGCGGCGGAAATACATAAAATACCTTTAGAGCAAGTGACCAAAGAAATCCGTCGAACAGCCAAGGAAATAAACTTTGGTATCCTCTATGGTCTAGGCTCATTGGGACTGTCTCAAAGAACAGGCCTCAGTAGAAATGAAGCCAAAGAATTTATAGATAGATATTTTGATATTTACAAAAAAATAAAACAATATATAGAGTACACCAAAAATTTTGCTCACCAACACGGCTATAGCCAGACTATCTTTGGCCGACGTCGCTATTTATCTGACATCAATTCTTCTATGCCCATGCTTAGAGCCTCGGCTGAGCGTATGGCCATCAATATGCCTGTCCAAGGCACAGCAGCTGATTTAATCAAACTAGCGATGATTACTCTTTATCGTGACTTGCCAAAAATAAGTACTGGCTCTAAAATAGTCCTGCAAGTTCATGATGAATTGGTCTTAGAGGTGCCTCTGGCTGATTTAGAAAAAGTAGCTAAATTTGTAAAAAATACTATGGAATCTGTTTATAAATTAAATGTGCCACTAACTGTTGATTTAGAAATTGGCCACAATTGGGGTAAATTAGAAAATTATCCCATCTAGTGTGGTTCCTTAGGCGGGATAAAATAATATATAATAAATGCTATTCTTTTACTACGGCCCAGATTCTTTTAGAGCTCAACAAAAAATCGAAGCCATAAAAAATAAATTCAAAGACAAAGTTGATCCAAGCGGACAAAACGTTCAGCAGCTTGATGGTGAAAATATTGGACCGGATGATTTTTTCCAAGCTGTTTCTGTCATGGGTTTTTTGGCTGATAAAAAATTAATTATTATCAAAAATATTTTTGATAATAAAAAATTAAAAGACTGGCAAGACCAACTAATAAAATTCTTAGACAAACAAAAAGATAGTACTGATGAAAATTATATTGTTTTTTTTCAAGCTGGACAGCCAGATAGCCGTCTTAAACTCTATAAAAGATTATCTAAATTCAAATTTAGTGAAGAATTTTTAGCTCTTAACTCTAGCCAATTAAAAACTTGGATTAAAAATCAATTTAGCAAATACTCAAAAAATATTAGCCAACCCGCTTTGGAGCTTTTAATAGCTTATGTCGGTGATAATTTATGGCAAATGAACCAAGAAATAAATAAGCTAGCTAATTTTGTCAAAGATGATGTCAGTGAAGATGATATCAAGGCACTTGTTCAAACTAAAATTGATGAAAATATATTTAATCTGATAGATGCTCTGGGAAATAAAGATAAGTCGCTAGCTTTAAAATTACTGGAAGAAAAAATAGACAGTGGTGTTAACAGCCAATATATTTTAACTATGATTGTCCGCCAATATCGTCTCTTAATCAAAGCCAAATCTTTGGGTGATAAAGCTAAAAACTATTTTGCTCTGATGCAAGTTTTAAAAGTACCAAAATTTATTGCTCAAAAAACTTACACTCAAAGTCAAATGTATAGTCTAGAAGAATTAAAAAAAATATACAAATACCTCCTCTATCTTGATGAAAAATTTAAATCCAGTACCGGACAGGAAAAAATACTTTTTGCTAAAATGATCAATGACTTATAAATCCAGCCTCTCAACTACGTTCAGGGCTGGATTTTTTAGTAGCTATTTGCTAAGCTAAAAATAGCTAGAGCTGGCTCTTGGCCAGACCTGCTCACGTGCCCACGCGCACATAGCTGAGGCCGCCGCCGGAGAGTCGGGGGGATCATTGCGAAGTAGTAAGTAGCGAAGAGCGAAAATACGAAAAGCCTGAGCCTAGAGGGCTCTGGTCCTTGTAGTGCACACTGCCCCGAATTTTGAGACGAAAGGGCTCACTCCGGCGGCTCTTTCTTTTACTTTAAAATTGACAAAAATCATATTCTATAATATATTTATCAGTCCACAAAACGTTCCTACCACCGCCAACTCTGAAAAGAGGTGAAACATGACTTGGCAAGAAAAAAGCTCCATGATCCTCAAAGGATCCTGGCTGTTCTGCATAATCACCAGCGTATACTGGCTGATCCACTCCGGAACTGTACCAACTATTTCCGAGTTGGAAATCTGGCCGGGGCAGTATTATAAACTGCCCAACATCTCTGCTTGGTGGACTCTGCTCTTGTGCCCTGTGACAATAACCACCTATGTCCTCGTCTTTACCAAAAGAGACGTCCTTGACTCGGTTGAGATAGATGGGCCAATTGTGAATGGAATACTCTCCAGCCTACCTTTAGCTCTAGCGCCTCTTTTGGCTAGTTTAGAGTTAGGTATGCTTTATGGTTTTATAGCCAGCTTAATTGTTGGCCTACTGATTGAACTGGATGTAGGTCCAGGTATTGCTATACTGGGCACTGTAGTTGCTGGATTAATGGGCAGCCAATGCGCTGGCACAATAGCCACTATATTTTTCGGACCAAGCGCCGGAATAGAAGTGGCTTGGGGAACACTAGCCGGCTCATGGCTAGCCACCCTAGTGATGATACCATATGTCCTGATTCGCTGGCGCAAGTACCTCCGAGCCAAGTTGTTTCGGACCATTGTCTAGATCGCTCAAGCGGCGGTTCCCTCTGGGAACCGCCGCTTCAAATTTTATATACACCTTTTTAAAAATTTCCTTGAAGAAATTTTTTTCGTTTTACTTCCGGCATTTTCTCTATAGCGTAGCGTAAAGTAGTACGCGGTAAAATTTTATAATTGACTAGCAAAAACTTTTCTACTCTAGTGCCATCTTTTTTCCAAGCTTCTCTAAGCATCCAGCCAAGCGCCTTATGCATTAAATCTTCTTTATCTTTCAAAAGTAGTTTAGATATTTTAAAACAATCATTCAAATCACCATTTCTTATAAATATCCAAGTAGCTATAATAGCTATCCGTCTTTGCCACAAATTATTGCTCTTGGCATAGCTATACAAAATTTGTTTTGACTCTAAACCGTCTAAGATTGCTTGCCCCAAAATATAATGAGCCGATAAATCTACTAAATCCCAATTATTGATACCAGCTTTATTTTGTAGATAAAATTTTAATACTTTTTTTTGTAATACTCTATCCTTATTTTTAATAGCCTGCTTATTTATTTCTACTAATATCAAAATTCCCGCCAAACGTATTTCATGAATAGGAGATTTGATAAGTTTGGCTATTTCTACAAAACTTAAGTCCAGAAACTGTCTAGCTACTAACCTAGTGTTTGGCACTGTCACTCCCATAAATTTGTCTCCAGCTCCGTACTGGCCTGGACCAGTCTTAAAAAACCATTGGTTGCTTTTCTGACGTTTCTGTGAAGAATATTTTTTTAAAGTTTTGATTAAATTTTGAGCCAGCATATTATTTTGATAAATAAGAAACTAAAATTACACCTAATATTATAAGAGCTATTGCCCCATACTGCAGTTTAGAAATTTTTTCTTTAAACACCAGCTTTCCGTACAAGGTTGCTACCAAAGGAGCAGCCGCAGCAATTGGAGAAACTATAGAAACATTGGCCCTTTGAATGCCCATATTAAAAAATAAACCCCCTATAGCTCCTCCTAAAGCTATAAAAAACAAATACTTTAATATTCTTTTATCTGGCAGCTTAAAATCCTTTTTTCTTACATAAATATGTGTGGCACTACAAAGCATAGTAATAAATTCTACAATCAATACGGTGAGAATTGGCCCTAAAACATCAACTGGTATCTTCCATAAGAAAAATACTAAACCCCAAAGTACTGAGGTAATAAGAGCATAAGGTATACCAGATGAAATTTTTAATATATGTGAATTCTTTAAATCTTTAGGATTTAAAGATATTAGTATTATACCAAGTATTATCAAAGTGATGGACAATCCTTGCCCAAAAGATATTACTTCATGAAAAAATATTATAGAGAATAAGACTGTAAAAATTGTAGATGAATTAGCTACTGGAGAGACAATGCCGACTTTACCAAGATTGAGAGCCTTATAAAAAAATAAAAGTGGAATATAGCCTACAACAGCAATTGTCGAGGCTATTAAAATATATTTAACAGAAAATACAGAATCTTGCCCAAAAAAAATCAAAACCAAAAATAATAAAATACTAATAATAACATTCCTATAAAATATAGTTTTCTCACTGCCTATTTTTTGAATGGCTACCTTGGCGATTGCATTACCCATTCCAAAACTTAGCATGGCTACAAAACCAAAAAGTATCCCCATTGTTGTTTCCATGTTCTTAATTTTAGCACATATCTAAGCAAACAAAAAAGCTCTCGAAGAGAGAACTTTTTAATAATTTATTTTTTATCTTGATCTTTGGCTGCTTCTTTGGTTTTTGGAGTAGCTAGTGGAGTTTTCTTGATCATATCAGCAAAACGAGATTTTCTACGATTACCAGTATTAAGTTTTAATACTTTAGTTTTTACAGCTTTATCAACAGCTTTTTGTAATTCTTTGGAAATATCATCCACTTTTTGACCAGCCATAGCAGCTTTTTTGCCTTTTTTGATAATTTCTTTGATATTTCTTTTAATCAAAGAATTACGCAAAGTGCGCTTCTTGGTTTGTTTTAAATCCTTAATTGCAGATTTCTTATTTGGCATAAATGCTTTTTTACTTTAAAATTATAATAAGACTGCTAAGATATTAACATAATAAAGCTAATTCGTCAATACTATGGATCAATACATCTCCCCTGAGGAACAAAGACTAGTTATAGAAAAATTATACTATTCTACAGACTCTATCACTAGCACTGATAAGTTCAACAAACTTTATCAAAAAGAGCTCGGTCGGATGGGCGAACAAACATTACATTTAAATGATTTTGCTCGAAAATTAAAAAAAACTGACTTTAAACCTTATGATATCCAACGTTTTATCAAAGATATTACTGACCAAGATATTCATTTAGAGTCTCTATAATAACCTGAGCCGAAATCTTATTTTTAGCCAAAGTATCTTTATCTACTTTATCAAGAGGCAAAGCATTTTTAATATTAAAATCTCCTATAGCTACTCGCCTTAAATCTGCTAATAC
>JBAYIR010000015.1:0-6049 GCA_041665505.1 Patescibacteria group bacterium
ACTCGAACCTGGGACCGTTTGCTTAAGAGTCCGCCAGTTGGCGGATATACCAACTGAGCTATAATAATAAAAGTTTAATGGTGCCCCCACCAGGACTCGAACCTGGGACCGTTTGCTTAAGAGGCAACTGCTCTACCAACTGAGCTATAAGGGCTTATGTATAATTAAATTTTTAATAAACTTTCTTCCTTGAGCGCTTTTTAATTCTTTCTCTCTAACAATAGCTTGCTTTCTATCTGTAAAATTTTCTTTATAAACTAACAACCATTGGCCTTTATTTTTTGTAGTAAATGATGTTATTTTATTTGGTAATTTACCATTATGTCTTTCTAGTCTTTGTTTCAGATTTGAAGTTTGACCAATATATATTTTATTTTTATCCTTATTATATATTACATAAGTGACGAACATATATTTGAACCGTTTGCTTAAGAGTCCGCCAGTTGGCGGATCTACCAACTGAGCTATAAGGGTAAGATAAATAATAAATATTTTATGTAAGATTTTAAATAACTTAGCGTTATTTTACCAACCGCCTGTCCGCCGAAGCCTTGGCGGAGGCGGAAGCTATAAGGGCTTATTTTATAATTATTTTATTTGGTGCACCCGGCAGGAGTCGAACCCGCAACCCCTTGGTCCGAAGCCAAGTGCTCTATCCATTGAGCTACAGGTGCCAAAAATTAAAAATAGCTTAATAAAGCTATAAAGCCACCACACTATAACATAATGTTTTAGGTAAATCAAGACTAGTATTTAGCAAAAGGGTCAATATAAATCTCTTTTATTTCAGCTTGGGCAGCAGAAAATTTTTCCCAAAGCATACCTTCTATAGCTGGAGCTAGTTGGTTGGCTATAGCTTGAAGTAGTATTTTATTATTTATACTAAAATTATTTTTATCACTCCGATCACCTAGAATTATAAAACCAAAAACTCTGTTTTTAATATGAATAGGGGAGATGATCAAATTTTCACATTTATAAGCTAGTTCAGAAGATCCTCTAGGCCAAGTGTCTTTATCAAAAATACTAGTGCCAGGTTCTTTGCTTAGTAAATTAAGGACATTATCTTTATGAGCATCAAGATATTGTCCAGCTTTGATATCGGGATAACCCAGACTTTGATGGACTAGAGCTTTTTTGGTTTCAGGTGAGTAGGTCAAAAATAAAGCGCGATTGGAAGGAATAATATTTTGAATAATATCTATAATAGCTTCAGTCAGGCTAGTAAAGTTGTTATAACTGCCAATCATTTTACCAGTAGTAAAAAGAGTCACTAATTTATTATTAGCGTGGTTTAATCTATTTTTGAGATTACGAGCGATATTTTGATAAATTTTTTCAGCGGTGTTAGGAGATTTTTTGATGATAGTATGCCAATTGTGACTTGATAATTCAAAGCCACTAAATTCTGGGCTGACTACTTTAACATTGTATAAATGTTGACTGGATTGATCTATCAAAGCCATTTCACCTAGACTGTCGCCGGACTTAAATAGAGCAATAGTCTTAGGACCTTTTAATTCTGCCTCTAAAACTACCAAACCATCATCAACAATAATTATTTTATCTCGGATTTTTCCTTGGCTAAATATCAAATCATCTTGATTGTATTTTACTTCAATCAAAAAATTTTTGATAAGTTTTATTTCATCATTACTTAGGTTTTTGAATAGGGCAATATTAGCTAAATCTAATTGAGCCATTATTGTAAATTATTGAGATAAGCCAAGGCAGTAGTTTCTTCTATTAGACCTTGTTTTAAGAGCTCTTTGATATCTTGTTCCATAGAAAACATCCCTTCATCCGCACTGGTTTGTAGGACGCTTTTTATCTGAGGAATTTTGTTTTCTCGGATAATATTGGCTACGGCTGGAGTATTAATTAGTATTTCTCTAGCGGCGATACGACCGCCACCAACTTTTGGTAAAAGTTGTTGAGAGATAATACCATTTAAGGAAATAGATAATTGTAGTCTAACTTGAGATTGTTGGTGAGGGGGAAAAACATCTATAATACGATCAATAGTTTGTGAAGCATTATGAGTATGAAGAGTAGCTAATACCAAATGACCAGTTTCAGCTAGAGTAATAGTAGCCGACATGGTTTCTAAGTCTCTGACTTCACCCACCATAATGACATTTGGATCTTGACGTAAAACATGACGTAAGGCGCCATCAAAAGATAACATATCATTACCTAATTGACGTTGTTTGATAATACTTTTGTTTGGTTTATGGATATATTCTATTGGATCTTCTAGAGTGATAATATTGGCAAAACGCATGCTATTTATTTTTTCTACCATAGCGGCTAAAGTAGTAGATTTACCACAACCAGTTGGTCCAGTGACTAACAGTAGACCACTAATACGTTCAATCATTTCATTGGCAATTGGTGGTAGTCCCAAATCTTCTAGATTGGGTACTTCATTGGAGATAACACGAGCTACTAAACCAATATTATCTTTTTCCCAATGTAGATTGACACGATAACGAGAAAATTTGGGAATTTCATAAGAAATATCTAGTTCTCTTTCGTCAATAAATTTTGCTTTTTGGCGCTCAGTTAAAATACTAAAGACTAATTCCTCGGCTTTTTCTCGAGTAACATCAGGCATATCAGACATTATCTTTAATTCGCCATCTATTCTTAAGATAGGTGGTTTGCCAACAATAATATGAAGATCAGAGGCCTTACTTTCAGAAGCTTTTTTAAATAGAGTATTGAGAGTCATCTTATTAGATAATTAATTTTTAGTTTTTATTATCTTTATTATACCATAAAATAAAAAAAACGTCCTCCATGATTTGAGGAGGACGGGGGAATATTTTATTTAGTGGTGACTAATTTTTTTTGTTTGATTAGTTGAGGGATTATTTCATAGCCAGTAAAGAGTAAGGCGGCATAGCTTATATTGCTTAGTAAAGTGCTTTTGAAAAAAGGAATAGCTAAATTGTAACATAAAGCTAGTCCAGTTAAATCATGACTATACCAGCTGCCAAAATACCAAACTGCCCAGTTGGTGATTAGAAAAAATAACAAAGCGCCGGCTAGGCTAGCGCTGGCGGCATTTAAGATATTTTTGTTTTTCTTTAGCCAGAAGCCAGCTAGACCGATTAGAAGTAAAGAGCTATAGACAGACAACATAATTTCAAATTTGTAAAAACCAATAAATAAATCAGAAATAAACAGAGCCATTAAAGGTAGGATAATATATTTTTTTGATTGACCATAAGTACCGGCAAATAGCATGACACTAGCTAGGGGTGAAAAATTTGGCAGATGGGGAATAAAACGGGCAGTCAAAGCCACAGCCGAAACAATAAGGATTAGTAATAGATTTTTTTTATTCATATTTATAGTTGTTTTGATTCTAGGGCTTAAAATTCGGATTTAATAAATTTCCATTCAATATAAGCATTGTTAGCTGGGAAATATTTATCTATAGATATTTGTGGTTGCTCACCAGCTACAAAGTATTGCCAATATTTTTGATCTTGCCCATTTTTTTTATCTTTGATTTGACTAAGTAATACTCCCATTTCGCCATAATCATCAAATTTATAATCCCAAGCTTCTTGTTGGCTTATCAATTCGGTCATTTCAGCTAGACTCAAGGCCTCCTCGTTGCTAAAATTTATATCAATAGACTCTGACTCGGAAAATTGAAAAGATACTTGCCAATTTTGTGTCGTGGATACTACGGGGGGCTGATTATTTTGTTGCCAAAAATAAAAAATAAAGCCAACAGTTAGCAGTAGAATAATAAAAACAAATATTTTTTTCATGCTTATAATAATTTAAAATTCAATACCTTTTCGGGCTATTAAACCAGCTTTTAGATAGTGTTTAATAGGTTTCATTTCAGTAATTAGGTCAGCCAGTTCCATTACTTTATCAGGGCAATAGCGCCCAGTCAAGACTAGCTCTAGTTGTTCGGGTTTTTGGCTAAGTAAATGCAAAATATCTTCTATTTTCAGTAAGCCAGTTTTGACAGTAGTATTTATTTCATCAAGAATTAGTAGATTAAAATCTTGTTTCATCCAGGCAATCGCTTTATCAATTGCCAGTTGAGCTTGTTGGAGATCTTCGGTATTATTTTTGAAGCGAAAACCTTTACCTTCGGTCATGCGGATTTCTCCAAAAGCTTGATAGCTTAAACCATCAGCTTTTAATTTGTCCAATATTTTCCTTTCGCCGTAGTAATCTCCGCCTTTATCAAAAAAAATAATGCCTACTTTTAGACCATGTCCAATGGCCCTTATAGCCAAACCCAAAGAGGCAGTAGTTTTTCCTTTGCCATCACCAGTATAGATATGTATTTTGCCACTATTTTTGAGCATTTTTTTGTTTGACAAATATTTAAGTGAGGGTATAAGCTATTTATTAGTTATGTACCATCCATTTTACCCCGAAACGAAAGGGAAGGCAATGAAAAGTCACACACAGCCAAGTAGCTCCAATATCAAGGGCTGGCACATCATGCTCTTGATTATTGGGCTGATTCTGGTCTTGAAACCTTGGAATTTGGATGCCGAAGACTGGCAATCTTTGGCTGACGCTATCCAGCGGATGGGCTAGGTGTCACCAGTAGTTTAGGAAGGAGACAGTCATGTTGGTAGCTAGTAATGTCCTGGGCCGTTTGGCCCTTTTGGTGGAAGAGGCTGTCCTGATGAGCCCAGAAGTGGCCGGCAACGAGGCACCGGAATTGGCCTCGGGCTATCTGGCTGTAATTAGTCAGAGTAGCAATGCAGTGCTCTTGGTGCAGCAGATTGGCGACGTGCCACTTGATCAAGTGCCACGCTGTTTCAACAACTCTCTGGAGTGTTGCCGGCGCATTCGGTTTGAACAACCGAGGCTTTTGACTTCTTGGGGGCGCACTGTCTATGGTCAGGAAATCCCTAACAGCATCTCCATCGCGTGCGGAGATCTGATCATCGGCTTTTCCGGCCTGAAGAACTACGCCAACTTGGCGGTTCTGCTCTGGGCAACTCGCCGGATGAGCTGGACCAGCAATGAGCGCATCCAAGCCATTCTCGAGGTCAGTCGGGACACCAACGCTCCCATCACCACGGAGCAGTTTCTGGCCGCTCTGGAAGCAGTCTGATGTTCAGAGCAAGAGCTCGGCTGTGATAACCCCCGTCGCGTCAAACGCGGCGGGGGTTGATAATTTGATCAAATAGCAAAATTAAATAAATTATGATATTCTGTAAATAAGATTTGTTAAAAAAAATATTATGAGCATGATAGATGATATAGTAGGTAAAAAATTACCTACTGGGCGTAATTTTAAAGGTAATTTGAAAGGTAAACTTTATGATGCTACTAGAAGTGGTGCCTTGCAAAATTTAGCTAATAATCAAAAGTCTGTATATGAAATCATCGAAAAAAGGCGAGCGGCTATTAGTACTGGTAGATATACTAAGGATAAAAGAGAAGCTGATTATAAGAAAGCTCTAGGGGATAAAAATTTTAGTCCCGATGATAAAAAAGACCTTAAAGCTATTTTGGAACATTGGGGTAGAGGGGAGGTCAAGCCAGAAAAAGCAATAAAAAAGCCTGCAGCTAGTGTTCAAAAAGCAGCTCCCAGTGTTAGAGCTACTAGAGCGGCTGACAAAAGAGCTGAGCTCCATGCTACTCCGGATACAGAGCTGCCAGATTTTTTACAAAAAAATAGAGGCTCCATTTCTATTTCAGGCAATTCTAGTTCTCATCAGTCACAGCGACCAGGCTCAGGTGGTGGTATTAGGGCGGGATTAGGAGGAGCTACATCAGCTTCAGCCAATAATGCTGGTTCTACTTTTAAAGCACCACCTAGATTGTTAAAATAATTTTATTATAAAAAAACTCCCTATCAATTGTTAGAGAGTTTTTTATTTTTTATATTATTTGATTTAACCAAGAGCTACCATAATTGCTCCCAGCACCATCAGTAAAGCTCCTAAAGCTATTTTGAGTGATATTTTTTCTCCCAAAATTAAAAAGGAAAGTAAAATAGCAAAGACAATACTCAATCTATCAATTGGTACGACTTGTGAAACCTTAGCAT
>JBAYIR010000016.1:0-4958 GCA_041665505.1 Patescibacteria group bacterium
ATATACGGTTGAGAAATTTACATCATAAACTGGCAAATTAACATCGGCAGAAAAAATATTAGTCAAATCTAAGGCATTAGCTAAAAGCTGATTACATGGTTTTGGAGTAGCCATTTGAGTAAGCTTTTTGTCAAAATATGGTGTGCCGTTAACATCATAATAATAGGATACTGGATTAGTATCTCCAAAAAAGACTTGTGATTCTGGTAAGCATAGACGATAAGAGAGTGCATTTGGATCATCAATTGAATTCATACCCCAGTCAGTAAGCCCACCACCAGTAGTAGAGGCATAGGAAAAAATATTTATAATTCTAGAAGGGAAAGTATAATTTCCTTGCTCCATATGAGATAAAGATAATTTCAATGGTTCTCGACTAACTACAGGGCCAAAGTAATCGGGTTGAAAATTATTACTACCTAAATCCAAGAAACCCAGAGTTGTGGTCGCTATAGTAAAATGAATTTGTGCTCCATCTGGATTGGAAATATTCAAATTAACTTGAGCGTCTTGTAAATTAGTTATCACCAGCGGTACTGGTTTTGATGGTTTGTTTATTGGCCTAATAAGGCCAAGTGGTAAATCACCTTCAATAGAAAAGGCCATACCAGCAAAATTTAGCCCTACAAAAAAGGCTGAAAAAACTAGCATAGAAAGAGCTATTTTATGGCCAACCGAAATATCATTTTTAGTTGCCACACGACTCTTAATTTGTGTTTTTACTTTTTTCATAATTTAATTTTAGAGATTATTAATATATATAATTAATATAATTAAAGACAATGCTATTATAGCATAAATTAAATAAAAATATAATACTAATTTAGTATTTAATTATTTTTAATATAGCCAAGAGGGAAAACAAACAAAACTAAAAAACTCTAAGGTCGACCCAGTAAGGGGTCATTATCCTTGGTGGTCAATAATATTCTGGCATCATAAGCTGATAAAACTAACTGCGAAACTGCACCCCCGGGATTAGCCACAGGATCTTGTGAACCTTTTATATATCTGAAAGTATCCCCTAAATCAATAGTGGCTGAGCTAGCACTACTATTAACAATCGCGATACCATGCTGAAAATCACGCCGCCAAATATTAGTGCCAATTGTGTAGGCATCGCTGACTGGTTGTCCTAAATAGCCTCGTCCTGTGCTGGCATCACTGCTTACTTCGCCAGTCTCCCAATCAACCCAAAATTCATCATACCAATAAAGTTGCCTATAGTCATTACGATTAGAAGGATTATAATAAACACCCCCCAACAAACTAGCAGTCATGCCCAATCGATGTCTCTGATAATTAGTGAAAGTATTCATCTCAAATAAATTCCAATTGAGGTGAGGATATGCCGTGTTAGTATTCCAATAAGTAAAACTATTGCTATTATTACTACTCAAATAGGCTGCTAGATTATTGGTAAAGCCACCTTCATGATAATAAAGAAAACGCTCCCACATCTTACCAGTATAAAGATTGGCATTAGCATCTCCATTATTACCTACAATAATAACATCTTGGCCAATAGCTTGCCTTGTTAAAGTCATAATTTCAGCCATACCATTTACCCAGATATTTCTAGCCTTGTTGTAGTCAGTAACAATATTTAAGTCCTCATTTACTCCATCTAGATCAAAATCTGGATATTGCGTAAAACGATTCAATTGATAATCATATATCCACCAAAAATTTGTATCTACCACATCATACCAAACACCATCCCAGTCACCACGACTAACCACATCATCTTTGACGTGTTGAGACAAGGCTTCTGCCCAAGGCAAACTTGTTAATAAATTATAATTCATTACATTTGGAAAATGTAAATTGGTTACATACTGCCCCTGCACATTACGCAAGCGCCAATTATCAGATAATTTTTCAAAAAAATCTTGATGTGGAAAACTACTAACCCCATAACTAATATTATTATCCGGCGCATTGACATAGGGCAATAATATTATCTTGGGATTATTTTCTTTTATACTTTGTAAGAGACTAGATCTAGATAAATTATCTTTGGCCAAACTAATCATATCGTATTTAGCAAGCGTAGCGACCTCACTATCTACGATGGTATTGCCCCAAGTAATAGAGCTCGTCTTTGGCCAATTGTTGTCTAGCGCTGGCAAAACTCTCAAGCGTCTATAAAAAGCATAATCATCACCATCAGTGCTACTCTGACACTTGATATAAAAATCATGAGAAGGCACAACGCTGGTAACTGTATAATTAATACTGTGGCTGGTACCAGTACCACTAGCTAGTGATACTAGATCATTAAAATTATCTGCTTCTTTTCCGTAGCGACAGCTTGCTGCGCTGGCTGTATTAAAACTTAAATTAATACTATTACGATTGGATAAAACATAGGCATCTGGAGAGATATTAGTAATTTTTGGATCTTTTACTACTGCATTTGCTGTATAATTTGCACTATTTAAATTAATACTCAATTGCAAATTATTATTAGCATTTGTTGTACCACTATAATAAATTTCATTAGCCCCAAAAGCAGTACCTCTAGTATAATTATTCATTATTTCTTCAGCACTTAAAGCTTTATTCAAAATTCTAAATTCATCAACTACTGCGTTATTATTACCAATAACTAAATTGCTATTGGCCGAATCAAAATTAAAACCATTAAAATGATTTTGTGATATCTTAAAACCATTTAGATATAAACTAGACTTATTAGCTGACTTGGAATAAGTCATAGCCAAAAATATTGGCTGATTAGCAGGCGTATCATTATAACGAGTGTTGATTTGTACAGCTTCACTCCAATCAACATCAGTACTACCACTATGCACCGTAAATACCAAAGCTGCTATATCAGTTTTGATATTCATTAGTATCTTCTGATAGTTAACTGAATTAATATATTTAAAAATATATGAATCACCCCCTGATAAACTATATACGCTGCTATTTAAAGGCTGATCCAAGGTCAACCAAAATTCTATAGTCCCCTCATCAAAATTTAAATTATTGGTTATGGGATATTCTGCTTTACCTCTCATACCTTGGCCAAATTTAGCACTAGCATAACTAATACCAGTTTGACTTAAAGGACTTTCATTATTGACTGTTTGTAAATTACCATCAAAGTGGGCTAAAAAAGTAGTAGCTGAAATTCCACTAGCCATCTGACTACTATTTTTATACCAAATGTAACTAGTATTTTCTGGAGCTTCAATATTAGCTACTACAATTTTATCACTATAAGGTTGGCTAATACTGATATACTGAACAGGTGGGGCAATATCTGCTTGAGCTTGATTTGAATCAGTTGAGACATTAGCAGCTGCATCATAGGCTCTCACCACATAATAATAAGTATTAGCATTTAAATTATTGTCTGTATAAGTAGTTGTATTTGAGGACGCTATTTGGACATAAGCACTACCATTTGTATTAGAACGTAAAATACGATAGCCAGATACGGCTGTATTATCTGTCGAAGCAGACCAACTCAGATTAACTTGAGAACCATTTGAACTGGCTGTTAAATTACTTGGGGTTGTTGGCGCTTGAGTATCGCCATTTGGCAATATAGTATTTACCGCACCAGTGCGGGCTGAAGTCTGACTAGAATTTAAAGATACATTGCCAGCTACATCATAAGCACTAACTACATAATAATAAGTAGTATTAGCACTAAGACCACTATCAATAAATCGATTAGTAATACTAGAATTTATTTTGGTGAAATTTGTGCCAGAATCTGTCGAACGTAAAATATTATAAGCAGCCACACCAATATTATCAGTGGAGACATCCCAATTCAAAGTTATTTGAGTTGAGGTAGCTGTAGCTGTAACATTCGTTGGTTTGCTAGGTGCTTGGGTATCAATAACCAATTGGCCTGTCCGTCCACTGACTATATCTGAATAAGCTGATAGATTACCAGAGGCATCAACAGCCTGCACACGATAATAATAAGTAGTATTAGCTGACAAAGCCGAATTGATATATACATTATGATTACTAGTAGCAATTAAACTAAAACCTGTAGTAGCAGAGTTTGATCTTTCAATACGATATTGTGTCACACCAACATTATCAGTGGAGACAGCCCAATTCAAAGTTATTTGAGTTGAGGTAGCTGTAGCTGTAACATTCGTTGGTTTGCTAGGTGCTTGGGTATCGGCTGACACAGCAGTGCTTGGCAAAGTAACATTAAAATTTGAAACTGTTATTTGATTTAAATTATCATTAGTAATGCCTAAACTCAAAAAACGCATAATCTCATAGGCTGACGGTCCATCTTTCATATAATAACGTCGCCCATCGACTGGATGCACATACCAAGCTTGGCCTTTTTCTTCTACTTGTAATAATATTATTCCTTTCAGGCGGTTAACCAAGTCTTGATCATAAATATTTTTTTCCTTACCCAGTGGGTTATAGTCATGAGTCACTTCCTCATAATCACTATAGCCATCGCTGTCACTATCAATATTATTCGGATTAGTTTTTAAACCCTCTTCCAGCTTGTCAGCCAAGCCATCGCTGTCACTATCAATATCCACTATACGAGAATCAATCCCCACTGGAATTTTAGCTAAATTATTATTGGTAATACCTAGACCAAGCTTTGACATAACACTATAAGCGGCCTCGCCGTTGGCCAAATATGTACGTTTAGCTTCTGTTGGTATTACATACCATGCCTCGCCGTGACTTTCAACTTGTAATAAAATATAACCTTTAAGCCTATCAGCTAAAGGAGCCGCACTGGCAATATTAAAATAAGACAAAACAAGCCCAGATAATAATAATGTTAGAATAAATAAATGACGATTCATGAGAATTTTAAACAAAAATAGAATATTAATACTTTTAATAACAACTAAATTATATCATACAAAACAAGCAAAAAACTAGTCTTTCTTTCAAGACTAGTTTTTTGAGTTAAATTACTCTTTAATTTACCAATACCTTATAGGATA